>JAQSXU010000259.1 GCA_029256485.1 Clostridiaceae bacterium
TCCTTTATGCTACGATTCTTTGATAATTCCTGTTCTAAGTATTTTGAAATTCCCATTTATAAATACACACCCTAACTATACTATAATATATTAGTTTATAAAATAAATCGGATTATGTCAATTAATGGTATGGATTGAAATAAATTTAGAAACAGTAATTAAGGGGGAGTTTATTATGTTTATGAAAAAAAATATTAAATTTAATTCGAAGTGTATATAATATGAAGTTTTATAGCAAAAACAAAAGAAATGTGATAGAATACCATTTGAAAGTATTTAAAATAATTTCAAAGATAATTAAATTAAATTTTAATAAGAGGATAGAAAAAATGGAAAAAAAAATAAAAATAGTAAGCCCTGTTTATCAGCAAATTGCCGCAGACATCGCTTCTAAAATAGCGACTGGATATTATCATATAGGTGAAAAAATATATGCACGATCTGTGCTTGCTAGTCAATATGGAGTTTCAGCGGAAACAGCTAGAAGAGCTATAGCAATCCTTGCAGATATGGATATTGTAGATGCAAATAAAGGTAGCGGAGTAATAATAAAATCAGCAGAAGAGGCTATAAAATTTATCAGACAGCATAATGACGTAAAGACTGTTACTGATTTAAGGAATGATATACTTGATAAATTAGAACATCAAAAAGAAGAATATGATATATTAAGAGATAGAATTTTAGATTTGTTAGATAGAACAGATAGGTTTAAAGCAATAAATCCATTTATACCATTTGAAATACGTATAACAAAAGAAACGCCATATATAGATAAAAATGTAGCGGAAATTAATTTTTGGCATAATACCCTAGCTACAATAATATGTATTAAGAGAAATGGATGCTTAGAAATGTCACCAGGTCCATATGCCGTTTTACGTGAAAATGATATTTTTTACTTTATCGGTAATGAAGGCTGTTATGAAAAAGTAACTAAATTCTTATATCCATAAATTATTAATATATTTTGCAATAGGTAAAATACTAACCATTTGTATAACTCAAATGATTAATATTTTACCTGTTTTAATTTTTCATGGGTATTTCTAAAGTAATCTACATTAGATAATATTTTTAATTAATGTTGTTACTTTTAAAATTACTTAAAAATAATTTTTTAGAAATAGATGATGCTATTAGTAATTTTAAGGTCATAATAATTCGTAAAAACAGAGTAGTATTTGACAAAAGTGACAACTTGATGATAAAATTAAGTTGTCACTTAAACTGCGAAAAGTAACAACTTATAATATTATATAAAGTTGCTAAAAGGAAGGAAGTGTAATTTATGATAGAATTTAAAAAAATACGCAAAGATTTCAAAAATAAAGCAATCCTTAAAGACATAACATTAAGGGTAAATAAAGGGGAACTTGTTGCTTTCATAGGATCAAGTGGATGCGGAAAGACGACAACATTAAAAATGATAAATGGGTTGATTAAACCGACATCAGGACAAATCTTTATTAATGGTGAAGATATTACATCAAAGGATGTAATAAAGCTTAGACGAAATATTGGATATGTTATACAGCAAACAGGATTGTTTCCGCATATGACAATTAGAGAAAATATTGAAATAATTCCTAGAATTGAAAAATTAGATAAAAGGAGTATAGAGAAAAGAACAATTGAACTTATGGACATGATTGGATTGAGTGGTAATGAGTTTTTAGATAGATATCCAACTGAATTAAGTGGAGGACAGCAACAGAGGATTGGAGTAGCAAGAGCTTTTGCAATTAATCCAGATATAATTTTAATGGATGAGCCGTTTAGTGCATTAGATCCAATTACTAGAGTTCAGCTTCAAGAGGAATTAATTGATTTGCAAAGTAAATTAAAAAGAACTATTGTTTTTGTAACTCATGATATGGATGAAGCTATAAAGATAGCGGATAAGATTTGTATAATGAATAAAGGTGAGATTATACAATATGATACTCCAGAAAATATTCTTAAGAATCCTATTAATGATTTTGTTAACGAATTTATTGGAAAGAATAGAATATGGTCATCGCCAGAATTTATAAGGGCTAAAGATATAATGATTGATCATCCTGTTACTTGTTTTAAAAATACATCGTTGTTAAGGTGCATTGAAAAAATGAGAAGTTCAAAAGTTGATAGTTTAATGGTGATAGATAAAGAAAACTATCTTTTGGGAATTACTACGGCCAAGGAAATACAAAATAAATTTGATAGAAATATTCCTGTAGAAGAAATAATGAATACTAAATTCATAAATGTAAAGCCAGATGATTCGATTATAGGTATCCTTGAAACTGTAAAAGAACACAAAATAGGACAAGTTCCGGTGATTGATGATGAGGGAGTTTTAAAAGGAATAATTACGAAAAGTAGTTTAGTAACAACTCTAAGTAGTCAATTTTTAGATACGGAAGAGGTGAAATAAAATGAATGAATTTTCAAATTATATATTTACAGCAAGAGATCAGATAATGACATTATCAGTTGAACATATTAAACTTACGGCAATAGCTGTTGGTATAGCTATAATAATTGGAATTCCGTTGGGGATAATTACAAGCTATGTTAAAAGACTGAATAAGCCAATTTTAGGTATAGCTAGTGTCGTCCAAGCAATTCCAAGTATGGCATTACTGGGATTTGCAATACCGTTTTTAGGAATAGGTACAAAACCAGCAATTGTAATGGTAGTATTGTATTCATTGCTTCCAATTATAAAAAATACTACAACAGGAATTGATAGTATAAATTCAGAAATGCTTGAAGCTGCAAAGGGAATAGGACTTACTAAATTTCAAGTTTTAATAAAAGTTCAAATTCCTTTAGCACTTCCAGTAATAATGTCAGGAATAAGAATTTCAGCAGTTACAGCAGTAGGCCTTATGACTATGGCAGCATTTATTGGTGGGGGTGGTCTGGGATATCTGGTTTTTTCTGGTATAAGAACTGTTAATAATTATCAAATTTTAGCAGGAGCAATTCCTGCGTGTATATTAGCATTATTAGTAGATGGATTATTTGGAGTGGTAGAAAAACTTGTTACGCCAATTAGTTTGCAAAATGGTAATAATAAAAGTAAAGCATCAAAAGTTAAAGCTAGAAAAATGCAAAAATCTATATTAGCTGCTACTGCATGTGTTCTTATTGGAATTTTTGTTGTAACAGGAGTATCTCAAAAGGTATCCAGTAAAAAAGTTATTACAATAGGCAGTAAAGACTTTACAGAACAAGAGATTTTAGGAAATGTAATATCAGAGCTTATAGAAAGAAAGACAGACATTTCTGTTAATAGAAAATTTGCATTAGGTGGAACTCAAGTTATATTTTCTGCTATAAAAAATGGTGATGTTGACATGTATGTGAGTTACAGTGGAACAGCTTATGGAGATGTATTAAAATATAAGCCAATATCAGATGTGGAAAAGGTTTATAATACAGTAAAAAAAGATTATAAGGATAAATATGATATTGAAGTGTTAAAGCAAATGGGGTTTAATAATACGTATACACTAGCAGTAGCAAAGGATACTGCTCAAAAATATAATTTAAAAACTATAAGTGATCTTGCAAAAGTTTCGAATGATTTAACTGCAACAACAACGCTTGAGTTCCTTAATAGAGAAGATGGATTAATTGGTTTAACTAAGAAATATAATCTTAATTTCAAAGATACTGTCGGAATAGACGGCAGTCCTAGATATGCTGCTTTAATAAATAAAGAAAGTGATGTAATAGATGCATTTTCGACAGATGGATTATTGAAGAAATATGATTTGAAGGTTTTAAAAGATGATAACCACTTTTTTCCACCATATTATGCTATTCCTGTGGTGAAAGCCGAAACATTAGAAAAATATCCTGAAATAAAACCATTAGTAGAAGAAGTAGGAAACTTACTTAATGATGATGTAATGAGTGAATTAAATTATGAAGTAGATGAACTAAATAAAAATCCTAAAGATGTTGCTATAGAATTTTTGCAAAAGAATGAATTAATTTAATAAAACAGAAAAAGTTTTTTTGAATTGAAACCAATATTTGATATTCATTATTAACAATAAGATAATGCTTTACTAGATTTAAAACTTAATGAAGTTTTTACATTGAATCAAGCATAAAAATAATTTATAAGATAAAAATACTAGTGCTGATTTTAATTGTGATTAGCACTAGTATTTTGCATATTGATAGCTGATTATTAAGTAATATTAATTTTTTCTTTAATTATTTCAATATTCTTTTGATCTTCTTCACTTAAACTTAAAATATATTTTTTAAATTCATAGTACCAATCTTTTTCGTAGTCATTATTAAAACTAAAATCTGAAATATGCTTTGCTAAGAGAATAATGTAAGTTTTTGATAAGTTTTTAAATAAGTGCATAAACTCATCATCGAATAAACATTCTGCATTT
>JAQSXU010000260.1 GCA_029256485.1 Clostridiaceae bacterium
TCTTTCATAATTAATGTTTAGAATTGAAAATACATAAAAGGATTATTTGCTCCATTCGCTAACATATAGACAGAGTACCAAAATACTAGCAATAAAAATATTGAACATATAATACTATTCTCTAATCTTTCATAAATTCTCTTTCCATATGGAAAACATAAGAAAACTCCAGCTACGAGTAGCCATTTATATTGTCCAAAATATTTCATAAAATCATTGGGATTAACATTAACTCCCTGAACAATACCAAGCATTCTACCAAAATAAATACCAACCTCACTTAAATTGCTTATGGCAAATAACATCCAACTAAATAATATAACAAACACCATATAAAATCTAGATATCACTTTGGAGCGATCCAGAAAATCCTTAATAAAGAATTTTTCAATAACAATTAGGACGAATAAAGACAATCCCCAAAGAATAAAATTCCAATTCGCACCATGCCATAATCCTGTAAAGAGCCATACCACCAATAGATTGAATATCAATCTAGAATCGCTACACCTATTTCCGCCTAATGGAATGTAAATATAATCTTTAAACCATGCGCCTAAAGTCATATGCCATCTACGCCAGAATTCTGTAACTGACTTAGACATATACGGATGATTAAAGTTGTCCGGTAATTGATAGCCAAGCATACTGCCTACTCCCACAGCCATAAGGGAATATCCATGAAAGTCAAAGTATAACTGTAGACTATAACCTAGTGATCCCAACCATGCAAGAGGTGTTGATATGCTTTCAAAACCAATAGTCTGGATATCATTCCATAAAACCCCGATTCTATTAGCTATAATTATCTTCAAACCCATTCCTATAACAAATAACTTTAAACCACTTTCAAATTTATCTAAACTGTATCTTCTGTGAATCAATTGACCTTCCATATAATTATAAGATGCAATGGGACCGGATACTAACTTAGGGAACATTACTAAATAAGTAGCCACACGATATAAAGTTGGTCTTTTCTCAATATCTCCTCTATAAGAATCAACTACATAGGATACCGCTTGGAAGGTGAAGAAGCTTATGCCTAAGGGCATACCCATATTAAGAGTGGCTATTTCACCAACATTGTCGACTCCTCTAATTAAAAAATTTATGTTTTCAATTACAAAGTTAATATATTTAAAGAAAAATAGCAAGCCGAAATTAAAAAATAACGTAGCTATAAGCCATAATTTTTTACTTGTGGCTGATTGATACATATTCATATTCAATACCAGAATATGATTTGCTAATACTGACAACACGATTATAATAAGATGTTTGTAATCTCCCCATGCGTAAAAAATTAAACTACCCAGAATAAGAACCACATTACGGAATCGATTAGGCACGATATAATATAAGATTAAAAATATAGGTAAAAAACGAAAAATAAATTCAAGGCTACTAAAAACCACAACTTTGCCCTCCCTTTGTTGTCATTATATGGTGGTTCTATATGAGATATACTAGTCCATTAAAAGACTAGTCAAGTTTATTATAAACTAATTAATTAATAATACTATTAATAAAAAGTTAATTAATTTTACAATTTAGTAACTAAACTTACAAAAGTTTAACTTTTTCGTTATATTATACGCTTAAAAATTGTAGTTAGGTTGTTTACAAAAACAAAGCTATTAAGATAAATGCCTCTTAACAGCTCTAATTTCAAGATATGCAGATTTTTTGACATAAACATTAGCAGAAATCATATTATCACATATTAAGACAAAATAAAAGAAAAATTTGTATTTTTTCCATTTGAAACCTAAT
Source organism: Clostridiaceae bacterium (assembly GCA_029256485.1). The sequence continues at coordinate 1,777 of JAQSXU010000260.1, forward strand.
CTAAGTTCAGGATTTTAACGATATCTTCTTACTTTTTGAATAGATACGAAAGTTTCTTATCAGACTTTCTTTTTATAATCTCGTCGGAAGATTTATCATCTATTAATTATATTCTTCATTTTTTTCCCAACAGCTGCAAGGTAAATAACAAATTCCTCTTCACCATCCAATTGAAGAATCTCATCTAACATATTTTGATCATAAATACCTATGGCACAAGTTCCTGCATCCACAGATTCTCCAGCTATATAAAGATTTTGGCAAACATGTCCAATATCTATTAAGATTTTTTTATGAGCTGTGATATCGAACTTCCATTCTGAACGATATGGCGTTGTGCTCCAAGCAAAAACAACTGCAGCTTTTTTAGCAAAGTTAGGTACAAATGGTTGCTCTAAAGTAAGTGCATCTATTTTATTTTCCATTTCATCTATTTCAAATAGAAAAATCAGTTTATTCTCAAAGGGAAGATATCTGTAAACACCCTTTTCTAACCCTTCTACTTTCATAATAAATAGATAAGTTTCAAAGGTATATGTAGCCCCGCTGCAAGGTACCGTTCTCAGTGTCATACCTGCTTTATTTACTCCTGAAATCCCTTGGGTCGACCACAAAAGATAGGATAGCTCTTCAAGACTCATGGATTCTTCAGAATAAAATCTGGTACTTCTTCTTTCTTTTATACACTGATAAACATTATTATTACTTACAGTATCCATATTTATTTCAGGTAAGGATATTAGCATAGCATCTGAATTGTAATCTTTTATTACCTCTGGCTGTGGTAACCCTTTTGCCTTATCTGTTTTTATTTTTTTAAACTCTGAAAAATTAGATTTTAAAAAGTTTCTCTGTTCCTTATATCGGCCCATCATTTCTCCTCTATTATATAAAATTATATCAATACTTATGAATTCATTGGATATTCAAATTACTATTTATTATTTATTTTCCATGTATAACTTAGCAACCCCCCCTATGGTAAAGTCCCTTACTTGGGATAGATCATCTTTAACCAAATGAAAAAAGCAGCCTGGAATTTCTCCTGCTTTAAGATTTTTTTTTATACATGGATCACAGCCCAAGTTATGATTACTTGGGTGTAGTTTACAATTAGTATCTGTGCAAGAACATGAAATAGTATTATCCATCATATGCTTATTAATCCCTTTCTTAAACGATCTAAATACTTACTTTTTTTATCTAGATCTATCTTCAATTTGCATCATTAGTTCAAGTATTTGTGTTTCTAACTCATCAATGTTTTTATCTTTTTCTTTCAGCTTTAATTCTGTTAAATGCATTACCTCATTTGATTTTTCTTCTTTAAGTTTAAGCTCATTATACGAAGTAGTTAGATTATTATACTCTTTTTGCAACTTTTCATTTTTTTCAGATATCTGTTGTAGAAATTTAGTTTGTTCTTCTATCTTTCCATTTTGTTTTGCTAAAGCTCTGTATTGTTCCAATGAATTATCTTTTTGCTTTTCTAAATCATACATTGTTGCCTTTGCGATAGTATCTTTCTCTTCCATATGATTTAATAGATCATCTTTTTCTGTTAAAACTTCATTTATTTTTAATTCTAGCTGCCTAATAATATCTTGTAAATTATGAATTTCATCAGAAAGCATCTCGTTTTCTTGGAATTGTTGAATTAATTGTTTATTATTTTGTGTTATTTCATCAGATCTACTTAAATCTTCTTGATTATACTTATGTAATTTTTGTTCCAATCCATAAACTTGTTGCTTTCTCTGTTCTAATAATTCATCCTTATTCTTAATTAATAATTCATATTCTTGTATCTTTTCTTCAGTAAGGTAGCTATTTTCTTCTTGCCTTAGCTGTAACTGCATATCTAATTGTTCTTTCACTATATGTATTTCTTGGATTTCCTCGGACAATAGTTCAACTTGTTTTGTAAGTGCTAACTTACCTTCTTCTGCATCTAGTAGTAATTTATAAGTTTGTTCTTTATCATACAGTACTTCATCAATTTGATTTTTTAGTATTTCTTTTTCTTTTTCAGCATTTTCCTTTACTTGTTTTATTTCAATAGATGTACTATTAATATATTCTCCTAGTTCTTGTTTCCCTTGATTTTTTATCGCAGCTTTTTCTTGTTCAATGACTTGTTTATATGTATCTAGTACCTGCTGAGTATTAATCTTAATTTCTTCCTTTTCCTGTATTGTTATTTCCTTATAATTTTCTAATTCTCGCATTGCATTTAGTTTGATTTCTTCTTTTTCTTGCTCTGCTTTCTTTATGTAAGCTTCTAATTCTTGTAGCGCATTTAGCTCTATTTCTTCTTTTTCTTGTTCTGCTTTTTTGATGTAATCTTCTAGTTCTTGTTCCGCTTTGAGCTTATAAGTTTCTAACTCCTGATTAGCATTTCGTTTGATTTCTTCTTTTTCTTGTGCAGTTATTTCCTTATAATAGTTTAATTCCTGCATTGCATTTAGCTCTATTTCTTCTTTTTCTTGTTCTGCTTTTTTGATGAAGGCTTCTAATTCTTGTTCCGCCTTGAGCTTATAAGTTTCTAACTCTTGATTAGCATTTAATTTGATTTCTACTTTTTCCTGTTCTGCTAGATTCTTATAATCCTCCAATTCCTGCATTGCA
>JAQSXU010000261.1 GCA_029256485.1 Clostridiaceae bacterium
TAATCTCCCAGTGGTTCCGGTTTCTCTGAATCGTCCTACTACTTAGGTTCAGGCCCTTGCGCTTCTCTATCCACAGCGGATACAGTATTTCCAAGATTTCTTTTCTTTGGCGGAGTCGCATGGTGATATCTCCTCTTGAGATAATTATTAAGCACAAGGATGTTCTTCCATCCTTTCAACTCATTTTGTTTTGTTAAAATAAATTAACAAAACTCAATTTGTTTATTTCTCCTTTCGTCATAATTTTTGAACAAACATAATATGAACGAATCTAACGTGTGATATCTGAAGAAATTAATAAATATAAAAAAATAATCCAATAATCGTTTACCCATACATTTTTATTCAAAATGTGACGTGTAACCGTTATTGTATTAAGAAGATAATAAAAATAATTGATTGGATGTAATTGGTGTGGTAAAATAAAACCGATATTTATTAGATAGCCAAAAATCGAAAATTGTATTGGCTGTTAGCGCTTTGTTTCTTCTTTTAACCTCGTTGGGACTGGATATACCCTTTATATCAGTGAACAAGTTTATATAACAAGAGGTGAGTTTGATGAAAGTATCATCATTTATATATTTTGTTAATTTTGGAATTATGACTGTTTTGTTTCGGCAGAAAAAGCCAATCCTCGGTACAGTAATTTTAACAGATAAATGTAATTTATCCTGTAAACACTGCTCGGTTAATAATATTTCAACAATAATCCACCCTTATAAACAGATTAAAGCAGAAATGGAAAAGCTTTATGGAATGGGTGTTCGTATTCTGTTTTTCTGTGGCGGGGAAACGTTTATTTGGCAGGATGGGGATAAATCCTTAAGAGATTTAGTAATAGAAGCAAAAAAGATGGGATTTTTAATTGTAAATACCGTAACAAACGGAACATTTCCAATTGATTTACCCGAGGCGGATTTAATACTTATTAGTCTTGACGGCGACAAAGAGAAACACAATGAAATTCGTGGCAATACATACGATACCATTATGCAGAACATTAAAAAAGCCACATCAAATAATATTTGCTTTTATATGGCGGTTAATCAGATAAATAAAGATACAATAAAAGACGTTTGCTATACTGCGAAATCTAATAAAAATGTTCGTGCCGTATCCTTTAACTTTCATACACCATACCCCGATACGATAAAGCTTGCTCTATCTAAAGACGAAAAAAAGCAGTGCTGTGATGTTATATCGCAGATGATGGACGAGGGTGTACCTGTATTTAATTTAAAAAATGCGTTTCCATTTATCATAAACAACAGCTTTCCAACTCCTTGCTATCAGTGTGTTGTAATCGAAAATGGAAAAATCAGCACTTGTGGAAGGTGTATTGATATTCCGCATTTGTGCGAAAAGTGTGGATACTTTTTTGCTGCAGAATATACTCTTTTGTTTAAGGGCAAGCCAAAAATTATGCTTGAAATGTTAAATACATATCTAAAATATATTTAAGAGGTAGAAATGAGTCTAATTACAGTTATGACAAGAATGTGGCTTACACGGTCATTTAAGCCATTCCAGTTCAAAAATGAATATGACCGAATGCTTTCCTATCAACCTGCAGAGCAGTTAGGGCTTTATATACATATCCCATTTTGTAAAAACATCTGTTCATTTTGCCCTTATTGCAAAGAAAAATATAACAAAGAACGCTGCGAAAAATATATTGATTATCTTATAAGAGAAATTCATACTGTAGCAGGTCCAAACAGCGGTAGAAAGCAAGTGACAAGTCTTTATTTTGGCGGTGGAACACCTGCTCTCGTTATTGACAGGCTGCAAGAAATTATCGATGCTATAAATGAGCACTTTATTATTACCAAGGGGATTGGCTTAGAACTTCACCCCGAGAATGTCACGGTTGATAATCTATTTAAATTAAATAAAATTGGTATTACTAAAATCAGTATAGGTATACAGTCGTTTCAGAACAAATTTTTGAATGTGTTGGGAAGAACAAGCACCGACTACTCTAAAATGTTCAAGGCTTTGGACGAAGTAAAGCTTGAAACCGTATCAATGGATTTTATCTTTGCACTTCCTGAGCAACGTATAGACGATTTAAAGTCCGATATAGACATGGCTTTTGCAAATGGAGCAAATCATATTGCTATTTATCCATTTATAGATTTTTCTTTTACCGACAGCGCAATTCCTGCTATGCGTAAGAAGGAAAAAAGAAAACTCCTTGATGAAATCACCTTATACTGTGAAAGCAAAGGTTATCATAGAGATTCTATTTGGACTTTTTCCAACAATGGAAATGCTAAATACTCTTCTATGACAAGGGATAATTTTTTAGGCTTTGGCTGTTCGGCAACAACCCTTTTAAAAGACCAGTTTAAAATAAATACGTTTTCGGTCGACGAATACGAAAAAAGAATAGCAGAGAATAAACTGCCGACATCCTTGACAATACGTTTTACCGAAAGACAGAGAATGATTTATTATCTGTTTTGGACTGCATACAGTACAAAAATTTCCTCCCATGATTTTCAAGCTTTTTTTAAGAAACCACTCAAGAATGCTTATGGATTAGAACTTTGGCTTGCAAAAATATTTGGATTTATAAAAGTGGAAAATGGTGTATATAAAATGACAATGAAAGGTGCTTTTTATTATCATTATTATGAAAATTATTATACACTCTCCTATATCGATAAAATGTGGAGTATAATGCGAAAAGAGGCATTTCCAAATGAGATACATTTTTAAAGAAACTATCTGATGTTGTTTTTGAGTGCCCGATTGAGTACATAAAAATTGGATGTGCTGGAAAGACCCTTTCTATCAGAATTTTTTCGAAGGGATAGAATTCGAATCCTGTCTCGCACTTAACTAATTTTCCTAGAAACTATGAGAATTCAAAGCTTCTGGGGATTTTTTGTTTTAGGAGATTTGAGTACCCCTTAGTACGTCAATTCCATTCATACCGTTCATATCTAAAAGAGCATTTACAATTTGTTTTAAATATTATTTAAAATGAATTGAGACAAATCAGATTTTACTTTTTTCTAACCCCAACATTTAACACTAACCCAACCGCAATCATCGAACTGATTAATGAAGTAAGTCCATAGCTTATAAATGGCAATGGAAGACCTGTATTCGGTAAAAGATTTGTTGCTACGCCAACATTCACAAAAATCTGAAATACTAGATAAGCAGATACACCTATACATATCTGTTTCCCCATATAATCTGAAGAACGGGAAGATATTATCAAACATCTGATTATCAATAATGCATAAAGAATTATTATAAATAAACTCCCTACAAATCCAAACTCTTCACCAACAATTGCAAAAGCAAAATCACTTTCTTTCGCATATATACTACTATACTTTCTATTTTGATCACCATCTGAAGATATCATCTTACCATGAAGTCCACCTGAACCTATCGCTTCAATAGATTGGATTTGCTGATAATCTCCAGATAAACTGTCACTTTCATCAGCTGATAAAAATGATAAAACTCTCTCCACCTGGTACTTCTCAACAAATGGAATGTTAATATTAAATAGAGCTATTCCGATAAATATACTTGCTACTACCGGTAAAATTAATGCAAGAGCTACACCAATTACCTTATAACTAATTCCCGAGGAATACACTATGATACAAAAAACAAACAATATAGCTAAACTGGAACTCAGATGAGGCTCTAGCAAAATTAATACCATGGGTAATGCTACAACTGCGGCAAGAATAAATAGTATAAATAATTTATCAAGTTTATTTTTAAAATGGTTACACAAAAATGCTAAAAAGAGTATTAATACAACTTTTGTTAATTCAGATGGTTGAAATGGTATTCCAAATATCACCACCCACCTTTTCACATTATTTAAATCCGATCCGAATATAAGAGTAAAGGCTAAAATTGATATCATAATAAGATATAAGACAAAAGACAGAGAACAAATAATATGATAATCAATAAGCACAATTACAATTATTAAGACATAACCAATAAATATACCAACTAATTGCTTAATAAATATTGTATTCTGTTCATCACTTAATATAAATGCTTGCTGTTCGCAATATAGACCGATACATATTAGAATTGTCATAGTTATGATAATTATAAAATCAATCTTTTTAAAACATATTTTTACTTTTTCTTTCACATCTTCTTTTCCTTTCAATATTACGGCGTAAAGAAAATGGGGGTACTTAATAATATTTCAAATACCATTTCTTTTAGCTATTACGCCCATTATATTCTACAATTTGGAAATTCACAAGATTATTTCTGGAGACAGCTATATAATATATTCCGTTCTTAACGATTAACTGTGTTCCCCCTAAGCATTTCAGTTCTTCCTTGCATAATCCAGTAGCTTTGCAGAAATCAATGAACTCCTTATT
>JAQSXU010000057.1 GCA_029256485.1 Clostridiaceae bacterium
CCTTATAGATATGTTTTTATTTTCTTAGTTTCCATAGGAGCATTTTTAAAATTAAATTTAATTTGGACTATTGCTGATATAGTAAATGGACTTATGGCTATTCCAAACTTAATAGCACTAATTATTTTAAGTCCTGTAATAATAAATGAAACAAAACTATATTTTGAAACAGAATCTAATAAAACTAAATAAATAATTTAAATCCCACTATAGTTTTTTATATAGTGGGATTTAAACTTAAATTTACTAGTACATTATTCTACATGTATAGCATTAACTGGGCAGCTTTCTTCTCCTTCTTTTGCTCCACTTATTAAGTCTTCTTTTAATTCTTCAGAAATAGCAACAGCCTTTCCATCGTCGTCCATGCTAAACACATTAGGTTCTATTGTAGGACATAATCCACAACCTATACAAGTATCCTTATCAACAAAAGCTTTCATAAGAAATTCCTCCTATAATTTTATTTGTTCTAAGTATTCCCTCAAGAAATATTAAATATGCTATTACATGCTCATTTAATATTTTCTAAGTTTCTACTATACCTGTATATTATTACTTTTTTAACATAACTTCTGTAACAAAAGTTACTAATTATTTATTTATTTGCCTCCAGGTTAAAATTGGCTGTCTGGCAGCTTTAACTTCGTCAAGTCTTTTTACAATAGTGCTGTTAGGCGCATTTTTTACAATAGAAGGATTTTCCTTTGCCTCTTTGGCAATATTAATCATTGCATCAATAAAGCCATCTAGTGTATCCTTGCTTTCAGTTTCTGTGGGCTCTATCATAATAGCATTATTAATTATAAGAGGGAAATAAATAGTTGGAGGATGATAACCATAATCTAAAAGTCTTTTAGCTACATCTAAGGTAGTGATACCATGTCCATTGTGAATTTCGCTATCTTCAGAAGCCAGCCCTCCTAAAACAAATTCATGCTTGCATAGAGTTGATATTGGAAGATTATAGTCCCTGCTCAGCTTATGCATCATATAATTAGCGTTTAAAACTGCGGTTTCACTTGCCTTTTTTAATCCTTCAGCTCCCATGGAAAGTATATAGCAGTAAGCTCTTACCAATACTCCAAAGTTGCCATAAAAGCTTTTAATTTTACCAATGGAAAGAACTCTTTCATAGTCCAGAAAATATTTACTCTGTACTTTTCTCACCACAGGTACGGGCAAAAATGAAATTAAATCTTTTTTCACACCTACTGGGCCGCTTCCTGGTCCTCCGCCGCCGTGAGGTGTGGAAAATGTTTTATGCAGATTCATGTGAACTACATCAAATCCCATGTCACCTGGTCTGCATATTCCCATAATAGCATTTAAATTTGCACCGTCATAATATACTAATGCGCCTGCCTCATGGACTAAATCTGAAATAATTTTTATATTTTTATCAAATAATCCAAGGGTATTTGGATTTGTCAGCATTAATCCAGCTATTTCATTATTTAAAACAGACTTTAAACTGTCAAGATCTACAAGACCATTTTCATCTGACTTTACTTCAACTACCTGAAAACCTGCTACATTGGCACTGGCAGGATTTGTACCGTGAGCTGAATCAGGTACTATAATTTTAGTTCTTTTGTAATCCCCTCTGTTTTCATGGTAGGCCTTTATAAGCATTAATCCAGTTAATTCTCCATGAGCACCTGCTGCTGGCTGTAAAGTAACCTTGTCCATGCCACATATTTCTGCCAGCTTCTCACTTAAATCAAACATCAGCTTTAGGGCACCTTGAACTGTACTCTCAGGCTGACATGGATGTATATCCTTAAATCCATCCAAACCAGCTAATTCTTCATTGATTTTAGGATTGTACTTCATTGTGCAGGAGCCTAATGGATAAAATCCAGTATCAACTCCATAATTTTTAGTGGAAAGGTTAGTAAAATGCCTTACCACATCCACCTCACTTACCTGTGGAAGTTCTGCTGGTTCTTTTCTAAGTAAATTATCAGGTATAAATTCATTCAAATCACTGCATGGTACATCTAACTTAGGAAGTGTATATGCACACTTACCTGGCTTTGATATTTCAATTATCAATTTATCGTAATTTCTCATTTTACTCCCTCCATAACTTCTATTAGCTTGTGAATTTCATCCTTACTTCTTTTTTCAGTTACACAAAGTAATAATGTATTATTGAGAGGAGCATACTGGGTGGATAAATCATAACCTCCTATAATATTATTTTTTAATAATTCATTGTTTATTGAACTTGCTTCACTAGCACTTTTTATTGCAAATTCATTAAAAAACGGCTTATTAAAAACAGGAGTAAATTTTCCGCTTTCAATTAATTTATTATAGGTGTAATGAGCCTTTGCTGTACATGAATAGGCCACATCTCTTATGCCCTGTTTTCCCATGGTGGTTAAATAAACTGCTGAAGCTAAAGCGTTCAAGGCTTCATTAGAGCATATATTAGAGCTTGCCTTTTGTCTTCTTATATGCTGTTCTCTTGCTTGAAGTGTAAGTACAAAAGCTCTTTTGCCTTCCTTATCCTCAGTCTGTCCAACAATTCTTCCCGGCATTTTTCTTGTTAGTTTGCCATTTACAGCCATGAATCCTATATATGGTCCTCCGAAGCTCAAGCTGTTACCGAGACTTTGAGCTTCACCCACAGCAATGTCAGCTTCATATTCACCTGGAGTTTTTAATATACCAAGAGAAATAGGATCTACACTTACAGTTAAAATGGCTTTGCTATCATGAGTAATTTTTTCAATAGGCTCCAGTTCTTCAATTATTCCAAAGAAATTTGGATTTTGAACTATTACTCCTGCTGTATCCTTATCAATATTTGAATTTAAGTCATCAGCATCAGTAATTCCATCTCTCATTTTAATTTCTACAAATTGAATATTTTTAAATTTTAAATAGGTTTTCAAAACACTCCTTATTTCAGGATTAACAGTTTCTGAAACAAGAATTTTTTTCTTTCTGGTGCTGTCACAGGACAATATAGCTGCTTCAGCGCAGGCTGTAGCTCCATCATACATTGAAGCATTGGATGCATCCATACCTGTTAACTCACATATCATACTTTGATATTCAAAAATGGTCTGCAAAGTTCCCTGACTGATTTCTGCCTGATATGGAGTATATGCAGTATAGTATTCTGATCTTGAAATTATATTATTTACAACTGCAGGTATATAGTGATCATAGGCACCAGCTCCTAAAAAGCAGGCCATGGAATCAACCGATTTATTTTCATCAGATAAATTTCTTAATATTTTTCTAACCTGAATTTCACTTAAACTGTCATTAATGTTTAATTTTCTCTTAAGCTTAATTTCATCAGGTATATCTGAAAAAAGCTGATCTACAGAATTTAATCCTATGCTGCTTAACATTTCCTTTTCTTCATCTGGTGTAATAGGAATGTATGGGAACATACCTAAGCCTCCTTACTGCAAAATGTTTCGTAGTTCTCTGGAGATAAAAGTTCATCTAACTGTGACTTATCAGATAATTCAACAGCTATCATCCAGCTTCCAAAAGCGTCATTGTTAACCAGCTCTGGTGAGTCTGCTAGCTGCTCATTTACCTCTATGACTTTTCCATCAATGGGCATCAGCATATCTGAAGCTGCTTTAACAGATTCAACTACACCAAAAGTGTCTCCAGCCGAAAATTCTTCATCTGCTTCAGGCAGATCTACATATACAATTTCACCCAGTGAATTCTGAGCAAAGTCGGTAATGCCAATATAAACTTTGTTATCTTCTGCCTTTAGCCATTCGTGATCCTTTGAATAATACAAGCCTTTTAATACTTTCATACATTTCCCTCCAAAATATTATTTTTTGTAGTTTTTATTGTAAAACTTTTTATTAATAATTTCTGCTTTACACTGTTTATTCCTAATGTGTATATTTATTTCTGTTCCAAGGCCGCTGTACTTACTTTCTATAAGAGCAAGTCCAATATTCTTTTCTAACGAAGGAGATCTATATCCTGTTGTAACAAAACCTATTATGCTGCCATCCTGAGCAGATACTTCATATCCATGTCTTGGTATTCCTCTGTCCACCATTTCAAATCCAACTAATTTTCTCTTAAGTCCCTGTTCTTTTTGTTTTGCTAATGCTTCTTTACCAATAAAGCTGTTTTTGTTCAGCTTTACAAAAAAACCAAGTCCCGCTTCCAAAGGAGAAATGTTCTCCGAAATTTCATTGCCGTATAAAGGCAAACAAACTTCAAATCTTAATGTATCCCTGCATCCTAAACCTGCAGACACAATGCCATGTTCCTTTCCTGCTTCCAGTATTTTATCCCACAGCATTTCACCATACTCATTTGAAGTATATATTTCAAATCCATCTTCTCCAGTATAGCCAGTTCTTGAAATTAAACATTTAACTCCATTTACTTTTACATTGCTGTTAAAGTAAAAGAATTTTATCTCATCCAAATTTGCATCCACAAGCTTTTGCAGTGTTTTCTGTGCATTTGGCCCCTGAAGTGCTAATTCAATTGTATTTTCAGATATATTTGTAAGTTCTACTTTAAAGTCTTTTTTATTATCATTCATCCACTTAAAATCTTTTTCCACATTGGAAGCATTTATTACTAAAAGAAAATGCTGTTTATTAAATCTATAAACTAATATGTCATCAACCACTCCGCCATTTTCATAGCACATAGGAGTATATAGTATCTGTGAATCTTCAAGCTGACAGGCATCATTGGTGATTAAATTATTTACGAAATCCAGTGTATCTTCTCCCTTAACTTCCACTTCACCCATATGGGAAACATCAAATAATCCTCCTGTTTTTCTTACAGCCTCATGTTCTTCAGTTATTCCTTGAAATTGAACTGGTAATGCCCATCCAGCAAAATCAATAATTTTCCCTCCATACTTTTCGTATGCATTATACAGTGGTGTTTTTTTTAAGTTATCCATAATTCATCCTCCACTAATAAATTTAAATAAAAAAGGACACAATAGTAGAATGCTACCATTGTGCCCTGTATTTTTACCTGAGAGTTTCTACAAATCATTGTATTTCTCCTACGGTGCCCTTAAGGTCTTTCCAGAGTTTCATCAAATAACGATAACTTTGCCTGAAAGTTTTTACAAAAAACGGTACTTTTCGCATTGCTTCTTCGGCTCCATGAAAGGTCTCTCTCGTTATTATCATCTGACAATATTAAATTAAACTGCATCTTTAATAAAAGCTTATTACAATATTCAAAAAAATACAACAATTATCTTTAAAATAACAATTTTATGATATAATATGTGCTATGTTTAAATTTAAAAATCATTTACTTTAAAGGATTTTTATACAGGGGGAACCAATGAAAAAATATATATTGATAGGTTTATTTGGATTTTTAGGCGCTGTTTCCAGATATTTAATAAAATCTATGGCAATTTGGAATGTTTCTCTAATTGCTTTTAGTACATTAACAATTAACCTCACAGGCAGTTTTATTTTAGCCTTTTTTTTAACAATGGCTTCATTTTTCAAAAAAATCCCCAGGGTCATTGTAACTGCAGTATCCGTTGGCTTTTTAGGTGCCTTTACCACGTTTTCAACATTTTGCAAAGAGGCAGCTTTGTATATATTAAACGGCAGCTTTAATATATCACTAGTCTATGTATTCCTTTCAATAATTTTGGGTATTTTAGTTTCCTTCTCTGGGATTTATGTTGGAGAAATTATTATAAATAAATATATTCATAAGCATAGTAAAGAAGATGATGATTCTAATTATGGCGAGGAGGTTAGTTAATGGATATTTTACTTGTAGGCGCTGGCGGTGTTTTCGGCAGTATTTCCAGGTTTGCCTTGGGTCAATACATTAAAAGCAAAAATAAATGGAACTTTCCCGCAGGAACTTTTATTATAAATATAACTGGAGCCATACTTCTTGGAATTGTCACCAGTTTTAACAGTCACAGTATGTATTCACTTTTGGGAGATGGTTTCCTTGGAGCATACACTACATTTTCAACTTTTATGTATGAAGATGTTACACTTTATAAGCAGAATAAAAAAATAAATGCAATTGTCTATATAACATTATCAATTATCCTAGGTATAGCAGGCTTTATTATTGGATATAAAATAAGAAGTTAACAGAAACTCCTTCTGCTAACTTCTTATTAATTTAACTGTAAAAATTATAGTTGGTTCATTGTAAACTGCGGTTATATTACCCCCATGAAGTTCTACAATGCTTTTAGCTATAGCCAGTCCCAACCCGCTGCCGCCTGTTTCTCGTGATCTGGATTTTTCAGCTCTATAAAATCTATCAAATATCCTTTCCACATCTTCTTTAGATATGCCAGTACATCTATTTTCCACCTTAATAAATACATTTTCTTCTTCACTAAAAAGAGAAAGTTTTACCACACCTGGCTTTATGCTGTATCTAATGGCATTGGTTAATAAATTTTCAAAAACCCTTACCATTTTATCACCATCAATATTTACATTTATTTTTTCTTTTTGAAAGCTATTTTCTATGATTATTTCATTTTCTTCACATATTGGCACCATTTCATCAGTTAACTGCTGCAATAATTCATTAATATCTATTATTTCCTTATTCAAAGCAATGCCATTACTAGATACCTTGGTATATTCAAAAAGGTCATTTATCAATGACTGCAGCTTTTCAGATTTATTGTAGGCTATATTAACAAACTCCTCCAGCTGTGTGCCATCATTATATTTTTTCTCTTTTATAAGACCTAGATATCCTTTAATTGAAGTTAGTGGCGTTCTTAGGTCGTGGGATACATTTGTTATAAGCTCATTTTTAGTTTTTTCAATCTGTCTTTCCTTCTCAATTTTATTCTTAAGCTTTTCAGCCATATTATTTATGTTATCTGCCAGAGAAGCAATTTCATCATTTCCAACCCTTTTTATTCTAAAATCCAAGTTGCCCTTTGATATTTCTAAAAGACCGGAGGACACATTTTCTATGTACTGCATTTTTCTGCTGGTTATAAAGTAAAAACTAATGATAAAGGCAGCAAAGGCAAAAAGCACCGCCAGTAAAGAATTATCATATTTATCATATACTACGTTTCCATAGGGAACTCCCTTTACAACTATATAGCCATAACCATCTGTAAAGCTTATTGGGTATAAGCTGTCATATTCCTTGTTCTCATAGATAATTACCCTTTTTCCATTTTCATAATGAACTCTGTTATCTCTGTCCATGACATTCCTCAAAGTGTTGTACACGTCAATTTTCTTTTCTGACACATTATCACTGCTGTAAAGCACATTACCTTCTAAATCACAGATAAGTACCTTAATACTGCTGTCCTGAACTCTGGTTTTGATCATATCATTAATTTTACTGCCATCATTTTTGCTTACTTTTTCCTCTTTAAAAAAGCTGGCAATTTCGTAAGCTTTATCGGATATATTCTGAACACCTGTACTATAATCTATTCTTGCATTTTTAGAACTATTGTTCATAAAGTTATCGCCTATTTTTAGAAAAAATACTGATATAATTAAGCATACTCCAAATACAAGCACTAACTGCAGTCTTATGCTGTGATCAACATTTTTTCTGGACAATTCATATATTTTATTTGATGGGGAAAATATCTTTCTAATAAACTTTGGCAATGTAAATTTAATTTTCAACTTTGTATCCAACTCCCCATATAGTTTTTATATATTTAGGTTTTCTGGGCTCTTTTTCAATCTTCTCTCTTATTTTTCTAATATGAACCATAACTGTATTATCTGCTTCAAAATAATCTTCTTTCCAAACTGCTTCATATATTTTTTCAATATTAAAAACTACACCTTTGTTTTTGCAAAGGAGAAGTAAAATATCAAATTCTCTTGGTGTAAGCTTAACTTCCTTTTCATCCACTATAACTTTATGTGTATTTTCATTAATGACTAAATCATCAATTTCAATAATTCCACTTTCATTAAAATTATTATTATTTAACTTTGTATATCTTCTTAGCTGTGATTTTACTCTTGCAATAAGTTCAAGAGGATTAAATGGCTTTGCCACATAATCATCTGCACCAGTAGTAAGCCCCATTATTTTATCCATATCTTCACTTTTTGCAGACAGCATTATTATAGGTAAATTTCTGCTTTCCCTTATTTTAATACAGGTTTCCATTCCATCCATTACAGGCATCATAACATCTAAAATCACTAAATCTATTTTTTCTTCATTTAATAAATTTAATGCCTCCACTCCGTTGTCTGCCTTAAACACACTATAACCTTCATTTATTAAGTATATTTCAATTAAATCTCTAATTTCTTTTTCATCGTCAACCACAAGAATGGCTTCTTTATCCATAACAGGCACCTCTCCATATAAACATCTGCAAATTTATATACAATATCTCCCATCAGAATAGCTAACAGCAAATCCAGCATCACATGCTGCTTTATAAATTGTGTTGATATAATTATAAGAACACCTAAAACTGCTGCAGTTAAGTAAATTAACTTATTTTTTACTTTTTCATTTGAAATTCCCTTAATAACAATGTATGTGGTTAACACATGAATGCTGGGAAAACAATTATATGGGCTGTCATTTTTATATATAAATCTTATTAAATTTGTTAAAAAATCATTTCCATAAAGCACTGGTCTTGGAACAGTAGTTTGAAAAAAGAAATAAAAAATATAGCTTATTACCATCCCAATTATAATACTAAATAGGCTCACATAAAAGGTTAGCCTATTTTTATAACAAAAATAGGTTAAAGAAATTAAAATAAATGGATACCACAAAGCATATGGTATTACAAACAATTTTATAAAGGGTATTGCTCTGTCAATATCTGTAACTAGGTTATGAACCGGTCTTAAGGGATTGTTTAAGTGTTCATACACTATATTTAAAAGGGGAATCATAATCACCAAACTTAATGGATATATCCGTTCTAATACTTTTTTCATATATCCCTCCAGATTTAAACTACCATTTCAACATACTTTTTATTGAGTATTTGTTCTGTGTATATTTTTTCAATTTTTCTTCCAAATGTTTCACTTGAATATTCCTTTGACTTTTCAATGCAGTTATACTTCATCTTTTGCAATAACTCATTGTTGATAAGTTTTAATTTATTATTAAATTCATGGGAGCTGTTATAAGTAAATCCTGTTTTATTATCTATTATTATTCCTTCAATACATTTATCATATTTACATAATACCGGACATCCGCAGGCTAATGCTTCAATATAGGTTAATCCCTGTGACTCACTGGTTGATGCTGTAACAAAAGTGTCTCCAATTTTATAGTATTTATATACCTGATCTGGAGAAACCATACCTGCAAAAACAACCTTTTTCCCAAGGTTCATTTCTTTCACTTTATCTTTTAATATTTTCAGGTATGGGCCTCCCCCAACTATAAGTAATCTATAATTATCATAGGCACTGCAGGATGAATTAAACAAATCTATGATTTCTTCAATATTCTTTTCCTTTGCAATTCTTCCCAAATACATTAAAACTT
Organism: Clostridiaceae bacterium; assembly: GCA_029256485.1. The sequence goes on from JAQSXU010000057.1 coordinate 9,508, forward strand.
TGTTTTCTTTATTAAATCCGTATTTTTCTCTTAAAGCATTCCTTTCCTGCTCGCTAAATGGTCTCTGAAATTTAATTAAGTCAATACCTGTTGGAACAATGCTTACCTGGGTTTCCACTCCGTATTCTCTTAATGCTTTCTCCACCTTTTCTGTTGGTGCAATAACTCTATCCATGCTGTTAAGTAAGAGCTTTATCAATTTAGCAGCCCTTGGTCTGTTTATAACCTTGCCTCTTAAAAAATACTGCAGGTAATCCTCATACATAGTGTGATATGTGTGTATTTGAGGAATTTTCAGCTTTAATGCTATGCTTTTTGCATCAATCATAGTTGTAAATTCTGTTTGAGAATGAATAATATCAGGTGCCCAATCAATAATTTCGTTTATTAATTTACTATTAAATGGTCTTCTAACCCTTGCATCAGGATATATTCTTAATCTGAATGATTTTAAATAATATACATCTCCATCAACATAGTCATAACCCTTTTGTGAAAGGGTTAATATTCTAACATCATGACCCAATTCTTTTAATTGCTTATGCAAATTTAATATTGAAGTAACAACGCCGTTAATCATTGGTAAATATGTATCTGTAGTAATTAATACCTTCATTTTATACCTCCCTCGGTTAATCTTTGTTACAATTATTATTATAAAATAAATACCTTAATAAAAAGTAATAATAAATCTTAAAGTTTTCTTAATTAAATATCACTCCTATTACATTATTAATTTCTATTTATTTAATTATACATAATTTTTTACATTTATGGTTATATTTTTTGTAACCCATTATAATTCCTTTCATATTTTATAAGTAGATACTTTCTAAAACATATTATTGGAGGAATTGATTATGTGCGGTATTGCTGGTTGGATTAATGTTTCAGAAGATATTTCTGATAAACAATATATAATAAAAAATATGACAGATACTTTATCAAAAAGAGGCCCGGATGACAGCGGCTATTATTATTCAAAGAATGCACTGCTGGGCCACAGAAGACTTGTGGTTGTGGACCCTGCAGGGGGAGCTCAGCCTATGACAAAAACCATAAATAATAATTTATATGTAATTGTATATAATGGTGAACTATACAATACAGAGGATTTAAGAAAGATATTAATAGAAGCTGGATTTACATTCAACTCCTATTCTGATACTGAAGTACTGCTGACAAGTTACATTTACTGGGGCAGAGAATGTGTTAATCATATTAATGGAATATATGCATTTGCCGTTTGGAATGAAAAAGAGAAATCCATATTTTTAGCCAGAGATCCCTTAGGTGTTAAACCTCTTTTTTATACTATAAAAAATCACTCCTTAATTTTCGGATCAGAAATTAAAACCTTATTAGCTCATCCAGGTGTGGAGCCAATAGTGGATAGTGAAGGACTTACTGAATTATTTGCTCTGGGACCAGCAAGGCCTTTAGGAAGCGGCATATTTAAGGATATACTTGAAATTGCTCCTGCTAATTACATGTTTTATTCCAAAGATAAAAAGGACATAGTGGAGTATTGGAAGCCAGGATGCATAAAACATGAAGAAAATATAGATGACACTGCTGATCATGTTAGAGCTTTGCTTATAGACTCCATCAGAAGGCAGCTGGGAGCTGATGTTCCCGTGTGCACATTTTTATCCGGAGGTCTTGATTCCAGTGCCATTTCCGCAGTAGCCGCAGAGGAATTTAAAAAGCAGGGAAAAATACTAAACACTTTTTCTATAGATTATGAAGACAACAATTTATATTTTAAAGCCAATGATTTTCAGCCCACATCTGATAGTGATTTTGCAATAAAAATGAAGGATTTCATTGGCAGCAATCATACAAATGTGATGCTTAACAGCTACAATTTAAAAAATGCCTTATTCGATGCAGTAAGGGCCAACGATTTACCTGGAATGGCAGATGTGGATTCTTCATTATTTTTATTTTGTAAAGAAGTTAGAAAGCATGCAACAGTTGCTGTATCAGGTGAATGTGCAGATGAAATCTTTGGCGGTTACCCATGGTTTAGGAAAAAGGAATTCATAAATGCAAATACTTTTCCATGGTCAATATCATTAAATGAAAGAAAAACAATTTTATCCGATTCACTTAAAAAGTTAGATATTGAAAACTATGTAAGGGATCAATACGAAAACACATTAAAACAGGTACCCCATATGGATAGCGAAACACCATATGAGTATCGTATGAGGGAACTCTTTTATTTGAATATAAAATGGTTCATGATTACTTTACTCAATAGAAAAGACAGAATGAGCATGGGCAACAGCCTTGAAGTTAGAGTACCTTTTGCGGATTACAGGCTGGTTGAGTATGCTTTCAATATTCCCTCAAATATTAAGTTCTGTGATAACAAAGAAAAAGGCATTCTCAGAAGAGCCTTAAAGGGAATTCTCCCTGATGAAATAGTTGAAAGAAAGAAAAGCCCGTACCCTAAAACCCATAATCCAAATTATACTTTACTGGTACAGGAAGAGATGAACAATATTTTAAATGATAAAAAGTCTCCTATTTTACCCTTAATTGATTTTAATCAAGTACTGAGATTAGTTCAAACTGGCGGCAAGTCTTATACAAAGCCTTGGTTCGGACAGTTAATGACCGGCCCTCAGCTGCTGGCATATTTGATTCAGATTAATTACTGGCTGAAAGAATACAACGTGCAAATTATAAAATAGCAAAAATAATAAAGATTTTCGGATCTGAACCGAAAATCTTTATTATTTTACTTTAACTCAATTTCTATTTTGAAATTAAGTATCTGCTCTGGTTTTAAAATTAGAATTTTGTTTTCTTTTGAGGCTATATCTATGCTGTCATAAAAACCGTTAGTTGGCTCCAGCGCACAGTTATAATCTCCTCTGAATCCACCCTCAGTAACCCAGAAGCCAACATAAGGAAGCTTATCTTTTTCAAAATATACATTATATGTTACATCTTTAGATGGATAGTAAGCACCGCATTTCCCATGTTTGCTTTCTCCCAATAAATAATACTTTTCTTCATTGTCAGCTGAGGATTCAAGTATCCTATCTAAATGCATAGAGTTTCCATTGACATCCTTTGTAACAGGATAACTATGGACCTTAGTAATTTCACCAAGATACCTGCTTTGATGCACATTTATAACTTTATCAGTTCCTTCAGGGAATAAAAGCTGCATATCTTTTTCACAATTTATTAAACAGTGCATTGCCCATATACACGGGAATTCCGTTTTACCGCTGTTTTCAATGAAGTATTCAACTATGACTCTGTCATCTTGTAAATATATAATTTTTTTGTAGTTATAATCTAAAATTCTGCTTCTATATTCTAAAGTTATTTTTTCACTGTTTATTTTATAATCAAATTTTGCGCTCCATATTTCACCGTGATCAGGATATTCTACTTTTTTACCATGAACTATTACAGTACTTTTATCTATGGTAGGAAAGGCATCATCAAAGCCTGCAGCATCAAATTGTTCAAATGGAGCATATATTTCAGGGGTTTTGTATACTTCCTCCCTATTCTGAAATAGAAGTTCAAATCCCTTATCCTTTCTAAAAATTGAAGCTATTTTTCCTCCTATTTCTGGAATTACTACAACCCTTAAAAATTCATTTTCAATTTTCACAGCATGCTGCTGTTTAAATATTATCTTTGAAAGCATTTTTATCTCCTTTCAATTTTTATATTTCTCCAGTTCCCTCACCAATGCCGCTGAGATAAAAGCTTGGCTCATAACCTATTATATTTTTGTAGTTTTCTCTTACTGTATTCATAAAATTATTTACTTCAGCTTTTTTTACAATTGCCAGGCCGCATCCTCCAAAGCCTGCGCCTGTCATTCTGGCTCCTAAGCATCCCTTTGCTTTTAATGACTCACTGACAATTGTATCAAGCTCTTTTCCTGATACTTCATATAAATCTCTAAGTGAGTTATGAGATTCTATAAGAAGTTGTCCAAATTTCTCAATTTCACCTTCATTAAGATATTTATAAGCTTCCTTTGTTCTCTCATTTTCGTATACTGCATGCTTTGCTCTCTTTCTTACATTGTGTTTTTCAATTAAATGCTCCATCTTATTAAATTCTTCTACAGTTAATTCACATAATGCATTTATTTTTTTCTGTGTCTGCAGTATTTTAAGGGCCTCTTCACATTCTGCTCTTCTTTCATTATATTTTGATTCATTTAAAGCTCTTCTCTTATTTGTGTTTAAAACCACAATACAATTATCTTTAAGATCCACATTACAGTAACTGTAATTTAGTGTGTTGCAGTCCAGCAGTATTGCTTTATTTTTCCTGCCCATGCCTATAGCAAACTGATCCATTATGCCGCAGTTTACTCCTACAAAGGTGTTTTCTGCCTTTTGGCAAAGCTGAACAAGTTGTACTCTGTCCAATTTTTCTTCATTAAATAAATTATCAATAATTACTGCCATGAGCACTTCCAAGGATGCTGAAGATGAAAGACCAGCTCCGTTTGGGATATTTCCGCTTACCAGTATATCCATGCCGGAAACCTTATAGCCTTTTTTCATCATTTCCACTATAACACCCTTAGGATAATTAGCCCAGTCATCTTGGCTGCTGAACTTTATATTATCGACATCTACCTGTACTTTTAATGGAAAGTTTGTTGAGGCAAAATTTATTTTTCTGTCCTTTCTTTCACGAACACATCCATATGTCCCAAAATCAAGTGCACATGGAAGAACATAACCTCCGTTATAGTCTATATGTTCCCCTATTAAATTTACTCTTCCTGGAGAAGCAAATGCCCTTATTTCTCCTTTTCCATAAAGCTTGATAAAATCTTCTTTTAACTCCTTAATTTCCATAATCTTTTCCCCCATATTCAATTATTAAAAATTTACTTTACTTAAAAATTTTTTTAATCCTGTAAACCCTTCTTCATTTCTCTTGTAAACTCCCGCATCCAAAAGAACCTGTAAAAATCTATTGCCAACTTCCCTTTTAATTATTTCACTGCTGTCATGCTGATTTAAATTTGTGCCATACTTTTCAATTAACTCTTCTATCCAGTGCAAATGTTTATACAGAGTGTGTGTATTACAGTTTCTAATATGCTCTAACACTTTCAAATTTCCCTGAAGTATGCTTTCAATGTCCTTAAGTTCTGTGTTAAGTCTGGCGGGAAGTATTGCAAGACCCATGACTTCTATTAGTCCTATATTTTCCTTTTTTATGTGGTGAAGCTGCTGATGAGGATGAAATATTCCATCTGGATATTGTGTTGTGGCCCTATTATTTCTAAGGACTAAATCCATTTCAAATTCACCTGATTTATTTTTCCTGGCTATTGGAGTAACTGTGTTATGAGGAATGGTTTTCCCATTTTTCTCTGTAAAAGCCAAAATGTCTAATTGTTCATCGCTGTAACCCCGCCAGGTATCAAGTATCTTTGAGGAATATTCAACTATTTTATCAGCATTTTTTGAGCTTAACCTGATAACAGACATAGGCCATTTTAAAATACCAGCCTTAATTTCTTTGTCCTCAGTGGGAAAATAGTACTCCACATCAGCATTTTCCATTGGAAAAGTATGTCGTCCTCCCTGGAAATGCTCGTGGCTCAGTATTGATCCTCCTACTATAGGTAAATCTGCATTAGACCCTATAAAGTAGTGAGGAAATTGTTTTACAAAGCCTATTAATCTTTCAAATGTTTTTGTGGAAATCTTCATAGGCACATGTTTTTCATAAAACACAATGCAGTGTTCATTATAATAAACATAGGGAGAATATTGTAAATACCACTGTTCATTGTCTAAAGTAATTGGAATTACTCTGTGATTTTGCCTTGCGGGATGATTGATATTTCCGGCATAACCCACGTTGTCCAGACACAGCAGACATTTAGGATAACCGCTTTGGGCCATGAGCTTGCTGGCTTCTATCTCCTTTGGATCTTTTTCAGGTTTAGATAAATTCACCGTTATTTCCAGGCTGCCATAATCAGTTTCAGCTTCCCAATATAAATTCTTGGATATTCTGTCCATTCTTATATAGTTGGATGCTTTTGAAAGCTTATAATATTCATCTGTGGCCTGTTTAGACCCTTTTGAGTTATATTCATTATAAAAATTTCTAACTATCTCGGATTGTCTAGGCATAAGTGCACCCATAATCCTTGTGTCAAATAAATCTCTGGCAGTGGTGGTATTGCTTGGTAAAAGTCCTTTACTCCAGGCATAGTCAATAATGTTTTCTAAAATTTCCTGAGGCCATTTAATAGTCTCTTCAGCAGCATGTTCCAATATTGGTTCATTTACTTTTAATAAATCAAGCAGAGCATTTCTTGAAGGTATAATGTCCATTTCTTCAATTATTTTATTTTTTAGTGCAAATTGCAGCAGTCTTTCAATTTCCATTGATATATTTATTTCTCTCAAATTATCACCTCATGTTATATAGAAATCCTTTTCTATAAGGAAAATATGTCTTACTTGGCTTCACCACAACTCTGGCGAACTACCAGTCTTGTGTCTAACACAACTTTTCTGTTTAAGTTAAAGTCATAATTTATAATATCTAAAAGCTCAAGGGCTGCCTTGTGCCCAATTTGCTTCATATTTAAATCCACAGAAGTTAATTTTGGATTACTGATTTCTGCAAGCAGTGTATTATCAAATCCTATTACAGAAATGTCCCCTGGAACATTTATTCCCAGATTGCTGCAGGCATTGAGAATACCAACTGCCATTAGATCATTACAGGCAAAAAATGCTGTTGGTTTATTTTTACCACACATCAGTTTTTCAACTGCCTTTTGTGTATCTGAAACAGCATTAAGGCTGTTACCATTTCCAATATTAATTACTTTACTATATGATAATCTTTTTTCCTTTATCATAGTTTTGTACATTTCTTCCTTAATGTCATAGGAATGACTTTTAAATCCTCTTACTAAAGCAATTTTACTGTGTCCTAATTTCAAAAGATGTTCAAATGCCTCTAAAGTTCCTGTTTCCTCATTGTAGGATATGGAATTACATCTATACCCATCTGTACCTCCATTAACAATTAACAAAGGTATTGATTTAGAAATCTTTTCAAAATATTGGTTATTGAAATTATCCATAGTAGGGTCTATTACAATAATACCATCAGCCTGTCTTGAAACAAGCTCATCTATAATCTCAGCCTCTTTTAAAGGGTCCGCTGATGTATTGCAGAGAGATATTATATATCCATTTCTTTTTAAGTATTTTTCAATTGATTCCACTACTGTAGGAAAGAATAAGTTAGTTAGTCCTGGAACTACAACCCCAATATTTGAAGTTTTCCTTGTTATAAGACTTCTAGCCATGCTGTTTGGCTTGAAATTCAATTTTTTTATTGCTTCTTCAACTTTTATTCTTGTTTCTAACTTTACAGGATAGTTATTATTTAACACCCTTGATACAGTAGTTATTGAAACCTTTGCTTCTTTTGCCACATCAACTATAGTAGATTTCATAATATCACCCTTTAAAATTATTATAGTATGCCTTTTTGCTCATACTTAATTATATTTCCCATGAAGAGAAATGTCTACATAATTTGTATTTTACAAAAGAGAGCTGCCCCATAACAGAAATTACTTTCTCCTTTGAGATAGCCCCCTTTCAATTGCTTATTATTTTTTATTAACGTACTTTCTAATATCTACTGCAACTGCAGTTATGATAATTAAACCTTTTACAATTTGCTGCCAGTATGGGTTTATCCCTATAAAAGTCAATCCATAGTTGATAACACTGAATATAAGAACACCGACTACTATACCAGGTACAGTTCCTATACCTCCTGTTACTGACCATCCACCAACAACACAGGATGCGATGGCATCAAGTTCGTAGCCGTTACCATAGTTGTTTGTAGCTCCGCCTGTTCTTGCAGCTTCAAGAACGCCGGCAATTCCAAATAAAGTACCCGCAATAACATATATCCAGAATAAAGTCTTTCTTACATTTATTCCAGAAACCACAGCAGCTTCTCTATTGCCGCCTATGGCATAAACATCTTTTCCAAGCTTTGTTTTATTTAAAAGAATATACATAAATATAACAGCTAATACAGCAATTATAATTATATATGGGATGCCTAAAAATGTTCCTGTTCCAAGGTTTGTGATATCCTGTCTTAATCCACCAATAGGTTGTGATTTGTTAGGAGGAAGATCAAAGTATATTGAGTTTGCACCGTATACTATAACCATAGTACCCAAAGTAGCTATAAATGGTGGAACATCAAATCTTGATACTACAAAGCCATTTAATACACCAACTAATGTTCCTGCTAATATTCCCAGTATAACAGGAATTAGCAAAGGAAGTTGTCCCAAATTTGGGAAAAACTTATTAGCATAAGTGCTTGATTGAAGCATTGATGCTGAAATAACTGCTGAAAGTCCTACTATACGTCCTGCTGATAAATCTGCTCCGGCAGTCAATATAGCAAAACATGCACCCAAAGCAACTATTAATTTTGTAGAACTCTGCATTAAAATATTTTTAAAAGTGCTGACAGATATAAAATCTGGGCTTACTATAGCAATAGCTATAACTAAGACTATCAATACAACCACTATGGCATTTTGCTTTAAAAAAGCTTTTACGTTTTTACTGTTAGTTTTCGTAGTCTCCATTTACCTGTGCCTCCTTACCTTATTGTGCATACTTGCTTGCAAGGGTCATTACTTTTTCCTCTGTTGCAGTTTTGCCGTCTATAATACCTGAAAGATGTCCCTCACACATAACCATAATTCTATCTGACATACCTATAAGTTCAGGCATTTCAGAGGTTATCATAATAATACTTTTTCCCTGCTTTACAAGATTTGCTATAATTGTGTAGATTTCAAATTTTGCACCAACATCTATACCACGGGTAGGCTCATCAAGAATTAATATATCTGGTTCTGTAAGAAGCCATCTTGCAATTAATACCTTCTGCTGATTCCCACCGGATAAATTTTGCATTTGCTCTTTGTAAGAAGTTGTTTTAACATTAAGTTTTTCAATGCTCTCAAGTGAATCTTTTTTTCTAACTGCTTCATTTAGCAGCCTTAATGTAGTTAAATATCTAGACTGATTAGCTATAACTGTATTTTCCAATATGCTTAGCACCGGGAAAATTCCAGTGGCTCTTCTTTCTTCAGTAAGCAAAGCAATTTTGTTTTTCTTTGCTTCTATTGGGGACTTTATCTTTACTTCCTTGCCATTGATAAGCATTTTACCGGATTGCAGTTTTCTTAAGCCGAATAGTGCCTCCATAACCTCAGTTCTTTGAGAACCAACAAGTCCACCAACTCCCAATACTTCACCCTTTTTAAGCGTAAAGGATACATTCTGAAAGGATTTAGGATCAGCTGATGTGAATCCTTCAACACTCAAAATTTCTTCGCCAATCTCAGATTCTCTAGCTGGAAATCTGTTTGTCATCTCACGCCCTACCATCTTTTTAATGATAGTGTCAGTATCAATTTCAGATGCATTCCAGGTTCCTATTTTCTTTCCATCCCTCATTATGGTTACTTCATCAGAAATCTGAAGAATTTCTTCCATCTTGTGTGAAATGTATATAATAGAAACTCCTCTTTTAACCAAGTCTCTAATTATTCTAAATAGATGTTCAACTTCATCTTCTGTAAGAGAAGATGTAGGTTCATCCATAATTATCACTTTTGCGTTATATGATACGGCCTTTGCAATTTCAATATGCTGCACTACAGATGCAGATAAATTTCCAACCAATGTATTAGGGTTTATATTTAATCCAATACTTTTAAATACTTCAACTGTATCATTATACATTTTCTTCTCATCTACCAGCTTCAATGGTCCATAATTTTTCATTGGCAGACGTCCCAGCCACATATTTTCCATAACATTTCGAAATCTGACAGGGTGAGGCTCTTGATGAATCATTGCAATTCCTAAGTTCAATGCCTGTTTTGAACTTTCAATTTCTACTTTTTTGCCATTTAATATAATTTCACCGCTATCCTGTTTGTATATACCGAAAAGACATTTCATAAGTGTTGATTTTCCTGCACCATTTTCTCCAACAAGGGCATGTACAGTCCCAGGGTGAAGTTTTAAGGTGACATCATCTAATGCTTTAACACCAGGGAATTCTTTAGATATATTGTTTAATTCCAGCAAGTAACCATTTTCCATACTCTATGCCTCCTGTAAACATTTATCATATCACCATCTCTATATATCTAATAGTAAATTAGAAATCAGGGTACAATAGCTGAGCTATCGCACCCTGGTACATTTTAGCTGCAATAATCATAATTAGTTATTGTCACTAAAAATATAGAGGCTTATTTTGCATCGTTAATATTATCCTTTGTGATTGGTTTGTAGTCGATCCAAACATATTTTCCATCAACTACATCGTATCCAGTATTGTCTTTTGAAGGTGTTTTTCCTTCTGACAAAACTTTAGCAAGTTTGTATGTTGCTATACCTTGGTTCTTACCATCATTTAATACTGTTCCAAGTAATGAACCTTCTTCTATAGCTTGTAGTCCTGGTGCTGTTGCATCAACACCTACAACTGGCATATATTTACTTCCTGTGAAATATCCAGCTGCTTTTAAAGCTGAAATAGCACCTAGAGCCATATCATCATTGTTTGCAAATACAGCTTCAATTTTGTCTCCTTTTGAAGCTATAAATGACTGCATCTTATCCTGAGCTTTAACTCTATCCCACATTGCTGTATCAGTAGCAACTTGATTAACTTTTATTCCCTCGTCTTGTAACTCTTGAATAGAATATTTTGTTCTAGCTACTGCATCTGCATGTCCTGGTTCACCAGTAAGCATAACATAATCTAAAACT
>JAQSXU010000058.1 GCA_029256485.1 Clostridiaceae bacterium
TTTAAAATTAGTTGTGAAATGAGGGAATTAAATGGCAGAAGTATTGTCACAAAGTGAAATAGATGCTCTTTTGTCTGCCCTAAATTCTGGAGAATTAACCCCGGATGAAGTCCCAAAGGATGAGGATAAGCAGAAAGTTAAACCTTATGACTTTAGGAGTCCGCAGAAATTCTCAAAGGATCATATAAGGACTCTTGAACTTATACACGATAATTATGCTAGAATAATTTCAAATTATTTAACAGCACAGGTTAGAAGTAATGTAAAAGTAAAAATAGAGTCTGTTCAGCAGATAACCTATGAGGAATTTATTCATTCAGTACCAAACCCAACAATACTTACTATATTTAAGATGCCGCCTTTAAATGGGTCTATTTTATTTGAAACAAATCCTCAATTTGTTTTTCAAGTAATTGATGTACTCTTAGGAGGCAGTGGGCTTGGAACGTTTAAAGTAAGGGAATTTACAGACATAGATAAAAATATAATTAAAACAGTTAATTCTGGGTTAATAGCAAATTTAAAGTTAGCCTGGGAAGATGTTTTGCCAGTGGAACCTGAAATAGAAGGACTAGAAACTAACCCTGCACTGAACCAGACATTGGCACCCAATGAACCTGTGGCACTAATAACCTTTTCTGTTGAAATGGGAAAGAACAGCACCTTTTTAAATATTTGTATACCATACTTAAGTATTGAAAAGGTATTGGATAAATTAGTAGTACAGTACTGGTTCCAGGCAAATGATGAGGAAATTTTAAAGGAATCAAGAGAAAGATTAAAGAAAAAGTTAAATGTTGTACCAATAGAATTAACGGCTGTCCTTGGAGAAACCCAAATTACAGTGGATGACTTTTTAAAGCTATCTGTTGGTGATGTTATAGCCTTGGACAATAAAATCGATAGTGCTATTTCTCTTATGGTAGAAAATGAACCATACTATTATGTTAAACCTGGTACTATTGGTAAAAATAAAGGGGTGCAGATACTAGATATTATGGATAAGGATGTGGAAAATTATGAGTAATGGGTTTCTTTCACAGGAAGAAATAGACTCTCTGTTAAATGGAGGTCCTACTACTAATGCTGCTCCAGCTGAAGATGTAAAGACTAGCCAAAATACTAATGTTGGCCAAGACAGTGGATTATCTGATGTGGAAAAGGATTTGCTTGGTGAAATAGGAAATATCTCAATGGGATCTGCCTCCACAGCACTTTCTACAATTATAAATCAACAAGTAAATATAACAACTCCAGTGGTTTCTGTAACTACATTATCTAATCTCAAAGGCACCTTTGAGGTTCCTAATATTTCACTGGAGGTTAAGTATACCAGTGGAATTATTGGAGAAAATCTTCTAGTTATGAAGGTAAGTGATGCAGCAGTAATTTCTAATCTTATGATGGGTGGAAATGGAGTTGTGGATCATGAAGTTAAAGAACTATCTGAGATAGAAGAGAGTGCTGTATCAGAAGCAATGAACCAAATGATTGGTTCAGCAGCTACTTCTATGGCAACCATGTTTGTAAGAGAAGTGAATATATCTCCTCCAAAATCAAAGATTTGGAATGATTATACATCTCCATTGGCAGATGGAATTAGTGATGATGAGCCAATTGTAAGGGTTTCATTTAAACTTACCATTGGAGAATTAGTAGACAGTGAGATGATGCAGCTGCTGCCAATAAACACTGCTAAAAAAATTGTGGGAATAATGATGGGAGAGGAAACACAGGAAAAACCAGCAGAGACTCCTGCACCACAGCCCAAAGCTAGTGTGTCATATACTGAACCACCAGCACCTGTTGCAGCACCAAGCAGCAATAATGCTAAACCAGTGTATGCAGAAAGTCCTTCTCCAGTTCAGAGCAAACCAATTGAAGTTCAGAGGGCATCTTTTGAGTCACTGGGGGATTCTTCTAGATCAAATACAGCAATGCCCCATAATATTGATTTAATTTTGGATGTTCCTCTTGAGGTATCAGTTCTACTTGGAAGAGCTAAGAAAAATGTTAAAGATATATTAAATATGGGTACTGGCTCACTAATAGAGCTTGATAAATTAGCTGAGGAACCAGTGGAAATCTTAGTTAATGGCAAGAAGGTTGCTTATGGTGAAGTAGTAGTTATTGATGAAAACTTCGGAGTAAGAATTACCAGCATTGTAAGTGGTGAAGAAAGAATTAAAAATTTAGGAAGATAAATAAAACCCCCGGGGTACTTTTGGACCACGGGGATTGTTTATTTTTAAAATAAACAACTTTAACTAAAACTTATGCAGTATAAAAAAGCGTTGAAGCTTCGCTATTTTTCTACTGCATAAGTTAAGTTTACGTAAGTTTATTTTTACTATAAACTTTTCAAAACCTATACCGATAATAAATTATTGAAAAGTTAAAGTTTAGGGAGTGTTAAAATGAACATTAATGGTGTCAGCGCAAATAAAGTCATTAAATTATATGGTGAGATAAAAAAACAGGATAAAGTAAGCACAATAAAGCAAAGCAGTGACAGCATAGAAATATCATCCCTAGGTAAAAGTCTCAGCAGTTATTCAATAGATGACAAATTTGTGAGCAATGAAAAGAAAATCCAAGCCCTAAAGAATGAAGTTTCCAATGGAACTTACAATAGGGATGCAAAACTTATAGCATCTAAAATGCTGGAAGCTATGAAAAAATAATTGTAAATTTGGAGGAATTTATGAAAGAGAAGCTTAATTTGATTTTAGTTAAGGAGTATGAATCCTTAAATAAACTTCTTTCAATACTTGATGAACAGCACATCCGCGTAGTTAAGAATGATGTTTTTGGCATGGAAGCCATTGTAAAGGAAATTGAAAAAGAAAATAAGGCGGTTGCAGAGCTTGAAATGGAAAGAAGAAAGCTTACTCAGGGAAGGAAAATGAGCGACATCATTCAGGAATTAAACGATGAAAATTTAGATAAAAACTTTAGAAATATCAAAATGTTACTTCAGGAAGTTACCCTTCAGAAGGATAATAATGAACTGCTTATAAAGCAAAGGTTAGGTTTTACCACCCAAATGCTAAGAATATTAAGTCCCGATAGAAGTGTAAAAACTTATAATGCCTATGGTAAGAAAAGATAATATTAAAGGAGTGATTTAGGTGGCAGGATTATTTGATACCTTTGGAATAGCAAAAAGAGGATTATTTGCACAACAAAAGGCTTTGGACGTTACATCACACAACGTAGCAAATGCTAATACAGAAGGGTACTCCAGACAGAGAGTAACTTTACAAACTACAACGCCATATTGTACCCCAAGCTTTAACAGTGCAGCTGGACCGGGACAATTAGGTACAGGAGTTGAGGTAACTTCTATAGATAGAGTAAGGGACTCTTTTTTAGACTATCAGACCAGAGTTGAAACTGGAGTTCAGGGAAGATATGCAGGCCGTGATAAATTTCTAAGCCAAATTGAAAATATTCTAAATGAACCAAGTGATACAGGCATATCGAGTTTAGTAGGTAAATTTTTTGATGACTGGCAGCAGTTATCAAAACAGGCTGAAACATCAAATGCCAGATCAGTAGTTGTACAACAGTCATTAGCATTGACAAATGAGTTGAATCACACTTCGACTGAACTTGAAAAATTAAAAGAAAATACTCAAATTAATATAAAAGATGATGTTTTTGATATTAATACTACATTAAGTCAGATAAATGACCTAAACAAAGAAATTGTACAGGTAAAGGTTGCAGGCCAGAGCCCAAATGACTTAGAGGATAAAAGAGATTTATTACTTGATCAATTAAGTGCTAAATTTGGAATTACTATAGACAAGAAAAATTATGACGGCATTGATGTTACTACCACCAATGATCCAGTGGATTCTGCAAGTCCAAATGGGGGAGCAGCACCTATAGACCCTGTCACAGGCAAACCAATGAATATTATGCAGACCATTAATCCTGATAATGCAATACAGTTTGCATATATCAGCAATATAGACACAACCAGCAGTGCCACATCAACCACTGTTACTTATTATGTAAAGGGTGATATGTCTTCTGACAGTAATAAGAGAACAATAACATTTGATCCACCTCTTACAGCGGCACAATTACAAAAGTTTGATGAGTGCAGAGTTTTATATACGGATGCACAAGGCAATGTTTTAACTGTAGATGGTGCCAATAATAAGACAACGGATGGAGATGCTGCTAACTGGGTAGGAAGTAATTTAACAATAAATGATGCTAATAAAATAAAGCTTTTCCAACCACCTTCAGGAGAACTGAAAGGATATATGTCAGTACAACAGGACGTGGATGTATATCAGGATCAATTAAATAAATTGGCAAAGGCATTTGCTTTTGCGGTAAATGCTGTGGAGACACAGAGTGATACTTGGTCTGCAGATGGAAGCTACAGCAGCGGCACCAATGTTTTAAATTTCTTCGTAAACTCTGATACTGCTGGTACAGAAGATAATATTACAGCAGCTAATATAACAGTAAACCAGGCTCTTGTGGATGATCCTATGAAAGTAATAGCGGGCTTGGATGCAGATGTAAATGTATCTGGAGAAAGCGACGGCTCAAGGGCCCTGGCTATAGCTCAATTAAGAGATAAATTAATGGGAATTCAAAATATTGATAGTACTACTACAAGACAGCAATTTTTAACTAAAACTGCAGCAGGAGATTTATTTGCAGTTGATACAAATTTAGGAAACGGTTTAAAGACAGCAGTAAATAATTTAGACGGAATGACCTTAGATAATTATTTCAAAGATACTGTTGACAGGCTTGGAATCCAAGAGCAGGAAGCAAAAAGGATGGTTTCTAATCAGGACACTTTATTGTCAGGGATAAAACAGGCAAAGGATTCATCTTCAGGTGTTTCCCTTGATGAAGAAATGGCTAATCTTGTTCAATTTCAGCATGCTTACCAGGCCAATGCTAAGATTATTTCAACAGTAGATCAATTGCTTGATGTTGTTGTTAATGGACTGATTAAGTAAAGGAAAGTGGTGATTAAATGAGAATTACAAATAAAATGCTTTCAAATAATTTTTTAAGTGATTTAAATACAAATTTACAGAATATGCAGACCCTGCAAAAGCAAATGACATCAGGAAAGTTATTCAGTAAACCATCTGATAATCCTTTTAGCGTATCCAGAGCAATGGAACTACATACAAGTATTAATACAAATACAATGTACAATGAAAATATAAAGGATACAATAAATTGGCTGGATACAACTGATAAAGCGGCAGGACAAATTGGAGATGTTTTCCAGAGGGTTAGAGAATTACTTGTAAATTCGGGAGATGCGGCTTATAGCCCTGAGGAAAGGCAAAAGATTAAGGATGAAGTAAATCAAGATGTATCTCAGCTTTCTCAGATTTTAAACACCAGTTTTGATGGAAAATATGTTTTTGGTGGAACCAGAGGCACGTCCAAGCCAACAGATGCAGTTACAAATGCAACAACTGGTAATACTGACTTAGTTTATGTAAATAAGGATGGAACAACATTAGATCCCGTTGTAACACCAACGGCAGCACAGTATACCATGATTAAAACCAGCCTTCAAGTTGAAGTTTCTCAAGGTGTTACCATGAAATACAATGTTAGCGCCAATGAGATAATGCAATATGGCAGTGATCCATCAACTGATGACATAAGATTATTGCTCCAGAGAATAACAAATCATCTTGATGGGAATAATGATGCTGGTACTGCTACAGATGCTAATGCCACATCATATCTAACAGGTAAAGATTTAAATGATGTAGATGCAGCTTTGAATAATATACTAACAGTTCGCTCTCAAGTAGGCGCAAAACAAAATAGAATGGACAGCGCTCAAACGCAAAATACAGATATGAATGCAAATATGACTGAAATTTTATCTAAAACAGAGGATATAGATATAACTCAGAAGACCATGGAGTACGCTACGGCACAAACTGTTTATCTGGCATCACTGCAGACCAGTGCAAAGGTAATACAGCCAACCTTAATGGACTACTTGAGATAGTTAAGAGGTGAAAGTAATGAAACTAAATACAAAATATCATGGCATTAAAAATTATGAGGAAAATGACATAATTACATTTGAAAAGGGAATCCCGGGATTTGACAATTTTAAAAAATTTATTTTGTTTGACGTGGAGAATAATGATGTATTTAAAGTACTTCACTCCATAGAGAATAATGAAATAGGTTTCCTAGTGGTTTCACCTTTTGATGTGGATAAAAGTTATGAGTTCAATATAGATGATGATACAATATATTACCTTAAAATTAAAGAACCATCAGATGCAATGGTTCTAAGTACAGTAACATTAAATTCAAAAGTAAAGGATATTACTATTAATTTAAAAGCACCAATAATAATAAATTTCCATGAAAAATTAGGACAACAGATAATACTTGACAATGAGAAATATGAAGTAAAACATAAACTTATTAATAATAGCCAGTAAAATGGATATAATATTTAAAATGATTACTATTGCTGCTTAAGTGTACTTTTGAATGGTTTAGGAGGAAAATATATGCTTGTTATTGGCCGTAAAAAAGGTGAATCCTTACTGATAGGTGACAATATAGAAATAACAGTTTTGAAAATTGAAGATGGAAACGTAAAAATAGCAATTTCTGCACCTAAAGATATAGTGATTTTAAGAAAAGAATTGTACAAAGCTGTTGCTGAAGAAAATCAGCAGGCTATAGTTACTAATTCATCTTTATTAAAAAATTTAATAAAAAAATAGATGGGGTGTTGAGCATGGAAGTTAAAGTGATAAGTCAAGGAGGACAAAATTCAATTCCATTTAACAATCAAATTCAAGGTGATGAGGTACAAGCAGTAGAAAAAAGCAACAATAGCAGCGAAAATTTAGTTGTTAATATTAGCCCAAATGGTGTTGAACACAGGGCAATAAGAGAAAAAGATCTACAGAAAGCAGTTGACGAAGTAAATAAAACATTAGAAAAGGATAAAACTCATATTGAGTTTGAGGTTTATGGAAAGTTTAAGGATGTAACTATAAAAATAGTGGACAATGAAACAAAAAAGGTTATCAGAGAGATGCCTCCTAAAAACATTATAGATATGATTGCAAAGTTTTGTGAAATGGCAGGGCTTTTCCTTGACCAGAAGGTTTAATGGATAAATATCTGCTTTAACATGAAATAAGGAGTGGTGCTTAAATGGAGTTTAAATTAAATAAAATTGACACCGATTTAAGACAAAAAATAAATGATGCCACCAAGGAAGGCAAAGTCCACAGTAAAAAGGATTTAGTGATTCAAAAACAGGAAAACAGAAAAGGCAAAGATGAACAAATGGAATTTGCCAAACAGTTAAAGCAATATAAAAAGAAAAATAATAAAAATTTAACTGTAAAAGCAGAAAAAATAGATGAAGTCCAGGTAGATGTATATCTGGAAAAGAATCCACGAAGTTCAATAAAGAGAGGACTGCTGTTAGATACAAGAAAATAAAACTTAATCTTTTTATAAAATAATAACTGCTGTCAATTGTGAACTTATAAATCACTGAAGGAGGTTAAGTTGTATGTATGGATCAAATGCATATAATACGTATAAAAATAACAGTATAAATTACGCATCAAAAGAACAGCTTTTACTAATGCTGGTGGAGGGAGCTGTAAAGTTTGGCAAAATTGCAAGACAAGCTATACTAGATAAAAAAGTACAAACTTCTCATGACAACATTGTAAAAGCTCAAAATATTTATTATGAGCTTATGGCCACTCTTGACGTGTCACAAGGTGGAAATTGGGCAAATCAGCTAATGAGTATATATGAATTTATAATAAATAGATTAACTGAAGCAAATATTAAAAAAGACATAAAGATTATGGATGAAGTTATTCCACTAATGGAAGATGTAAAAGACACTTGGACAGAGGCATATAAAATATCAAAAGTTAATAAATAAGGGAGTGATTAAGTGAGTAATGTAAGTAGTTCTTCATATACTACTCCTTCAGGAATGACAGGAGCAGGCGGCGGAAACATGTTAAGAATAACAGGTATGGCAACTGGACTTGATGTCGATGCAATGGTAAAGAAAATGATGGCTGCAGAGCAGGTTAAGGTAGATAAAGTTAAACAGGAGCAGCAGTTAATTTTATGGAAGCAGCAAGCATATCAGGATATAATTTCAAGCATTAAGGATTTGCAGAATTCAGTTTTTGACCCATTAAATCCTTCAAACAATTTGTTGTCACAGAGTAATTATAACAACCTTATAGCTTCAGGTTCAAATGCTACAGCTATAAATGCAACAGCTCAAACAGGAGCTGCTAGTGGAACTTATACAATAAATGTAACTCAAATAGCACAAAGTTCTGTCATAGGCAGTGACAATAGTTTGAATACTCAATTCAAAGTAAATAATACTACAAATTGGAGTGGAGCTGGAAATAGCATAACTTTTAGCGTAGACGGTACGAATGCTCCTGCAATTGATTTATCAGGATATACGACAACAGGGGATAATTCAAAGGACCTTCCTAATCTAGCTTCATATATTAATAATCAAATAAGTAAAAATGCAAGCTTAAATGGTAAGGTTTCTGCATCATATGTTAAGGACTCTTCTGGTGCTGATTATATAAAATTTACACCATTAACAACTAGTGCAATACAGATAACTTCAACTGGGGTTTCTGATATTACATCTTTAAATAAGAATTTTACCTCAGCTTCAATAAACACAAAACTTACTTCATTGGATTCAACATTAAATACCAATCTTAGCTTAAACTTAAATTATAATGGTAAAGCTATAGCTGTTAATTTAGATAATAGTGCTGCTGGCAAAAATGGTTCAGCTACAATAAATGATTTAATTACAGCTATAAAAACAGCTACTGGTGGACAGGTAACGGGAAATTTTGATGATATTTCAGGAAAATTTATTTTACAAACTGTTAATACAGGAAGTACTACAGCATTATCAATAACTGGCAATAGTTTGACTGCTGCATTGGGATTTACAGGCAGTCCGTATTCAACTGGCTCGGATGCTGTAGTTCAAATTACTCCACCAGGTTCAACAATAGCATCAACAGTTACAGAAAGCTCAAATAACTTTACATTAAATAATATGTCTTATTCTTTAAATAGTACAGGAACCTCAACTATATCAGTAAATACAAATACTCAGGGTGTACACGATAAAATTAAGAATTTTTTAGATAAATATAATACTATAATAGATAAGATACAGACAAAATTAAGTGAAACTAAGAGCTATGACTATCCTCCTTTAACTGATACTCAAAAAAGTTCTATGAGTGCTGCTGATATAGCTTCGTGGAATGTAAAAGCACAGCAGGGGATTTTAAGAAATGATGACAATTTAGAAAAATTACTTTCAGATTTAAGAAGTGCCTTTGTAACTCCTGTTACAGATGCATCCGGAAAGTCAATTACAAGTCTTCATTTTGGTAATTTTGGAAGCGGTGCCATTGGAATTGACACTCCTAGTGGTGCTAATGCTACAACTGATGGAGATAAAATTACCATTGTGGATGATGCAAAACTTAACGATGCCATATTAAATCATAGTGATGATTTAATAAAGCTTTTCACGACTAGTGTTACTGATAGTAAGAACAATTTGATTTCTAGTCAAAGTGGGATATTCTCCAGGATAGATAATATTTTTGACAATAATGTAGGATTTGTTGGGACAAGTTATAACAGCGGAATACTTACTAAATATGCAAATGTACAAGATGACTATAGTATTATTGGGGGTGCAGGCGGTAATACTCTTCCAGATCAGATTTACTATAAGCAGCTATTGATAAAACAGATGACTGATGCTATGACTACTAAGCAAGAGACGTATTATCAACAATTTTCTCAGCTAGAAACTGCTATGAATACATTGAATGCACAGCAAGCACAATTGTCTTCACTAACAGGTTAACTTATAATGGAGAAAGTTAAAATGAAAAGTAATTTAATAGAAGCTATGGAGTCTATTAAATCACTTACAGAGGAGCTTATTAAAATCGTTGAAGGTGATGATTATTCTAATTTAGAAAATACTTTATGTGAGAGACAGCAAAAAATAGACTCATTACAAGAATTAGGCTGTTCAATGGAAGAATATAGAGATGCGGAAGAAAGTTTTGAACTAAATAATCTTCAGCAAGTGCTATTTAAGTTAATGGAAAATAAGAAAATTGAAATTAGGGAAAAGTTAAATGATTTATTTAAAAATAAGGTTGTAACAAATAGCTATAATCATAATAATTTGGTTGGCTCAAAAATTTTTAGCAAAAAAATATAAAAAAATCTTTAAAAAGCTATAAAGTATTTTTAAAATACTGCGAGATAATAAGTACAAGTAGTTAATATCAATATACTGCTTAGTTAATTAACTATGATAGTAAAACTAAAAGTTTAACTATAAAAAATAATTTGGCAAAGGATTGCCGAAACAAAATTCAAGGAGGAATTTATTATGATAATTAATCACAATCTTAATGCAATGAATGCACACAGAAATATGACAAGCAATATAGCTGCAGCAGGAAAATCAATGGAGAAATTAAGCTCAGGTTTAAGAATAAACAGAGCTGGTGATGATGCAGCAGGTTTAGCTATTTCTGAAAAAATGAGAGGCCAGATTAGAGGATTAGATCAGGGATCAAGAAATGCTCAAGATGGTATTTCATTAATACAAACTGCAGAAGGTGCTTTAAATGAAACTCATTCAATTTTACAGAGAATGAGAGAACTATCAGTTCAATCAACAACAGCAACAAATACAACAGCTGATAGAACTGCTCTTCAAAAGGAGTTTGGACAATTACAGAAAGAAGTTACAAGAATAGCAACTCAGACAAACTTCAATACTAAAACATTATTAACCGGTTCATTTGCAACAGCTTCATTACAGTTCCAGGTTGGAGCTAATGCTGGTGAGCAAATTGGTTTAGCAATAACAGATATGACAGCAACAGGTTTAGCTGTTGATAGTTCAAAGGCTTCAATAGGAACTGCTTCAGCTGCTTCAACTGCAATTACAACAGTAAACTCAGCAATAGCTCAAGTTTCTACAGAAAGAGCTAACCTTGGTTCAGTTCAAAACAGATTAGAGCATACAATAAACAACTTAAATACTGCAAGTGAAAACTTACAAGCATCTGAATCAAGAATTAGAGATGTTGATATGGCAAAAGAAATGATGAACTATTCAAAGAATAACATATTACAACAGGCTGCTCAGGCTATGCTTGCTCAAGCTAACCAAGCACCACAAGGAGTTCTTCAATTACTAAGATAATTATCAAAGAGAAAACCTCTGAATAAATATTCAGGGGTTTTTTTACTAAAGATTATTAACTTCGCATACGATAATTAGTTATGCTATTTTAGGAGGTTTATATGGAAAATATTAAAGAAAAAGATGAAGTTAATAATTACCAGTATTTCTTAGAAAAAAGTAATGACAATAAGCATATTATTAAAATTAAAAATAATAATAGAACATTTTATATTGGAAGTAAATATGCAACACAAAGAGATATTGATAAATTTATGGAGCAGATAGATGATTTTAACGTTAGCACTGTATTCCTAGTTTTTGGATTAGGTGCTGGGGAACATATATTTGAGCTGTTAAAAAAAATAGGTAAAGAAAATAAAGTTTTAATCATAGAGCCGTATAAAAAAATTGTGGAATTATCTAAAATAGGTGGTTATTATGATGAAATAGTTAAGGATAAACGTGTAAGTATAGTCGAATTTAATTCTATAAACATAATGGAAGTATTAAGTTCCTTTATAGATGAAATAAATATTAACAATATTAATTTTACTGTATATGCAAACTACAATAAAATATTTAAGTATGAATTTGATGAGTTTTATAGAAGACTTAATGAATTTTTGTTGAAAAGTATAATAAATATGAATACCAATATTAGCTTTTCAGAACAGTTTTTTAAATGTTTTATAAAAAATATTAAGCATACTCTAGATAGTGTATTAATAAATGAATTTAGAAACAAATTTAAAAATATACCTGCTGTTGTTGTGTCTGCAGGTCCGTCATTAGAAAAAAATATAGAATTACTTAAAGAAGTTCAAGAAAAATTTATTATTATAACAGGAATTAGAACTGTTAGTAGTTTAAGTAGTAAGGGAATAAAACCGCACTTTGTATGTGTTGTTGATCCAACAGAAACTATGTATAATGTTGCTAAAAACTCACTAAATTGTAAATCGGCATTTGCTTTCTGCGAATGTACAAATTATAAAATTGTTGAAGAATATAAAGGTAAGAAGATATTTTTTCAAGAAGGCATTAATTTAAAAGATGTGACTCCAGAGCTTCTCAACGTACAAGTAGATTCGTTGTGGGCAGGAGGCTCTGTGGCGCATACATGTACTGCTTTAGGAAAATATTTAGGGTGTAATCCAATAATTTTTGTTGGCCAGGATTTTGCTTATACTAATGATAAATATCATGCGGAAAGCGCAAGTGATGACAATAATATTATAAACCCAGATAATACCATTTTTGTAGATGACATTAACGGAGAAAAGGTGCGAACTAGTAAACTTTTAAATACATACAAAAAGAATATGGAACAATTTATTAAGGTTTCTAAGGATACTTTATTTATTAATAGTACTGAAGGTGGAGCTAATATGATGGGAACAAAGATACAGCCTTTAGGATCTGTAATAAATGAGTATTCTCAATCTTATAATTTTAATCTAGGTATTGAAGATTTAATAAGTAAGTCTAATAATATTAATAAGAATGAAGTTTTAAATAAAATAAAACAAATATTAGATAATTTAGAGAAAATAAAGGAAGAATGCGTTTCTGCGCTCAATTTTGCAGATCAGTTTTTAGATTGCAATGAGACGGAAAATGAAAAAAACATAGAAATTTTATTAAGAAAGATTAGTGACATAAATAAAATAATATATAAAGCTAAATTTATAGAGAACATGCTAAAACCTACAATTTACAGCGTTTTAATGAATCCTGATTATTTAGAGAAAATTAATGAATCAAAGATCGAGAGGGAATATAGATTAGCTAAACAAGTTAAGAATTTATATGAAGGTATAGTAAAAGCAATTGATAAATCAATACCATATGTGAAAGAATGTATTGAAGAATTAAATTAGTTTGGAGGAAAAATATGAATAAAGATAATATGGAATTACTGCTTAATCTTAAGGATTATGGTGAAAAATTAAATTCAGGTATAATTAAAACTTCAGAATATTTTCAAAGTTATGATGAAGCTAATGGATCTAAACTTATGATTAGTATAATTGATGGATTGCAGTGGTTTCTTGATGCAGCTGTAAGTTGTTCAATATTATATAATAAAGTTGATTTAATTAATATTAATAGTAAATTTAAAGAATTGGTTGAAGCTTTTGAAAATCAAGATTATGTTTTAATAGGAGATCTGTTACAGTATGAATTGTTACCTATTATTCAAAAGATAAGAAATAATATAGATGAAATTATTAATATTTAAAAATCTAAATTAGGGGTGTATTAATATGCAAAGAATAATTAAAGCTTTACAAACTAAGGAAGAAAATTATACACTAAGTATTGATAATGTATTTTTGCACAGCAAATATTACCCTTTAAAAGAAGCTGAAAAATTCATAGAGAACAATATAAACAATATTAAAAATAAAGAGTATATTGTTATTTATGGTATTGGATTAGCATATCACTTAAAAAAATTATTAAATATAGTAGATGAAAATAGCAAGGTTTTTGCATTTGATGCAGATATAGAAGTGATTAAGAAGAGTGAAGAAGTGGGATTACTAAATGAATTAAAAATGGATAAAAGATTAGAAATATTCTTTGAATATAATAAAAATTTTTTTAAAGCACTGTCAGATAAAATGAAATTAGTTGAAGATATTATTGTGTATAAGCCTTCTGTTAGAACATTGCCATCAGAATATGATGACTTAATTAATTTACTAAATTCATATGAATTAGCTAAAATAGCTGTGAAGAAATTTGGAAACATTGCAAAGGAGAACTATATAGTAAATTTACAATACAGCAATAAAAGTATAAAAGATTTTTTCAGAGAAACAAACTTTAGTGATAAACCTATCGTAATAGCTTCTGGAGGACCTTCTTTAGAAAATAACCTGAGAAGCTTGAGAAAATATAGGGATAACATATATATTTTTGCTCTTGGCAGAACTTTAGATATTTTAATGAAAAATGAAATAAAACCAGATGTAATTATAATAATTGATCCGCAAAATTTAGTATTTGAACAGATAAAAGAGTATATAAATTTGGATATCCCACTATGCTATTTAAGTACTGCAAATAGCATGACGGTTAAAAATTATACTGGACCAAAATATATTTTTTTTAATGATTTGGACGAAAAAAACATAGATAATATTGTTATAAGCACTGGGAAATCCGTAGCTGTAGCAGCTATAGATATTGCTGTGAAATCAGGTCCAAAACAAATTATTTTTTTAGGTCAGGACTTAGCATATATAAATAATAAATTTCATGCAGGAGATAAGGAAGAAAGAGAGTCTAATTTAACACCTGGAGGTAACAGAAAAGTGTTGGGTGTAGATGGTAATATGCTTGATACTAATATGGGACTTTTAGAATTCAAAAGAAATATAGAGAAAATTATTAATTTAAATCCAAATGTTGAATTTATAAACTGCAGTAAGGGCGCTAAAATAAGGGGAACTAAGGAAAGAGAATTAGAACAGATTTTATAATATGAATATAGTTTGCATAATTCAAGCAAGAACCTATTCAACTAGTTTATCTGGAAAGGTTCGAAAAAACATATGTTGCGTAACAGTTTTAGGGCTTGATATTGGCAGGTGGAAATATAACACAAATTATTTATATAAAATATGATCAGAAAAATTCTAAGCTGGATTTATTTTTTATTCAAAAATCAATGTAAGAATAGTAATGTTTTTTAGAATTTTAAATATAGTAATTTAATGGTGAGGCGAAAAAATGAGCGAAAAAACGGTATTAATAACTGGAGGAAGCAAGGGGCTAGGAAGAGCAGCTGTGGAATACTTTGTAGAAAGTGGATATAATGTTGCGTTTACTTATTTAAATAGCGAAGATCGTGCAAAAGAATTGCATGATGAATATGGTGATTCAGTTTTACCAATACAAGCAGATGCATCTAATTATGATAGGGCTTTTGAGGTAGTAGAAGAGGTTATGAAAATGTATGGTAAAATAGACACTATTATTAACAATGTTGCTTTAGCAAAAGACAAGCCAATATGGGAGATTGATAAATCAAAATGGGATTTTACAATAAATAATGCATTAAACCCCTGTTTCAATTATACTAGAGCGGTTGTTAATGAATTTATTAAAAATAGGAGCGGTAAGATTATTAACATTGGATCCATAAATGGTATGAGAGGTAGAGAGGGTAGTGTTGGCTACTGTACAGCAAAGGCTGGTATAATAGGATTTACTAAAACAATTGCAAAAGAGCTAGGAGAATTTAATATAACTGCCAATGTTATAGCACCAGGATATATAGACACTGATGGGCAAGCAAATACTAGCCAGTTAATAAAGAACTTAGTACTAGATGAATGCGCTATAAGAAGACTTACTAAGCCAATTGAAATTGTTTATTTAATAGAGTTTTTGGCTAGTTATAAAGGTGATAATATTACAGGGCAGGTTTATCAAGTAGATTGTGGACAATACATATGAAAGAAGGAAAATTATGAAAGTTTGCACAATAATCCAGGCCAGAACTGGTTCAACAAGATTACCTAAAAAAGTGTTAAGACCAATATGCGGAATTCCTATTTTAATTCATGATATAAATAGAATCAAAAAAAGTAAATTAATTGATAAAATTATTATAGCTACAACTGACAATAAAAATGATGATGCTATAGTAAATTTATTGAAAAAAGTTGATGTAGGTATTTTTAGAGGAAATGAAGAGGATGTTTTGGATAGATATTATAAAGCTGCAAAAGAATACAATGCAGACATAATAGTTAGAATTACAAGTGATAATCCACTAATGGATTATAGAGTAGTGGATGGTATTATTGAAAATTTAATCAATGAAAAAACTGATTATAGCTGTAATAATATGCCTAGAACATTTCCTTATGGTATGGATTGTGAATGCTTTACATTTAAAGTCTTGCAGGAAGCATGGGAAAATGCTAAAGAACCATATGAAAGGGAACATGTTACACCATACATAAGAAATAATAAATTTTATAAAAAGTCTAATTTGTTAAATAGTAGAGATTTATCAAACTTGAGATTTACTGTAGATACCATAGATGATTTTAAATATGTAGAAAAAATTTATGAGAACTTATATTTCAATTATAATGATTTTACTACAGAGGATATTTTGAATTATCTAAATATATAATAGAGATGGTGATGGAGTATGCAGTCTTTAGGTTTAGGAACAGTTCAGCTTGGAATGAAATATGGTATTGCAAATAAATGTGATAAGCCGACAGCGGATGAATCTTTTGAAATATTAAATTTAGCATATTTGAGTAATATAAGATTACTAGATACTGCTTCAGCTTATGGTGATTCGGAGGAGATTATTGGAAGATATATAGCCAAAACAAGCAATGTATTTTCAATTTCCTCAAAGTTACCTAAAATGGATGATTATGATTGTTCTTATAGAAAGATAAAGGAATATGTATTGAAATCAATAGAAAAATTAAATGTAAATTATATTGAAAAATATTTTTTACATGATTTCAATATGTTACTAAAGAATCCTAAAATATTTTCTTATTTAAAACGATTAATGGATGATAATTTAGTAAAAGAAATTGGCATTTCAATTTATACACCTCAAGAATTAGAGCTGATTTTAAAAAAATTTAATGCAATTGATATTGTTCAAATACCATTTAATGTTTTCGATCAAAGATGGAATGATGATTTATTAGCAAGAACAAAAGAAAATAATATTAAAATAATTGCAAGAAGTGTTTATTTACAGGGATTGTTTTTCGCAGATAAAAATAAGGCTTATGGAATTCACAAAAATGCCGTTAAATATATAGATGAAATGACACAATTTTGCAAAGACAATAATTTAAGTATTAGTGAGTTTGCACTAAAATATGTTACTGAACAGGATTATATTGACTATATTATTATTGGTGCTGAGAATAAGAAGCAACTTCTTAAAAATGTAGAACTATATAATAAAATTAAGAAATCAGGAAGTAAAGATATTACCTCATTTGCAAAAGAAAATTTTAAAAATATTGAAACAAAAATAATTGATCCTAGGTTGTGGTAGTAAGAGTTACAAGTGATTGTCTGCTTATAGATAGTGAAGTTACAGAAAAAATAATACAGTACTACATGGACAATAATGATAAATATGACTATGTCAGCAATACTATTGACAGAACCTATCCAATGGGACTGGACACAGAGGTATTTAGCTTTAATTCGCTGCAAAAGGCATTTAATGAGGCATCAAGTATGAGGGACAGGGAACATGTCACTCCGTATATTTGGGACAACCCACATTTATTTACATTGTTTCAATATAAAAATCAAAATGATTATTCAAATTTAAGATGGACATTAGATACCGCAGAGGATTTTGAATTAATAAATAGAGTATATGGTTTCTTATATGCAGCTAAAGGTAACAATTTTAATATTAGTGATATTGTTGAATTATATAGTTCACATCCAGAACTTATTGATATAAATAAGGACATTGAACAGAAAAAAGCTTAAAGGGTGGTTAAAAATGTGTTTTCATCTAAAAAAAGCAGCTGCTGAGCATTGCGATTTATTATTCAAATGGACAAATGATAAAGAAGTAAGAGAAAATTCCTTTACCAAGGATGTTATAAAGTATGATGAACATGTAAAGTGGTTCTATGATAAATTAAATTCTCCTAATTGTAAAATTTTTATATTTTATTTGGACAATGTGCCTGTAGGACAAGTAAGAATTGATGTGGAAAATCATGAAGCTGTAATCAGCTATAGTTTAGATAATAACTTTAGAGGAAAGGGATTATCAGCAGAAATGATTGGCTTGCTTGAGAAAAATGCTGATACTAATGTAAATAAATTAATAGGCTATGTAAAATTCAGTAATGTTATTTCACAAAGAGTTTTTGAAAAATTAGGATACACTAAGGAACTAAATAATAACTGCATTAAATATAGTAAAATAATTTAGGCGAGGTTTTGTATTTTATGTGTGATGTAATAAAAGTCAAGAATAAATTAATAGGTAAACAGCAGCCTGCATTTATTGTAGCTGAGATATCTGCTAATCATAATGGCAGCTTTGACAGTGCTGTAAAGTTAATAAAGGAAGCAGCAAAAACAGGGGTTGATGCAGTGAAGCTTCAAACCTATACAGCAGATACCATAACATTGAATTGTGATAATGAATATTTCCAAATAAAACAGGGAACTTTGTGGGATGGAAGAACACTCTATGATTTATATAAAGAGGCATATACTCCATGGGAATGGCAGCCTAAGTTAAAGAAAATTGCAGAGGAAGAAGGCTTGATTTGCTTTTCATCTCCCTTTGACAAAACAGCTGTAGATTTCCTTGAGGAAATAAATGTGCCTGCATATAAGGTGGCATCCTTTGAAATAACAGACATACCATTAATAGAATATATGGCTTCTAAAGGAAAGCCTATGATTTTAGCCACAGGTATAGCAACATTAAGTGATATAGAAGAAGCAGTAAATGCCTGCAGGAGAATGGGTAACAACCAAATAGCTGTTTTAAAATGTACTTCTGCATATCCTGCACCAATTGAAGAGATTAATTTAAAAACCATACCAAATATTGCAGAAACCTTTGGAGTAATTCCTGGTTTGTCGGATCATACTTTGGGAATAACAGTGCCTATAGCTGCTGTATCCTTGGGAGCAAAAATAGTTGAAAAACATTTTACACTGTGCAGGGCGGATGGCGGACCGGATGCTGCATTTTCACTTGAACCAGAGGAACTGAAAAATATGGTTAAATCCATAAGAGAAGCGGAAAAGGCTCTTGGTACTGTACGTTATGATTTAAGTGATAAAATGAAAAAGAGCAGAGAGTTCAGCAGATCATTATTTGTAGTTAAGGACATGAAAAAAGGAGATATATTTACTAAGGAAAATCTAAAATCCATAAGGCCGGGATTTGGAATTCATCCAAGATATTATAATGAAATACTTGGTAAAAAAGTAAATAGTGCTGTAAAAATGGGGACACCTATGAACTGGAAGTTTTTTGAATGATTAGTAGTTTTACTGCTAATCATTTCTTTTTTTATAAGCAGTGTAAACTATTATTAAAAAAACTCGAAAATAATAACTAGACAGTAAGACGGAAATATAAATCTAAATTTGAAAAAGGAGTGTTTATTTTATGAGTAAAGAACTAGCTATTAATGGTGGAACACCAGTTAGAGATACATATTTATCCTATGGAAGACAATGCATAGATGATAATGATATAGAAGCAGTTACAAAGATTTTAAAGGGAGACTTTTTAACTACAGGACCAAGTGTAAAAGCCTTTGAAGATAAGGTAGCTGAATATGTAGGTGCAAAGTATGCTGTAGCGGTTAGTAATGGTACAGCTGCACTGCATGCAGCTTGTTTTGCAGCAGGAATAAAAGAGGGAGATGAAGTAATAGTAACTCCTATTACTTTTGCTGCATCAAGCAACTGTGTTTTGTACTGCGGAGGAAAGCCGGTTTTTGTGGATGTTGACCCTAAAACATATAATATTGATGTGAATAAAATTGAAGAGAAGATAACAGAAAAGACAAAAGCTATAATTCCAGTAGATTTTACAGGACAAGTGGTGGATATTGATAGAATAAATGAAATTGCAAAAAAATACAATTTGACTGTAATTGAAGATGCAGCACATGCTCTTGGAAGTGAATATAAGGGTAAAAAAGTAGGAACACTTTCACACATGACAGAGTTCAGCTTCCATCCTGTAAAGCCTATTACAACTGCTGAAGGCGGAATGGTGGTTACTGACGATGAAAAGTTATATAAAAGA
>JAQSXU010000262.1 GCA_029256485.1 Clostridiaceae bacterium
TAATTATCCAGCTACTATTATAGCAGTTAATGAGTGTAAAATACTTTATATAAGTAAATCAGATATATTAAAATTATGTACTATAGATGAAAGAGTTTTAGGGAATTTTATGGCTACTTTAAGCAATAAGATATTTATGCTAAATTCTAAGATAAAAAGTATTGCATTTAAA
Source organism: Clostridiaceae bacterium (assembly GCA_029256485.1). The sequence goes on from JAQSXU010000262.1 coordinate 173, forward strand.
AGTATCAAGCATAGGGTGATTAATTATATTTTAGAACAAGCTACGGTGCAAAAAAGTGAAAGTATTAAATTGAAAGAAAGTAAAGAAGAAATTGCAGCAGCATTAGGAATTCCAAGACCATCTTTATCAAGAGAACTTATGAATCTCAGAGATTTAGAGTATATAGAATTCAATAGAAATACAATTAAAATTGTTAATATTGAAGGTTTAGAAGAAGAATTGTTTGAATAATATATAATTGTAATAAAAATGAGAAGTATGTGAAAATCAATATAACTACTTCTCATTTTTAATTATGTATGTTCAATTTATTAACACAAGGATTGTATTAAATCCTTAATTATTCTGCCAATTTTTTCTCTTTGTGTTACAGGCAACATATGTCTTTCATTAGGAAAGATAATTAGGTTTGAATTTTCAATATTTTCATGCATATATTCAGAATATTCTACAAGTGCTAATATTTCATCGCTTCCTGTCATTATAGTAGTAGGAACATTAATATTTTTTAAGCAAGATTCTACGTTTATGATTTCATCTATTAGGAAATCTTTGATAATTATATTTTCTGGTCCAATATAATTTAAAGTTTTTATGGCAACAGGATCAGTTGTATTTCCAGCACATTCAATTAAGTAGTTCATATCAACTGTACCATCATGAATTTTTTTTAAAAATTCTTTATCCATTTTAAAGAAGTTTGCTGAAGAACTAATGATTATACCACTTTTTATAGATGGAATATTTTGGGATAAAATTGATAAAGTAAGGGTACCTCCCAATGAATGACCTATTAAAATAACATTATCCATATTATTTAGAAAAGTATTTATAGAATTTATATAATTTTCAGCATTATAGCCAGTATCTTCAGAACCTCCATGTCCTGGTAAATCTAACAAATAGCAATTGTATTCGTTTACTTGTTGAGCTAGTGAATATAAAAAACGTTTATCACATCCAGAGCCGTGAATAAAAACTAAATTTATACAACTTTTAGAATAGCCACTAATAAATTCATATTCTATAGAACCTTTATTTAAAATCATTTAAAAACTTCCTTCCATTATTAACAATTAATTACTCTATTAACAATTATAAAATAATATGTTATAATAATCAATGTGGTATGGTATTAAAATTTATTTATAAAAGAGGAAGTGGTAAAAATGAATAGTGATAAAGTAATAAGCACCAAGAATGTTATCGTTTACTTTTCATTAGTAGGATCAATAACTGTAAGGGTATTACTAAACTTTTTGTTTAAAGTCCCAATGATAGCAAGTACATCATTAATTGGAGCTGGTTTAGTAACATTATCAATTTTAGCAATTTTAATATTAAAAAAGGTGAATCCTAAAATTATTATGTGTGGTACATGTATTTCAATGGTATTATATATGATAATTATGATGATTACTAATCCTAATTTAGCGAACTATTGTATTATATTTTATGCAATGTTTGTTGCAGTTCTTTATGAAGATATAAGAGCAATAATGATAATTGGTACAAGTAGTTTGGTGTTGATAACATATTTTTTTATTAAATATAAAGAAGAGGTATTTGGAAATATTGATACAATGCAGAATTTACCTTTTTTAATTGTTTACATAATGTTAGGAATAATATTATTTTGTATTTTAGGATATTTGACAAAAGGTGCATATAATAAATTAGAGACATCTATGGAAGAATATACTAATAGTCAAAAGAAAAATGAAAAAATTTTAGCAAAGACAAAAATTAATTCAACGGAATTGAATAGTAATAATAATGATATAAAAATTAGTATTGAATCTACCAATGAATCATCAAAACAAATGATGGAAGCAAGTAGGCAGGTAACTGATAAAGTTACTGATGAAGTTAACATAATTAATGAAATAATGGCACATATCAATAATGGAGTAAATGAGATTACTGATGTCAAAAATTCTAGTAAAGAGGTAACACAATTATCGAATTTGACAAATAAAATGGTATCTTCAGGGGTAGATAAGGTTACTATTTTAAATGAAAAGATATCTAATATTAATGTGAATATAGAAAAAGTTGTTAAGTCAATGGGATCATTATTAGAAATGAATAATAAAATTGGAAGTATCCTAGTAACAATAAATGAAATTTCTGAACAAACAAATTTATTATCGCTAAATGCTTCAATTGAAGCAGCAAGAGCAGGTGATGCGGGGAAAGGATTTGCAGTTGTTGCGGATGAGGTGAAAAATTTAGCAGGAAGTTCTCAAGAATTTACTAAGCAAATTGACTATTTACTTGGACAGTTCTCAGAAATAATTAAAACAGTTACGGGTGAAGTTATAAATGAAAAAGAAGAGATACAAGCTTGTGATAATTATTCAAAGGAAGTAAGTGAATTATTTAATGTAATAAGAGAAAATTCAAATAATATATTAAAAAAATCAACAGTAGTAGATAATAAAACAAGTTCAACTGAAAATTATTTAAATAAAACTTTAAGTGAAATGAATAATGTTAGCAATGATGTCGAAAATACAGCTGCATTTATGGAGGAAATTTTAGCAAGTCTTAATGGGGTAACTTTAAATATTCAAGAAGTAGCTAAAAGATATGAAAATATTGACAAAATAACTAATGATATGAACAATATTGTATTAAATTTATAGGATGAAAATAGATTGTGAAGATAAGTATTACACGATGTATTTTTGTAAAAGTGATTGTGAATATAAAAAATAGATAATATTAGTGAAGGGAATGAATGAAAATGCCTTTGACATTTAAAGAGTCAGTGATTGTTACTGGAAGTAGATTAGTTAAAAATGATTATTTTTTGGAACATTTTAAAAAAAGAGGACAAGATTTAGAACATTTTTTAGTTGATATCCTTGGAAGAAATGAAAGATATCATTGTGAAAATCTTGTTGAAAATACACTTACACTTGGAGCAAAAGCTGTTGATGAGGTACTTGTAAAATCAAAGTTGACTGGAAAAGATATAGATATGATTATATTTTGTAGCCAATATCCAGAATTTACAGTGCCATCACAAGCATGTATAATTCATAACCATATAAGGGGTAAAGAAAAGTGTGTTACATTGGATATGAATGCTAATTGCTTGGGAATGCTAAGAGGGTTAGATATTATAAATCGATACTTTAATGATAAAAATGGAGAAATCAGGAAAGCGTTATTAATAGGTTCTGATTATATGAGCATACATACAAAAGAAGATGATGCTGTTACATACTCGAGTTTTTCAGATGGAGCATGTGCAATTGTTTTAGAATATACTAATGAAGAAGGAAAAGGTGTAATAGGATCTGCAGATAGAACTTTATCTAAAGATACTTATGGTTGTTTATTTCCTGAATGCGGGATGGCAAATATATCAAAATATTTAGGTGAATCGGTTAAAACATCATGGACAAATCCAGATATTCCACCAGTTATAGCAAGTATGAAAGACGCTTTATATGATGTGCTAGAAAAACATAATTTATCAGTTAATGACATAGATTGGTACTGTGGTTCTCAATTTACAATTTCATTCTTTGAAGGAATAAGAGAGGCTTGTGGAATACCTAAGGAAAAGGGGATATATGTAGGAGATAAATATGGATATACTGGAACTAGTTCGCCATTTTTCTCCTATACTCAGGGGGTTGTTGATGGGAAAATAAAAAAAGGTGATCTTGTATTTTTTACGACAGTTGGAGTTGGTCATACTATATGTTCTATGTTAGTAAGGGTTTAGCAATATATTCAAAAAAAGTCTTGCGAAAGCAAGGCTTTTTGTAGTTATGTGTTTACTAGGTTAGATATTAAGTTGTAAAAGATAGAATAAATATTATTTATAGGGATTTTACTACATAAATTGTAACAAATGATACCGATTATTTTATTATTTGAATATAAAATGAATTCATGAAGTAATAAAAATATATAGTGTTTAAAAATAAAAAAATTTGTGGAGGAGAATTTATTATGGATAATAAAATGTTTTGTTTTCAATGTCAAGAAGCAGCAGGATGTACAGGCTGTACTGTAAGAGGAGTATGTGGTAAGACTCCAGATTTAGCAAAA
>JAQSXU010000263.1 GCA_029256485.1 Clostridiaceae bacterium
TTTAATTATGACTGGAGGAACGGATTTTCATGGATATTATTCAAATTCACCACATCCAATAGGATCTTTTACATGTCCAGAAGGTGAAGTTGAAAAATTGATTAGATTAGGTAATAAGGTTAAATGATATTCTTAGGATATACTTAAAAATTTATAAGGTATTCTGAGGTTTCAGGAAGCTTTTTTTATATGCAAAAATACCGTAAAATTTTGATAATACGGTATTTTTAAATTGTTAAATTTTTATTGTTCACAATCCTTAAGGGTTATTGACAAAGGCTGAAAGGACTGAGTACTTGTTATGACGACTAATGAAAAACATTAGACAGATGTATCTTTAATTTAGATAGGTAGTCTTGTACATTAGGGTTCTTAACAACATCATTTACTGAAAAGCTTGGTAATTTCTCTAAACCGATAAAGTAATGTGTGTAATGAAAAGCCGCAAGGACTTCATCTATAGATTGACCTTTAAAAAATGAATTCTGATCTTCAAATGTCTCTAATGTAGCATTCCAAGTTGTAGATATCATATATTTTTTGTCAGTTAATAGTCCGCCTCTCCCATAGTCTGTTCCCCCCTTATAATACTGTCCACCGTTATATATATCTTCAAAATAACGTTTCAAAACAGCTGGTGCTGAAAACCAATAGATAGGAAATTGAAAAATGATATAGTTAGCTTTTTTCCATTTTTCATCTTCTTCTTTGATATTATAACCATCCTTTACAGTGGTTCGTAAAATTTTATATCCCTTGTTTTTTAAATAATTAGCTGATGTATCAGCTAATAAAGCATTTAATTCTCCTTTAGATGCGTAAGAATATTTATCATCAGTGCCATTAATAATTAGTACAGTTTTATTAGTCATATATTTATACCTCCATAATAAAAATATTTTTTTGTTGTCTTGTTATGAGTTTTACTTGTTTATTTTGTTTAAAATCCATGCCATATTTTGTCCTATTGATTTCATATTTTCCATGCCTTCCTCATCATTTAGTACTTCTCTAATTTCTTTTCCATATACCATATTCCAATAAGTTCCACCTACTGAATACATTTGTGTACAATGTAAGAAATAATTTATAGTATCAAAGGCGTGTATGGCACCTCCTCTGCGAACCGCTATAACTGCAGAACCTGCTTTGTGCTTGAAAAGATTTTCGTTGGCAATTGAAACCATACCAATTCTTTCAAGCAAGGCCTTCATATTTGCTGTTACATCTGCAAAATATACTGGTGAGCCTAAAATAATACCATCAGCTTCTAACATTTTTCCAATACATTCATTTACAAGGTCATTTTTAAAAACACATTTTTTATCTTTATTTTTAAAGCAGCCACCGCAGCCTATACATCCTTGTATATTGTTCTTAGATAATTGAATTAATTCAGTTTCTATGTTTTCCTTTTTTAATTCATCAAATATTTTTTCTATAATGATAGCAGTATTACCATCTTTTCTAGCACTTCCATTGATAGCTATAACTTTCATTTATATATTCCTCCTAAATTTCAACTTAAATTAATAAATAATGTTCTTAACTCAAATTAGTGTTTTTGTTTGAAATCATTACTTTTTCTGATAAAATCATTGTATATGTTGTACAACATATCTTTATTCTAATATATATGTTTATCTTTGAATAATATAAATAAAATATATAGTATATAACTATAAGTTATATAGGAGGTCTAAATGATTAGTATTGATCAAATGAAATATTTTATAGCAATAGTTGAACATGGAAGTTTAAATAAAGCTTCACAATACTTATATATTTCTCAGCCAGCTTTGACAAAACAATTAGCATTATTAGAAAAATCGTTAAAGAGTTCACTATTATTAAGGACTCCTGCTGGAATAAAATTAACTCCTTCAGGGCGGTATTTTTATGAGCGTTCTAACACAATTATTAAAATGCTAAATGAAACCATAACTGGAGTTAGCTGTTTTGGTGGTAAGGATACAATAAGAATTGGTGGACTATTTAATTTAATAACATATTTTTTACCTAAATATGTTAATAAGATTAAGCATATGGATTATGAAGTTTTTATTGAAGCCATGGATACAAATGAGCAACTAATAAGGAGTTTAGAAGATGATTTTTTCAATATAGTATTTATATCTGATGCATTGCAAAAACCTGAGTTGGTTACTATTCCATTATTAGTTGAGCCTTTTTTTCTAGTTATGAAAAGTTCGAATTATTTATCTGAATTAGAAGATATTGATTTTCTTACTGTTGTAAAAGAAAAGCTGATTTTGTATAAAGATCCGTGCCCAATAAGAGCTACCATTAGGGAACACTGCAATTTAATGAATGTTATACCAAATATTATATTGGAACTTGAATTAACTGAATCGCTAATCAGTTATGTTGAACAAGGCTTTGGTATTACAATCCTTCCTAAAATGGTAGTTGACAGTATTAATAATCCCTCAATAGCAGTAAGTGAAATTAAAAAATTCCCTATTCATAGGGTTATTTCTGCAGTATTAAAAAAAGATCAGGTTTCTTCTTATCTACCACTTTTACTGTAAGTTAAGATCAAATAAAATTAGATTGTTGTGACTCAGAATTTAGATTAAAAAATCTCTCTACACCAGGACATTTTATCATGAATTTTTATAAAATAATATATAACCTATTTGTAAAGTAAACATATAGTATTAATAAACAAAATTTATTTTGCATTTGTTCGCTTTCACTTTAGAACCATGGAGTATTACAATGGCTAGTCATCGGATGAATAGTGTATCTTACTAAAGATGAAATTAACAGTACATATTTTTCTGGTTAAAATTAAAAGAAAGGTGATGTTTAATGATTACAGATGTTTTATGTACTTACGATTATGGAAGAGAAAAAATGGATAAGTTAAGTTCACTAGGTTATAAGATAATGATAAAAGATGAAAAAAATTTAATTTATAAAGATGATTTAAAAGACGTAGAGATATTAATTACTTATAATCCATTTTCAACTTTAAATATATCTAATATGAAAAAATTAAAATGGATTCAGCTATTAAGTAATGGTATTGATCAATTACCAAAGAAATATATTGAAGAAAATAATATACTGGTAACTAATAATAAAAATAGTTATAGTATACCTGTGGCAGAGTGGATAGTTCTAAAAATATTAGAGATATATAAAAATAGTTACAGTTTCTATAAAAATATGAGAAAAAAACTTTGGAAGGAAGATCAATCATTGCTGGAACTTGATAAAAAGATAGTTGGAATATTAGGTACTGGTGGTATTGCTGTTGAAGCTGCAAAGAGATTAAGAGGATTTAATGTTACTTTGCTAGGATGTAATACTGGAGGCACAAAGACAACACATTTTGATAAATGCTATCCTAAAAGTGAAATGAAGGAAATGTTAAAACAATGTGATGTGGTGGTAAATCTATTTCCTGGTACTAAAGAAACCTATCATATTATTGATAAACATTGTTTTGAAGTAATGAGGGCTGGAGTTGTGTTTATTAGTGTAGGTAGAGGTGAAGTGATTAATGAAAAGGATCTTATACAATATATTAAAAATAAAAAATTTAGAGGGGTTGCTCTAGATGTTTTTGAAAATGAACCTTTAGATAAAGAAAATTCTCTGTGGAATTTTGATAATGTTATTATAACACCTCATAATGCATGGATTTCGGAAAAAAATCATGAAAAAATATATGATTTAGTTTATGAAAATATGACAAGATATACAATAAAGCAATGCCTAATTAATAAAGTGAATTTGCAAAGGGGTTATTAAGTTAACTAATTGTATACAAAATATATGTAAAATGTAATTTAATAAATGTGATAAAAAATTGTATAAAAGTATAGAATCAAAAATAAATTTCAATTAATATTGAAAGGGAGATTGAAATGGAAAAATGTTTTGTTAAAAACTCAACTGCTATATTAAAAAAAGTACTACTTTGTCCTCCCGATTATATGAAACTTCAAGCAATTAATGTTATAGCAGAAAAATGGATTAAAGAAAATAATGAATTAGATATAGAAAAATGTATTAGAGAACATAAAGAATTGATAAAAGCTTATGAAGAAAATGGCGTGGAAGTAGTTTTAATGGAGCCTGATAAAAAATTGACTAATGAGGTTTTTGCAAGAGATTTTGGGGCTTGTATAAAGGAAGGATATATTTTAGGAAAT
>JAQSXU010000264.1 GCA_029256485.1 Clostridiaceae bacterium
TGTAATAATCATAATATGTATTCTCCTTTTCTTTTATATGTTTATTATTATTTATATTTAATGTTTTATTAACTGATTCATTTCTCCTATTACTTTGATACATGCATTAAAATATTCTTCAAATACTGCTCGTCTTATTTCTGAACTAATAATTTCAATGCTATCCAATTTCTTCTCATAATCAAGTTTAATTAAGTGAGTATATTTTTTGTTTGGTTCAAATACTACAGGATTAATACCATTTGTATCTGAAATTGGATTCTTAATTATCTCTTCGTCTATCATCTTTTCAATTTGTTTATATGTAGGTAATCTGCTCCTTGTTATATCTCTCACCACCTTCCAAAACTAACCAATCGCTTGCTACTTGTTTATTGTATATTATTATTTATATATTGTCAATACTTGTTTGATATTATTTGTATTTAATTTGAAAATTAGTAAACTTTATCTTATTCCTGTATATTTATTTTTTGCTGCAAACTTATTACAAGAAATAGAAACTTTTATTTTATCCTCTATACTATTAACAATTTTAAAGATATCTTCAGTCGATTTGATTATATCTTCTTTTATATTACAAACGTCAGATTTGATACAATTGTCACATGTCTTATCGTCTGAATTAACATCAAAAACTGAACCATTTGAAGGTGGTACACATCCTGATACTTTATTTGTTGGTTGATAACCATTTTGTTTCTCAGTACACATTTTAATTACTCCTTTCCAAAGTCGATAAAAGGCTCAATTTATAATGATTTAAGTTCATTATTTAATGCTTTAATATCTTCTTCAATCTGTATTTTTCTAATATCTTTTTCCGAAAGTCTCTCTGAAATTAAAATTCTTAAATTTTCTTGACTTATAAATATATCGTTTTGAATTTCGATATCCTTTTTAGCTTTTTCACAATTACACTTACAATTAAGCATTTCTTTGCCGCAATAAGAGCAAAATAACCTACCACCTGCTGTAAAAGATGACGACATCATGGCAACTCCTCCTTTCCAATAAGAACATCAATCACTTGTTTTGTTGTCTAATATTATTTATTACTCTTCATCATCGTCATCATCCAAGTCAAATGAATCATCTTCCTCTACAATAATATGTCCACAAAAACTTGATTGTTCTGAATCTACTTCAAACTCTGAACAAAGTATTTCCCATGATTCTTCACTGAAATCATCTTTACTAAAGAATACACATTTATCATTTTCCATTATAATAACTCTCCTTTCTTAATCGAATATCGAATTTATTCTATTTTTACAAAACAACTATCTTACCATAACTTTCTTCTTTTACTTCTATATCGTGCTCATTTAAATCTCTTGTACCATGATAACATCCACCGCCATCAGCATATTGAATTTCTACTTCGCAGTTTTCAATACCTCGTTCTTGAGCATAAACATATAAATCTTTAATGGTCATATATCTTCCTTTCCAAAAGCAAATAAGTTTTCTATTTCATTGCCAGTTTTTCATCTCTAACTATGTTAAACATATCTTCAATATTATCTAGTAACCCATATCTTTTTTCTGCCACTGAACATCTAGCAAAATTCTGATTAACAAGATCAACATACATGGTGTACATGCCGTCATCTCCCATATAAAACTCATTCCAATCTTTCTCGCTCATCAATCTTTTTACATTAAGTTGCTCAATCGCTAGATTATCGAAACTAACTACTTTAAACTGCTTTGTGATTTCTGCTAGATTTTTATATAGCCATTCCTGTTTTGTTGTAATATCGTCCTGTCTTACTTCATACCAACTAATACCTCTTCTAAAGTGTTTGTATCCAAGAATAAGCATTTTTAAATCATTGTCTTTTAAAACTTCAATATCAGAAGGTTTCAAAACTCCATTAATAACATGAATTACAGCATTATCATATTGCTTAATCAACTCTACAAATCCTTTTGAAGCATCTACAAGAGACACACCTAGTCCATAAATCAACTTTTCATTAACCAACTTCTTAATTAATTCTTGACTAGTTTCAAAATGAACTTGATTAACTGTAATGTTTGCAATAATCTTCTTCACTTTTAGCTTCTCTAAGAAAGGAATTAAGTCTGGATGAGATAATGGATTACCACCACCTATTGCCATTTCAGTATATGGGTGCAAAGTATTAATAAATATTTGATTAAGAATATCTCCATGTTTTCCATCAATCTTACTATCTTCATGACAGAAGATGCATCCCATATCACATTGATTTGTTATCTTTACATCCATATTCTCAGGGAATGCAGCGATAAACTCATTTTCATTTGTTTCTCTTACCTTTGTTCCATCACTAAATATCTTTACTTTATAATTACCGTTTATGTACATTCCCAATTGTCTCATATTATTCTCTCCTCTTAACCCTGATATCCGTATTCACCAAAAGCAATTACTTCTTCTCCTGATGGTGTGATGTATGTTTCTTCGTACCATTCTAATTCGTCATTTTCATAATCAGAATCTACAAACTCATTTTCTCTAAGTATTTCATCTACCGCATCGTTGTCGTCCCAATTAGTATCATTAGAACAATACTTATCATGTTTCATAAACTCAATGGCTTCAGCTCTTGTATAAAAATTATTCTTTTGTGGTTTATATCCTTCTTCAAATGACCATCCGCTTCCTTTAAATAAAAGAATCTCACCTTTTACCCATCTATCATAATCGGATTTTAAACACATTGTAATTGAATGAGTACTACTACTATTTGTTTCAAAAACTCCACGTCTAATCTGTTTCATATTATTTATCCTCCTAATTTCCTTTATAATATTCTACATGTTCATAGTCAACGTTAATATCTACATCTTCGTCATCATTATCATTTCCTGTTAAAACAAAGCTTTCTTCTGAAAATAAATATCTAAGCAACTTAACTTCATCGCCACAAATATCATTAATAATTTCTGGTAAATCTTCTGTATGGTCAATACTTGCGTTATCAATCCATGTGCCATATGTTCCTGTATAATATCTTGGTTCATCAAACGAATACTCAACTCCATTTTTATCTAAGTATTCTTTAATCTTTTCTAATAGTTTTGTTCTTTCACAACACATAATTGCTGTATATAGATACTCTGCTTTAGATGAGCTATCATGATAATTTTCACATTCCAATCCAAATTCACCTAATCTAAAGTGGATTGATTTAGGAATATTTAATAACTTATCTCTACTGGTAATACAAATACTATGTGTGCTGCTTGAATTTGTTTCAAATACATTTCTTCTTATTTGTCTCATATTATCTCCTTTTCTTATTAAATATCATAATAAAATGTCACATTTATTCTGACTCTTCCGCACTATCGAAAAAGTTATCAAACGGTTCTAGATCTCCATTTAAATGCCAGTTAGCGACATCTAAACCTGTACCATATAATTCGCAAAAGTAATCATAGAATTTTTGCAAATGTTCAATTCGTCCTTGTAGTTCTTCCACTTCATCAGGCATTAAATTTGTATCTTCATATGCTGCCAACTTGCCTAATACCATTTGTAATAATTCATATACGCTATAATCTTCTGTGTCAACTTTCTTATTATCAAATCCACTTGTCGTAATCTTAGTTAATCTTTCCATATTATTTCTCCTCTCCTAGCCGTTTCATCATTTCTTCATATTTCTTTTCAAAATATTCTTTCTTTTCTAATTCACTCATAACAGAAATTCTTGCTCGTTCTTCTAATACTTCTTTATTTCGTTGTTCTATCTTGTTTATTCTATCTTCCACATATTTATAATAGCCATCCATATAAAAACATCCATCTTTGTTATAACCAGTGATAACCTCTTTAATATAATCAAGTAAACCAGAATCCTTTTCTACTTCTTCCTTTGTAAAATGGATTCCTGCTGATAGATAATTTCCACATTCACACTTCATATGATAAAGAGGGTGTCCGTAACCATCTCTGATGTTTACTACATGTGGAATGTCTGAATTCATTTTAAAATTAATATCTAACTTCTTGCATTTTGGACAATAAAATATCGTAAAATCACCTCATTTCTTCTAATCAAATCAAAATTATATTTGGTTGGCTTTTTCATTACTGAAAATTTCTCGTCAAATTACAACGGACTACTTAGGACTCCAACCTAGCCATCTACTACTTTAGAGGACTCCAACCTAGCCATCTACTACTTTAGATTACTCTATCCGTAGATACTTAAAACTTGTATGATATTCTTGTTTAATGTCTTCATTGAAATTAAGAATGTTTATTGCTCCTACCAAATCTCTGTGCTGATGATAACCACACCTATAATCATAGTTACGAGAATTTGGCTTGTGACGCTTTCCACAATGAGGACAGGTCTGAGAACTATATGCTTCACTTACTTTTATCATTTCTATTCCATATCGTTCCAATTTGTTTCGTAGCTGTAAAGTGAGTTCTCCATAGTTCCATTCGTTTAATTTCTGACCAACCATTTTACCAATCTTTTCAGATGAATTTCGAGTGCAGTTGTCTAAATCACCATAGTAAACTTTAGAAATATTATTCTCTAAGCAGTAATCGAGATATAATTTTGATATCTTATGAACACAGTCAAATATCTGCCTTTCTGTCTTATACTTTAAATTCCATAATGCATTTCTATATGTCTTATATTGTTTACTATGCTTTTTACATTTCGACATTTTACTTCTTAATTTACCTTGTTCTTTATCTCTTAACCTCTTGATACTTCTTAATTTTCTTCCAGTAATAATTATTGCATGTCCATTATTATCTATAGATGTAATGCTATGTATTTCTCCAAGATCAATAGCCGCTGAATTATTGGATTGAATTAATTGTTGTATATCTTCTTCCTTATATTTAATTACTAAATATAATCCATTACGATATACCAATTCAATCTCTTTAATATCTTGTGGAATGTTTTTTGTATAACATTTGACAGGTGGATTGTTTATTTTCTTACCATTTTCATCATGCGATATTGGTCTTGATAATTTTATCAATCCTTTCTCAAAATCATATTTAATACTTTGATAATCCCAACCTGTATTAAAATACTTCTTTTTCTTATAAGGTAATTTTACTTTATTGCTTGTATCATGCTTTGCTTTAATTGACCTAAACATTGAATCTCTTGCAAACATATACTTTCTATAAACATAGTAAATTCCTTTTGCGTGAAGATTGTTATAACACTTAACTGCTGTTTGTATAGTTCTCATATCCATATATTTTTTATTATTTGTATAATATTCTTTATCAATCTTCACGCAATAATTCCAAACTTCGGCTGACAATTTGTTCAGTCTCAATAAATAATGATAATCAGTTTTGCTACACTTAACTGGTATTATTTTTGTTTTATATATTATCTGTCACATCCCTTCTATTTCACGATAAA
>JAQSXU010000265.1 GCA_029256485.1 Clostridiaceae bacterium
TTCGGACCAGACACAAAATATGTACCTGTCCGCATGTATGGTAACCCAAGCCTCAAGCTCAACCCTATTCCAGAAAATATTCCTATGAATCCCTTCAACCACACACTGGACAGAAAGGATCATGCTCCTAGGAAAATAGTGCTTCGGATTAAAAAGACATTCCCAAGATAAAAGAACGAATGTGTCTGTCGGAGCATCCTTTTGGAACCGTAAAGTGGTATCACGGGGCACATTATCTATTATGCAAGGGGAAAGACAAAGTCACGGCAGAGCTAGGGCTTAGTTTTCTTGTGTACAATATGAGAAGAGCGATAAATATGGTGGGAGTAAAGAAGCTGATTGCCGCAATGTAGGAGATATTCCTCGTTATTTCTCTATAAAATATAAAAAAGACACTGTATTTGAAAACTTTCCTTCAAATCCGGTATCTTTTTCTCTCCTAAAACGCTGAAAACCCTTGATTTTCAAGGGTTTTCATACAAAATGTGGCGGAGAAGAAGGGATTCGAACCCTTGCTCCAGTTGCCCAGACTAACGGTTTAGCAAACCGTCCCCTTCGACCTGCTTGGGTACTTCTCCATTTATTTTAAGCTGACTCATGAAGAGCCAGCTTATATTCACTTGGCGGAGAGAGTGAGATTCGAACTCACGGTAGGCTCACACCTACGCCGGTTTTCAAGACCGGTGCCTTAAACCAACTCGACCATCTCTCCAGGTTGCCGCGACAAGCGACGAACTTAATTTTACAATGAATCAGACTGTTTGTCAACACTTTAATTGTATAAACTTTTTTACTAATCCGGTGTAAATATTACCAACACTGAACTTCAGCTACTTATGATGTTTATTATAGAATTTTAGTTTACTGCTAATATATCATTAAAAAGACACTTTCTTATTTAATGCTTTCATATCTCTAGTAAATGAACTCTTTGGATAATTAACCAAAAATGAATCAATAATTTTCTTTGCTTCTGCGTAGTTTTCTGTTTTGTAATATGAATTAGCCATATAATAGTATGCATCATCTATATAGTATTCATTCTTTTGTGAGAAATCGATAGCCCTGGTTAGGCTTAGTATTGCTTCTGCATAGTTTTTCTTTTTATAGCTTCTATACCCTTCTCTATATAATAATTGTGATGCTTTAGCGTAACTCTCCGTAACAAGTTCATTATATAATTGCAAAGCCTTTGGACTTAAATAAGCTGTATTTATATTATATTTCAACGCTACAGCACAGTTGATGTAGTCTTCATTAATATAGGCGGCCTGTGCGGTCATTAATATATCAGAAGCTCCAGTAACATTATTATATTTTGATTGAAGATCAGCACCTTTTTCTTCTTCTGCTGCCAGCTCTTGTTCAGATACTACAAGCTTATTTCTTAAGGCGTCAATCTCAGTTTTAAGTCTTTTATTTTCTTTAACTGCGCTGTTAAAATCGGTAACAGCATTTATTTTTGCCTTCTCCTGTGAAGAGAGCTTATTCTGGTACTCACTGATATTATTTTGAAATTTAACCTGACTGTATGCAGTCAAAAGTAAAACAATGAATGCACCGGTGAATAGAATCAACGCGTACATCCATATCTGTTTTTTTTCATTCTTGCTATCTTTATTATTTGTAAATTTAAGATTCATATCTGATTTAGTCCTCCGTATGCCCTTAAGGACATGCTTAACTATATAACTATAACATTATACTTGGTTGGTATAATTTCTTTCTACACTTGTTTTCTTGGCAATGTCTATTGCCTGTATTTCTTCAGCAGAAAGTGTATATTTTGATTTACCTGATGATACAGGTTTAGCATAGGTAGAAGAACTATCCCTGGCATAAATTCCACTTATAACTATACCTGAATCATTATTATCAAGAAGAGCTATTGAAAAACTCAGGTCACTTCCAACATTATCAAAAGCATTAAATCTAACCACACCTACTTTTTGAACACATTGGAGAAGAGTTCTTTCAATTTCATTAATTTTCAATTCAATATCCCTGTTCCTAGCATTGACCGAATTTGCACTATCAAGACATTTTTCCAAAAGTTCTTCCATATTTCTGTCGCTCAATCCATTCATAAACCTGTTATATTTTGTCTTGATTCTGTTAGTCTTTTTTATATTGGCAAAAAGTAAAAGACAGTTTATTATTATAAAAAAGAAACAGATTGCGAATAAAACCAAAATTTCAAATTTTAAATTTAATATATTATTAATAAAATCCATTTTTTTAAAACTCCTTATACATTTGATCCTCAAATATATGATTTTCTAAACACTCTAGTTTATTTGCTCCAAAATTTAGCTTTAGAGTATATTTTTATTTATTTAAACAAATATCCTTACCACTATCAAAAAAATCGCTTAAAATTGATTTTAGAAGGTCGGTTTTTTAGTGACTTTTGTAAAAAAATTCTAACAAACGTTCAAGCTCATCATTAGAATAGTATTCTATCGTGATTTTACCTTTGTTATTATTTGCCTGTAACTTAACCTTTGTTCCTAAAATATTTTTAAGCTTGTCCTCTACGACTTTAAAATCAGGATTATCATTAATAACCTTTTTCTTATCACTTTTATTTTGAAATAATCGTTTTATATAATTTTCTGTTTCCCTAACATTCAATTTATTTTCTACAATATATTCTGCTGCCTTTAACTGTAAATTAAAATCCTGTATAATAACCAGGGTTCGTGCATGTCCACTTGTTAAATCACCGCTGACTACAAATTTTTTAACCTCATCGCAAAGTCCTAGCAATCTTAACGAATTTGCAATAGCCGGTCTGCTCCTGCCGATAGTTTCGGCTATCTGCTCCTGAGTCATATTATATTCATTCATTAAATTCAGAAAAGCATCCGCCTCTTCTATGGGATTTAAATCCTCTCTCTGAAGGTTTTCAATTAATGCTACTTCCATAACCTGTTTGTTGGTAAATTCCTTAATTAATGCAGGAACTTTGCTCAGACCTGCCAGCTTTGCAGCACGCCATCTTCTCTCACCAGCAATTATGGTATATATGCTATTATCTTTTTTTACAATGATAGGCTGAATAATTCCGTGCTGTTTAATTGATTCGGCCAGTTGGACAAGTTTTTCATCATCAAAGTATTTACGAGGCTGACCGGCATTGGGTTCAATCTCATTTATTCTTAAATCTATAACACCGGACTCGTCTTCAAGTGCCTCATTTGATATCAGTGCACCGAGCCCTTTTCCTAAACCCTTTTTTACCATACCTTATACCACCTCTTCAGAATACTCAATTACTTCTTCTGCTAATTCTATATAACATTCGGCACCCTTTGACTTTGCATCATACAAGATTATTGGTAATCCAAAGCTGGGAGCTTCACTCAATCTTACATTTCTAGGGATAACCGTTCTATAAACTTTATTTCTGAAGTATTTTTTAACTTCATCTACAACCTGGATAGACAGATTAGTCCTCGCATCAAACATTGTCAGAACAACACCTTCAACGTCCAATTCGGGGTTCAGATGTTTCTGTACAAGCTTTACAGTACTCATTAATTGGCTTAATCCCTCCAACGCATAATATTCACATTGGATAGGAACCAAGATTGTATCTGCTGCAGTTAATGAATTTAATGTGAGAAGTCCTAACGACGGTGGGCAGTCAATGATTATAAAATCGTACTCTTTTTTTATGTAATACAAGGCTGCTTTTAATCTGTTTTCTCTGGATATTACAGATACCAATTCAACTTCAGCCCCAGCCAATTGTATATTAGAAGGACAGAGCATAAGATTGTCAATACATGTTTTTACTAATGTGTTTTCAATTGTTTCATCATTAATAATAACATCATATACAGATTGGTTTATGGATTTTTTATCGACTCCAAGGCCGCTTGTTGTATTACCCTGCGGATCTATATCGATAACCAGAACCTTTTTACCCTTATATGCCAGGCAAGCGCTCAGATTAACTGCAGTTGTAGTCTTCCCGACTCCACCCTTTTGATTAGCAATGGCTATTATCTTTGCCAAAAAACTCTCACTCCTTATTGAGTAAATTTTGTTTTACTCATCAATCTCCATTTGAAAATTATATCATAGGGGAAATAATATTACAAAGAATTTAATCGAAATGTAAAATGTTTCACGTGAAACATATCTATAAAAAATGTACATTAATTACTTATGCAGTTGAAACATTGACTAAATCCTAACTCTATATATATTAATTAAAATGAAGTTTTACGCATTTCCCGTTCGAAAATCACCTGTTATAATTGTCATTTGCGCATATAACTTTAATTTAGTGAATGAGAATACTGCTTAATTCTCTTCTATTACTTGATTTCAAATACTCTTAATGAATTCAACCATAAAAGAATATTCCACTACACTTAAATTTTTCATTTTGAAATGGATGAGATTCGAAAAGTCCTATAGGATAAGTATTTAAGTATTTAAAATTATCTAAATCATGAATTCATATATCAGAAGTTTGAAGCAATTTGAGCCAAAAGTGTTTTTT
>JAQSXU010000059.1 GCA_029256485.1 Clostridiaceae bacterium
ACAAAAGTGAACTTCTCTAGCATTTTTCTGTTGATATTTTCCTTACTCATTTCAATGATCGATTTTAAATCATTCGATATTTCAATAATTAAAATCCTATCCTCTACATCAATAACTTTTGATTTTATTGCTATACCAGAACCAACTACATTGTCCCACTCCTTTTGTACAACTTTCAAATCAATTGATGAGTTAGTGATACCAAATTTCTTCTTATCTACCTCTCTTAACAAATCAACTTCTGAATAATTTTTTCCACTTTCAATCTCCAATATTAGAGTTTTAGTAGCATCCTTTACTTCTTGCTTTAAACGTTCATAATCCATGCCACTATTATATCTAAGCCTTATCATAGGAATGCCACCAGTTTTAAATATTTGGTTCTTATATTCATTATTAGTTTTCGATGGTTCATTATCGTTATACTCACTGTCTTTTTCAAATGCCAATACTGGAAAATATGTTGCTGTATTTACAACAACAAAATCTACATGAGCCTTGAATAAATATGAAAGTACCTCTTGATCGATTAACTCTCTAAATTTATCTATATCAAAAATAGTTTTTAAACTCATATTAGGAAAAATGAAGTGCAATTCTATTAGAACTCTGTATAAGCTTATTTCTGACTCATGATAAAAAATTGGTCGATAGAACTTTGAATTATCAACTTTTACGATTTCCCTTTCTAGAGTAGGATTTACATATTCATCAATCAACTTTTCAACTATTGGATTTATTATATATATACCATTTTGAGTTAATTGCAACATATCATTATCTAGTAAAAATTTAATATTCCTCTTCAGCATATACTTGTCTTGCTTAATAATATCATGGAGAACATCATCTGTTACTTCATCTGAATATCTATGTATCGCAAATAATATAACTCTATGATACTTCTGTACTTTCTTAAAATATGTATTTTTTAGTTGTTGCTCTCTTTTTTTTGTTTCTATAATATATTTTTCTGTTCTCTCTTTATTATTTTTAGATATTTCATCCTTTGGATCTAATTCACTAGCCTTTGAAAAGAATTCTAAAGCCCTCTGAATATCTCCCTCATTATCATAAATTACACCCAAATTATTATAAACTGCTGGACTCTTACTTCCACCATCTATAGCATCCTGATATAACTCCTTAGCAATTTTTTTATTACCACTCTCATTAAAAGAATATGCTAATTGAAAATAAAACTGTTTAATAATTTCATTTTTACCAACATAATCATCACTTATTAAACTATATAAGTCAGTTATATTTTTAAAATGCTTATATTCAAATAAAAAATCTATGTTCTCTTTAAAATAATTACAAATATATTCATCTAGCATATTTCTCCTAAAATCTAGTAATTTCAACTTATTTAATTCAGATAATATAACAAATATATCTACATTAGTATATACCTCTAACTTTTCGTTATATGTATTAAAAGCAGTATATATATCGTCTAAATATAATCTATAATCATCTTCATTTATTGAATTAAAAAAGTCTATAAATGTACTATTTAATCTCTGTTTATTACAAAAATCATAAACTTTCTTATTGTTCTCATATTCACCTCTTAGTGAAATATCATCTTCTTCAAAATGCTCATTTATAGAAATTTGATTATTTAAATCTTCTTTGCATATAAATCCAAATAAAATACTATAAAAATTTAAAATATTATAACTAAACTCCGAAAAATTTTCATTACTTATAGTATGCTTGATCTCTTCTAATATATAGTAATATGATATCTCGACATATTTGTCTGCACTATTAAAACATGAATTGATATACGATAATAATGTACTTATAATTTTCTTTTCTTCAATTTTTTCTTTTTCTAGTAAATAGTTTATAAAGTGCCCATAAGCCTCAATATATTCTTTTCCAAAAACTATACTAAACCCATTTATATTATATTCTTCTGGAAAACTTAATTCTCCAATATCAATTAGCAGAGCCATTAACTTTAATTCCCTGCTAATTTCCCCTATCTTCATTGCGCATAATAGTTCAATCTCTGTTAATATCAATAAAAAATCATCTAATTCTTCATTTTCATTTAAATAATTTGCATAATATTTATCAATTTTGCCCCTATAAAAATCATATGCCTTTTGATATTCTTTTATTTTTATAAGGTAATATTTTAAAATTATCACAAGCTCAAATATTTTCTGCGCTTTATCATTCTCTGTACTTTCTTTATATACAAAATCTATTTCATTTAATATTGTTTCAGTTTTTAATTTTATTTCTTCTTTATCTATACTTCCATTTAAGTAAAAAATCATCTCATCAATAGTGTTAAACTTTTGTTCCACTTGTCATCCTCCCATTACAATCTATACTCTAATCATTTATATTACTTTTAAATTCAATCTATCTCTATAAATCAGGTTTATATTCTGATTTATATCTTGTACTAGACCATCAATAAGTTATCTTGCTTTAATTTTTATACTGTCTATAGTATCACTTGCAGGAACATTTACTTTATATTTTTATTTACTAATTCCTGTGCTTTTAATAATCTTTCTTTAAATCTATTTAGTTTAGGATTTACATCCATTCTTTTAGATGTTTTTTGCAATTTAGAGAATACGTCTATTCCTCTTTGTAATACTCTTACTTCCTCAGTATATTGCTTTCTTTTTCTATAAATTATAGCAAGTCTATCATATGGGTGACTCCCATCAAATCCATCTTTTATATTTAATTCATAAAATTCTATGGCATTATCTATATATCCTTCTTTTTCAAATTCAATCCCCTATAAGTTTCTCTCAACAGGATCTTTAAGAATTTTAATTTTTTTATATTTCTTTTCTATTACCTCTACCTTAATATGATTTTCTTTTTTTAATTTTTGACTATTTTTTACTTCCTTACATTAGTATTATTACTTATTTTATTCCCTTTATTATTTCTAAATAAACTTTGAATTACTTTTTTAATATTCCCATTAAAACTTCCTCCAAAAAATAATAGTAGAGTGATTATTTTCCACTCTACTATTTTATCATATATTTAACATAATTTAGTATTATATATCTTTAGTTAATTATATTAAACTTTGATAGTCAAATTAGTTGATTTTTTTAACAGGGGAATAGATAACAATAGCATCCATTATATATTGCAGCACTCTTTACAACTTAAAAAGACATAAAACAACTACTTGTTTTTATCTATATTCCATACCAAGTACCATAATTTTGAGGATATGATCTTTGTCTTATTCTCTTCTCAAATTTATTCTTTTTTTCATAAAAATCTTCCTTTAAATTCATACTATCATCATCTATTAAATCATCTATTAAATTATCCCAACCAATTAATTGTTGAATATGAAGTGCCTGCTCAACTTCCAAAAATATTCCTAAATAAAACTTAACTCCGATATAGCATTGTTTACAACCATAGACGAAACCAACTGTTCCATCTTGATACTCTGCTAGACCAGCTAATGATGCTGGAATATTTTTATCTTTTAATATATCCTTTCCACAACACATACATTTTAAAGGCTTATAATCTTTCTCTGAAACATTCATATAGTATAATGACTTTAATTTTCCGTAATTAAATAAGACTTTTGAATCCATTTTTTGCATTATAATAGAAATTTTATTTTTATCAAAAATAAAGTATTTATATCCACTATTTTTTTCTATTGCATCTAACCTTTCCTGTAACTTTGCCGATATACCAGTTGAATAAAATCCTATAAATCCATTCGCATCATGTTGTATTATTCTGTCAACAATATCACTTTCATCCTTCACTCCTACATGACTTCCAGAGTTTATATAATGCTTACAACTTACGATGAATTTTCTTTCTTTAAATTTAACTAAAAAATCTTTTCCTCCATCAGCTCCAAAAGAAGGGGTAGTTAATATTTCGAAACCAAATTTTTCTAAAACATCAACTGCGAAATTTTCCCACTCTTCATCATTAATTTTCAGAAAAAAATCATCATATCCATTCATAAAATCATCTCTCATTCTTAAAATTTATAATTAATTTAGTATTTATATCTTTATCACCCTGTCGTTTGCAGTTCAGAATTTACATTCTTATTTATAAATGCTATTTCTAATCTACAAAATAATATATTGGAAATGCCTTAAATCTTGCTATAGCCTCTCTATCTAACATCTGCCAGTACATCTCTATCTCTGGTTTACTTTCTAGTAAAATACAGGCACCTAATTTTATTTCTATACTATCACTTTCATTTTTTATTTTATTTAACTTTAAAATTTCTTCTGTACCAAAGTTTTGTTTTCTCTTTATAATTTGTAACATGTTTAAATTATATATATCACCATTATCATTATCTACTTGCCACTTTGATATTTCTAAAATACAATTATATAAATCAATATTTTGATTTTTGTCATACGCTCTTAAAGCCTCTAAAATGAATTTTGTTACTAATGGCTCTATCTTTTCAGAGTATACCATCTTGGTTATTTCATGTTTAATAGTATTATAATTAATATTTGAAATTTCCAAAAAATCCATTTTTTCCATCAATAGATAAGCACTTACTTCTTGCTCTGAATCAATAGGTACCATTACATCTTCTTTATTAAATAGCGATTCAAATTTATATGAATTATCTCCAATATACTCTGTCACAACGAGAAAATTTATGTTTGCAATTTTTATTTTAATAACTTTCTGAATATCATTTTCTGAAATTAGTGCATTTCCCCCAATTACATTATTCAAAAGTATTTTAATGTATTTATTATCAATTTCTGTTAAGTTATCACAATCCAAATCTTCTGTGACACCAATATATTTAAGTGCTTCAAATACTTTTGACATGTATTGCAAGTTTTTTTCCACAGTGTCCATGTGTTTAAAAAAACTCTCCTTATTAAATTCTACTTCATAGGAATCACCAACTGTAAGAAAATTTTTTTCACTTTTGCATAGAGCAATTAAAAATTTTAAATCTTTAATTCTTTCAGATAAAGTTCCATTAATGTTAAATGATAATTTTCCATCTTTTTGTGAACAACAAAATCCTTTTCCAAATATTATTTGCTCATCATCTTCTTTTTTTATCATTCTAACTGAATCAAAGTAACACTTATTATTTAAATATACCTTTTCAGCAATTTCACAGGTTCGTATTTCTGAAAAAGTCATCTTTTGGACTGGTATAGATATTTTCCCTTCCATTATGTTTGCATACAAATAAGTTGGTAACTTAAATGCTGAATTGAACATATCAATCAAATTTGTACCACTGTTGAAAAGAGTAAAATTAAACCCATCTATTTTTTTTGCTTTATCTTTATCAATTTTTTGAATTTTAAACGCAGCATCTACTGTTCCAATTTGTTTTTCTCTATCATGAATAAATCCTCTATATATTTTCAGTTGAAGTTCAATATCTTGAGCAGGATATGCCTTAAAATATAAGGATTTACTTTGCTGATCTACATGCATTTCATCAAGAATTAACTTTAAATCAAAAGGTAATAATACATTGTAGTAAATTTTAAAATTATCCATATCTTTCATATAAATAACATAAAAAATACATCCTCCATCCTTTTTATAATTCTCCAAATCACTTCTTTCAACTTGAAACTTTACTCCACTTAAACTTAAATCTTGTTGCATTGAGCCTTTAACTTGAACCCTAATATTCCCCATAACATTAGACTTATTAATATCCTTACTATTGTATACAATTAATTCACCATCCCAAGAAGGTACTTTATCACATTTCTGTATATTAGGTTGAATTCGTTCAGTTCTAGTTAATATATCTTCTAACTTATTAATTGAGCGTAATTCAATAAAAAGTTTATCCATATGTTCTCCAACCTCTCATAAATACATTTGTTAATAATAAATAATTTATTTCTTAAAACTAAAGGAGTTGATTTTATATGTCCATTAATTTATTTTCATTCTTCATATTAATTATATACCAACTACTAATTTTATTTCCATAACGAGAAAAGACAACTACAAATATTTAGTTGCCTTTATCTTGTTACTGATAATTCTTCTACTATTTCTTGACTAATATGTTTTATTCCACTAATCTATAACTAACATCTCATTAATAAATTAACAATTATGATCATATATAGTTTTAATTCTACTAATTCATTAACTTTAATTGTTATAAAACATTCTCTTTCTTCTTCCAAACATTAATATTCTTAATTCTTTTTCTTGTCCACTGACCTAATTTAGATAATCTTTTTTATTTCTTAGTTGATCTTTTTTTGACGGGGACATAAATTTAATAACAAACTATTTATTGTACTTTTCAAATTCTATATTAATTGAATTGGACTTACTTCTTATAAAAGCAATAGTCTTATCTTCATCATATCCTCCAATATAGGCATCTTCACACCTTAATGTTCCATTACCAATATCAATATGCTTTTTCAACAAACTAATAACTTGACTATCTTTATCTAAAGAAATTTCAATTGTTGATCCTTCTTCTGATAAATCCATCTTCTTCAAATCATCTACTCGTACCGGAAATTCTATAAATTTCAAACTACAATTATTATCACAATAATTACGTAATAGTATTATAGAATTCATATCTTCACGTGTTATTTCATCAAAATTTTCAAACTGCACTTTGAAATGCTTTTGAATTAATATTAAACTTGAAAATATATATCTCCATTTTTCTACAAATGAGTTAAAGTTCACCCCTTCAAAAACTTCTGGTTCATACGGTACCTCTAACTTTTCTTCATAATTATCTTTTTTATACAACAAAATTGGTTTCCCATTAATCCATTCTTCTAATAATTTAAAAATCTTATTATTCTCTATCAAACTTTTTTGTGGTAATAAATTCACTGTATAAGTTGTACTATTTATATTAAATGTATCATCACTTTCTTTTTCTAAACTATTTTTTATAGTTAACTTAAAATATTTACATTCAGATTTTATTTGCAATAAATATTCTGATTTATATATTTCGACTTCTAAATTAATGCACTCATCATCATTAATATATAAGTCCCAAATTTCTTTTTCTTGAGGATTTGGTTTATAAATCATTTTCCCATATTCTATATCTTGCTCATCAAATGGCAAAAGTTTTACTCCATTAAATGAATTATTAATCTTTTTAATAAATTCTGCTGGAACTGTAACTGAATCAAACGATTTACCAATAAATAAATTATTTAAACTTTTCATTGTTTCTTTAAATTTATCTGCATCATCATTGCACTGAAATGTAACCTTCATATTACCTTTCACTTTTTTTTTACCTTCTGAAATAGAATGTAATTGTATAACATCATTTTTTATCCTAAAATTTGCATTAATTCCATCTTCTTTTAATATCCTTCTTACATTTTTAAAATCAACCCTCCCATGCTGGCAATCTTTTACTAAATTATTTTTTATATCTTTCTCCAATTTATCTATAAATTCTTCTCCTGTAGAATTTAAATATGTTATTCCTCTTCGAATCAGATCATCACTTTCATAACTTTCTAAATTTGGTGCAACTACAAAACTTTCTCTTGCTAAATCACCTAGTTTTTCAACTAAATCATCAAATATAAAATCCACATTTTGATCTCCTAATGCATATCCAACAAACAGTATAGTTTTCTGAGAAATTATACTTTTTATATGGTTCCACATTATACTATCCATTCGTTCACCAAAAAATCTTGTATAATCACTTCTAGTAATAACAAGATCTTCTATATTATCAAAATCTGAGTGTATTTTATATAATTTCTTTTTATTACTTCTAATACGTACTATATCCTTATCACTTCGTATAACTGTAATATTCCCATCTCCATATGCCATTTCAATTAACTTATCATAGTTAGTTGTAATTATGATATCGATTTGAGGAATATTATTTAATTTCTTGTGATACTTTAACATTTCTTGATTAACAGTTATTGAAAAAATATCCTCTAGAATTTTTATCAAATCTATACGCTTGCTTGCTCTTAATTTAACAAATTTTTCAGTAAAATCTGGTAGCATATTAAACTTTTCCAGTTGCTTTCTTTCTGTATCACTACACTGTTCTTTTATCTTTTCTACAGTTTCACTACCAATAGGGAATCCTGCTGCTTTCGAAAAGCCTGCCCCTACCCACAGAACAACCTCATTTTCTCTTATCTTATTTAAAAGCCTATTATATGAATCAATATCCATCAACTGCACACATCCCCCATAAGCAAAATAGTTTATAATTAATTCATTTTCAATGTAACTGATAATTTCATGTATATTTGTAAACTTAAAATAGTAAGCATTAACCTTTCAATAAAATATACCAAAATACCCATATAAAATATTTTCACATTATAGACTTATTTATATCTTAAAGTCTACAAAATAATAATGTAAAATTCTATCAACCTCTATCAAATCTAATTCTTCAACTAAATCATAATTATCCATCAATATTTTATATTCTTTTTCTAATTTTGATTTAAACTTTTCTATAGTAAAACCATTATTAAGGTATTCAATTACAAATGCTTTTCTAACATCAGCAGTGAAATATCCACCATCATAACATGCTTTAAGATCATTGGATAAAGTTCCAAAAAAATTCTCAATCTCATCAACATCTAACTTAACTAACTGAATCCCTCTAATATCACACATAGTTTCATTTATAATTGACTTTACTCTAGTAGATTTACAATTACGTACTTTTTCCCAAAATGACAATGTTTCTTTAAATTCTATATGCGCTAATTCATGTGCTACCAAATATGAAATTTGACTTGAAGATAATCCATTTCTCCTTTTCGGAAGAAAAAGCCTCTTTATACATTTTACAGAAAGACCATTTTTACTTTTACCATTATATCCGAAAGTTATTTTTTCTTTACTTAATGTATTTTTTTTTATTAAATTATTAATTATATTTTCGTACTCCTGTTTAGGTATTTTTTCATTATTCATCTTATCTCCAATTAATTTTATTTTCACTTAAATCTATTAAATTCTATAATTATTATACATCCTTTCACCAATTACTACCATATAGTTGCAATTTTTTTATAAGCAGCAGATATATTGGTCAAAGTGGTTTTATTTAAGTTCACTTGAAACACAACTCAAAAAATGCCAAGAAAATATGCTATTCCAATAGAATAATAATTTATTAACTTCTAATATTTAATCAACTAAATACCTCATTTAAATTTGCAAACACATACATTCTCTTGTTGGTGTTAATCAGCCATTTAAATAGCATCATACTTTCCAAAATTTTCATTTGATTTTAAAACATCTTTTACATATCCATCAGCAATCCTTCCTATTTCTTTCAGTTTAACAATAGCAACTTTCCGATACGTTTCTTCATACAAATCGCTTGCAATATTTTGAACTAACTGCCTAATTCTAAGGTTACGATTCTCATAAAGTTTATTCACCAATCTAAACTCATTAGGTAATTTCATGCTAAATTCACAAATTGCACAATAAGATAATCCATTAATTAGGCTTAGAATGTTCCTCTCGTTATCTTCAGTTAACCAATTAACTTTATACAATTTCTTTAAACTATGCTCAGTTTCCTCATCTAAAAAATCCATCATATAAAGTAATCTTGCTGCTGGATGTGGATGTGATCTTTCAAAAAGTTCTTCGTATGTTCCAAATGTAATTCCATTACTTTTTTCAAAATAAATATAGAGACTATATAGTGATATCGCATAACAACAGTGATTAAGCGTGTATTCTTCCATTCTCTCATGATGATTATAATCATATACTCCAAGGGCATTAATCATACTAAAAAAATCAGCCATTAATTCTTTTGCTTGAGTAAGTATATTTCCTCCCTTATCTTGATTTGCCTCCATCCAAAACTCATTGTCATGATTTATTTTCTCTTGGTGCCCTGAAAAAACATGTCCCATTTCATGATAAACAATTAGAAACAAAATATTGTTTGCAATATTATTTGCTAATTTATAATGTTCGCAATCATCTTTTTTAAAAAACGCAAAAATACTACCTTGATTTACATATGATATTTCAAATTGCTCCTGAAAAAAATCATATGGAAAGTTTTCCATAACAAAATTCAAAACGAAATCTCTTAATTCCGTAATAATACCACGAAACAAACTAATATAATATGTATTTCCACTTTTACATACAGCCGCATTAATCATTGCATTGTCAATAAAATATATTTTTACATTAATATCAATTCCCAAAATTTTTGGTCCTAATAATTCTTTTATTAAAATATCAAGCCCCTATAAAACTTCTTCCTCTTCCGAATCAATTGATGGAAAAAATACTTCATATCCTTTATTTTTCAGTAACTTAAAATATTCATCATCTTCAACTGTCGAATTTAATTTATCGCTTTTTTCGCTCTCTCTCATATTTACCCCCATACTTCCATAAATATAAACCTAATCAATAAAAAGATTAACCTTAATTATTGCAATTTTATTTTTAATTATTAAAGAAACTTAACAATTTACTGCTTTCCAATATTAATATTCCTATTAACTAACTCTAATACAAAACAACCAAACACAGAACCAATTAAATACGGCAATGAAACCCACTTTATTGCTATATCAATTAGATTCCTTATGCTTTCTTTAGTAAAATTAGAACTTTCGCTAACTACTTGTGCTAAATAATCAGAGATGAAAAAGCAATAACTTATAGTTGAAAAAATAGCCAACACCAAATATACTGCAACTCTTACTTCGTCTATTTTTTCCTTAGGTGTAAAATATATTTCCACATTAAATATTAATATCGTTATAATTATAGTCATGAATTTAACAAAATTACTTGATATAAACATATAAGATGTAAAAACCTCAGACATAAACAATCCTATCAAAAGCCAACTTAACATTGCTAAAATTGGCAACGATAAAAAATACACAGTATACTTCCACCAATTTATAACTTTTTCATGCACAATAAGCCTATATTTGTGATATATCATCATAAAAAATATCAAATTTCCAACGTAAATAAATATAATACTAAGTGTAGCAGATACTTCTCTAAAGTAAATTGAATCTAAAAATGACACTACCATTGCAGCCGCATCCCAATTTTCCATATACTTCAAATATTCAATATAATTTTTCTTTTTACTTGATATCAGTTTAAATAATATTAATATAACTAACATCGATTGAATTACACTATGAACTATTCTTACAATACTTAAGATAAATGATTTATCATATTTTAAAGTAACAAATATTATCACATTTAATATTAAATAAAGCCTGCAGATATTAATATACTTATTTTGTTTATATTCCACTATAATTTTTTGAATAAAGTTTTTAATCAATATATATAGTATATTAATTAATTGTAATATGTACTTTTTAAAAAGCAACAATACTTCTCTTATGTAAATCATCTTCTTTCTATCAAATTCCAATTTCTGTATATTGTTATTACTTATCCAAAATTTCCTGTATCCATTCATTAACTTCTTTATATATTGTAACGTTTGTCCAATCTCTATAAATTAAATTCAATTTACATTTTTCTCTATTCCCTTTTTCTGTACTTTCTATATCTTTATATTCAAAACAAAATGTTATATTAGGATCTGTAGCCATTATCATTTAAAAATTCATAAACTCTTTTAATAGCACCATCCTCCATATACTTCTTTTATATTTTCTTCATGAAAATTAATAATATATATCAATAGTTATTTATGAGAATTCAATATTATATGTTTGTTTTCGCCTTTAGTTACAACTATATTGCATTAAATCCGCATATATTCTACTTGTTTTGATCACAAAATTGAAATTCACCTCAAAAAAAGTTATTCTATATTTACAATTAAAACCCCATGATCTGGAAATGGATTCTCTATTCCACCATCATTATGAATGTTTTGATATACTAATTTATCACATTTGGTAAAATCCCAATAGTTATCAACGCTTTCTACTGTAATTCCTCTCCCTCTATAAATAAGATGGTCTAATTGTGCTCTTCCCCCATTATTAAAAACAAAACTATATGCGCCATGACTACTATGATATATTGTATAATCTGTTTCTTTTATTGATTTATCCTTTATAAACTTTTCACATGCATTAAAATCACCTAACATCACAACGTTATCTGCATCTTTGCTAATCTTTTTAATTTCCTCATTAAATATTTTGTGCTGATTATCTAAGAAGGCTTGATCTCTACGGCTATCCCTAATTCTAACACCAATTATTGTTAAATCGTTCTCTTTATATTTTATATCAACTCTTAAAAAATTAGGATTAGTATTCTCTTTAGTAGATTTCAATGGAATTATTCTTTTTACCAATATATCTTTTTTTACAGCAATTAGTATTTCATTCTCAATTATTCCTTTATCCGTACCATTATCAGTATAAAAAACATTGTATTTTGCTAATTTATTAACAAATTCTATCCAATCACTAACTTTATAAAATTCTGTTAATATAATAATATCTGCTTCTTGTTTATGAATCTCATCACTAATAAAATTAGGAATGTTATTTTTATTTTTATAATTAGATCTTTGATTAATATTCCATTCAATGATTTTCATATCTAACGCTCCCACAAATTATAATTTGTACTTTTATCCATAAAGTTTACTTCTTTACAAAACATAAATTATCTAACTATCTTAAAAACTAGATACACAAATATGTATTGAGCATAGAGAGATGTTTAAGTTATATTCTTTTCAATATTGATGCTACCATTAACTTTATCTATCAAATGTAATATCATCCTATAAAGTTTTTCATAATCTTTAGTTAGTGCAAATTTGCAGCATTCTTCAGATGTAACATAATATCCATTTACTGCACGTTCTTCAATCATCGAATAATGCATAATTCTATGATTACCATTAATTATTGTGTATCTGGTTGCTCCACTTCCTTGCATTATGATAATTGGATTTTTTTCTTTTTCTTTATAAAGAATATCTCTTTTGTTAATCCTAATCTCATTGTCTATTTCATAATCTTCCTGATATCCTTCTGTCATAATAGCGAGTAAATCGTCCATATTGAATGATGCCTTATTATAATTTTGATTCTCTATATAATGTGATAATTTACTTACATTTACTATCAACGGGAATCGTAATTCCAAATCCTGCTTACCTATATGAATTGATAATAACATACTTGTATCAAATAATTCGTTTGTTTTACTAATTTTCTCGTATTCATCTTTAGGTGGCAATAATACCAATTTGGATAATTTATTCCTAAATCTCATTAAGTAATAAATTGACAAAATTTTTAAATGATATTCCTTTTTGTATTTATTTAAAATGTATAGTTCATAATCCGAAATAGATTTTTCTATCATTTCCTTATTACTCTGATATCTCTTTTGAATTTGCTTTTGTATAAATTTATCTATACCCGTATCCATTATACAACTCCACTCTTTTTCACTTAATAAAAGATAACTAATCAAATACTTAATTCATTTTGCTTTACAACAATTAATCTTTATATAATTGATTTTTACCAATCATAAACATAATTAAAAGTCACATAAAAATTACTATTTATCTGTGGATTACATGAAAACTTATCTTGAATTATTATCCATTTAATATTTAAATCCAAAAAATCTATTTTTATTATCATCTTCCCTATCAAGATTCGCTATAATTTTATTATTATCTTTAAACCATTTTATATCTTCATCATTAAATTCATCAATATTAGCAGTTATTATATATTGTCCACATTTTTCTTCACCCAATAACTTATCTACATATCTTATTAATCTACCTTTAGCAAACTTATCATCAGGCTTACAGTATGATCCATCATGAATTAGATACTTTATTAATCCATTATTGCTTACTCTATTTAGCAATAATGTAATATCAAACATATTAATTTTCATATAATGTCTTCCATGTGACTTCTCATCTTCAATTTGACACTCGGCTTTTATTCTTCCTGTACTTTTATTACTATTCGTATTTTGCTCAATTTCATATTCAAGTACCCCTTTTTCATCCTTATAGGTCTCATCAACTATATTATCGAAAATATCGCTTAGTTTTTGCTTATTTAATAGGTATTCTTCAAATAACCTCTGCTCTTCTTCCAACTTTTTTATCATTTCTGATTTAATTTTATTAATTTCTGTGTTTACATTTTTCTTTTGATTAAAATAATCTATCTTAACATTTATCTCTGCTAATTCCATGTTTTTATTATTCAATTCTTCTATAATAACATTAATATCTTCTACTATATTATCTTGTTGAAGTACCTTAGTACTATCTTCTATAATTTGTTGCAATTGTGTACGCCTTATTAAAAGTTCCTCTAATTCACCATCTAATTCATTAATTTTTTCTAAAAAATATTCACCTCTATTATCTAACATAAACTCATAAAATTCTTGTATTTGTGAATAATTAACTTTTAATTGATTCGGAAAATAATTTACTAAACTCCGATAAAACTCTTCTACATCATTTAGTTTTTTTATTTCACGAATCTTTTCTTCTAAATTATTTATATTCTTTTGATATTGTTCTTTAATCTTTTCAAGTTTATATATTTTATTTTGAGTATCACTTAATTCTAATTTAGTAATTCTATATCTTTCCCTATCAACACTTATTTTCTTACTTATATCTGTATTATCTACAATATTTTGAAGTTTGTCCCTTTCTAATATTATTTTTTTCTTTGAAATTTTCAGTTCTTTGATTTCACCTGAAATTTCATCAATTAATTTTTTCTTCTTATTTAATTCTTTAAGTGTATCTTTATATTTTAATATATGCCTTTCAGCATTACATGGAAACATCGATAAGAATGCAATTATTCTATTGTTTTCTATAGACGATCTTCTATCTAATAATATTGAATTAAATCCTAACTTTTCATTCCTAATTAAATACTCCCTTACTTGTGCAAATGAAGGGATTTCAGATTTATTATTTGATCCATAATTGTATTCTTCAATAGTATTTTTAAATTCATCATTCGGTTTGATCATCCATTTCTCTAAATCTAATGTTATCTCATTATCATTTAATATATATCCATTCTCTGAATCTATAATTCTGCGACCTATAAATTTAGTTTTCTTATTTATTTCTACTTTTAAAACAATAAAAATATCTCTCTTTAACAATTCTTCACTTTTAATAAAATCATCCGGTAATTTTGATCCTAATAATGTATTTATGCATTAAATAAATGTTGTTTTTCCTGCACCATTTCCTTCTGTAATTTCATCTTTCTTGATACCTATAATTATATTTACACTTCCATTATTAATTTTGTACTCCTTTAACTTGTAATTATTTATAAGCGAAAAGACATATAATTTTTCAAGAATCATTCATGCCACCTCTCTATCAAGTTATTATTTAATTTAATCTTTTGAATTGAATATAAAAAAGTTACACATAGTAATAGAATTCTCTCTAAATTCAAATTTAAAACAATATTATTTTCTAACGCATATTTTTTAAATAATTCATCTATACTCATTTTTTCACTCAGTAACTTATAAAGAACCATAGATGAATAAGGTATATTTTCTTCAACTGTTTGATATTTAGTTATATTAAAATAATTCATTCATCATTCTCCTTATTATCATCAAATATATCACATTCATTTATAAGCCAAAAAACTAGTGTTTTAATATAAACCTTTAACTTACTTTCTGAATATTTTATTTTTGTCTTATATCTGCTATATATGTTGTTAACTATTTCTTCTACTATTTGATTCCCATTATTATATTGGTTTAGTATTTTATTATATTCTTCACATATAACATTAGGTATTATTATTCTTTTGTCTATTCCTAGATATGATGAATTTTTCATTATATCATTAATTATTGAGAAATATTTTCCAAACATTTCAAATTGCTTTTTTAATGCAGAATTACACTTCATGTTTTTGAACTTATCACATATATTTTCCTTGTATAAAGGTATATCTTTTATTTCAACTTCTCCAATATTATTATGAAAATCTATGATAAAATCTTTAAAGTCATCTTCTTCTATATATACCTCTTTTTCATCTAAATTAGTATACTTTAATTTTTCTTTTATAGAAAAACTTACAATTCCTTCTTTTACTTTTCTTCCCAATCCTTTGTTTTCTTTATTCCATACCTCATCATCATTGTCCCAACTATAATACGTAATAGTGCATTTTGTATCTATTATCTCTCCTATTGTATAAGTTGCTTTTGCATATTCATCGCACACCCCTGCCCCAGCCATAGATATATAGAATTCTCTATCATTATTATTATCAACTGAAAACTTAGGCCTATGTGAATGTCCACATAAATACATATCGATTTCCTCATCAACAAAATTATTAAGCACCTTATTTCTTTCTTCTATAAACAAACAATCAATATTATGATGTCCAATTGCAATATTTACCTTTTCTAATTCCAAATTATTATGTATAACATCATATAACCTATTTAAAAATATGCTTAGGTGTTCTTCTTCATAATCTTGTCCACATAATAAGCAAGTATTTAAATTTATAATATTAAATTTTTCTCTTTTTTCTATGAAATGAATTTTTCTCTTATCATACTTTTTCCCAGTAATATCATCATAGAATTTCCAAAAATTTTTCTGCCCCTTATATAGTTCTTCAAATACTCCAGAGTCTAGATTCTCTATCTCATTCAATGGATTTTTAGATTTTGATATACTCTCTATTAATCTTTCTCTAACTTGGGATCTTTTTAAATCATGATTACCCGGAACTATAAATAAATTTTCTTTTTCAATTCCACTTATGTTTATTAAATCATTAATGAACTTCTTAACCTGAGTTGAGTAACTTGATCCTTTGTATGCAATATCTCCCGTCAATACAATGAAATCAAATTTATTATTTGATTTTACTTCTTCATCTATTTTTTTTAATAAATTATTCCTCATTTTCTTAGTGGAATAATTCTCATATTCATAGTGGATATCTGATATATGTAACCATTTTAAATTATTATCCATAATTTAACCTCATTTCAAATTTATATAATAATTATAGTATATTTATTATATTTTTACATTATTTTCTCAATAAGTTTATAACTTATTATTATTGGTTTTATTTGTAAATAACTTATCAAATTATTTCATTACAAAATTTCCCATAATATCACTTTTAGTAATGTGTTGTAAGTTATTACCTACTGTTATAAATCCTAATTACCTCTTTATTTTATCAACTAAAATCATTCTTTTTACTATCTTTTCATATATTCCAAGTTCTATGGTATGTAACTTATACTCCCACCACACTTTTCATCTCGCTTTACATCCATGCAAAACCATAGTACCCCCAAAAAAGTTTGGTTATATAAAAATAAGGATATATACTTTATTAACATTTAGTATATATCCTCATATTTATTATTTAATCATATCTCTAAGTTCATCTTCTGAAATTATTTGTATTCCTAAACTTTCTGCTTTAGTTAATTTAGTTCCTGCTTCTTCTCCTGCAAGTACATATGATGTCTTTTTGCTTACACTTCCTGAGACTTTACCTCCATAAGATTCAATTATAGCGGCAGCCTCATCTCTCTTTAAAGTAGGCAATGTACCTGTAATTACAAATGTTTTACCTTCAAATCTATCATCGTTTTTACTTTCTGAAACTTTTGAATTTGTATTAACTCCAATTTCTTTCATTTTAGCAATGAGTGTATGATATCTTTCTTCATGAAAATATTCAATTAAATCATTAACTATAGTTTCTCCAAAATCGGGTAGTACAATCAATTTTTCATAAGTCGCATTTGCAAGTTCATCCATACTAGCAAAATTACTTGCTAATACTTTTGCTGATTGCTTTCCTACATTCTTTATTCCTAAACCAGTAATTAATCTGTCAATATCATTATCTTTAGATTTTTCTATTGCATTTATAAGATTATCCACTGATTTTTCTTTTCCTACTATACCTTTTTCTATTAATTCATCCCTATAGTTTTTAATATAATATATATCTGCAATGTCTTTTACATATCCATCTTTCATAAGTGCTTCTACTGAACTTGGCCCAAAACCTTCTATATTCATAGCATCTTTCGATACAAAATATATTATACTTCTAACGGCTTGTGCATCACACTTTGGATTTGTACATCGTGTATGTGCACCATCATCTTCTCTTATTGTTTCGGCTCCACATATTGGACATATATTAGGAATAACATATCTCTTGGCATCCTTTGGTCTCTTCTCTGGTATGCTCCTTATTACCTCTGGGATAATATCTCCAGCCTTTTGAACTACTATAGTATCACCAATTTGAATATCTCTAGAATCTATAAAATCTTGATTGTGTAATGTAGCCCTTGAAACCGTAGTTCCTGCTAATCTTACTGGCTCTAATATTGCTAATGGTGAAAGTCTTCCTGTTCTCCCTACTTGAATTATTATATCTTTCAGTAGAGTTTCTTTTTGTTCTGGTGGATATTTAAATGCAGCTGCCCATCTAGGAACTTTGCTTGTCATTCCTAGTGTTCTTCTTTGATTTAAATCATCTACCTTTACTACTGCTCCATCTATTGGATATGGTAGATTCCATCTGTTTTCTCCTATATTCTCTATACACTCCCACACTTCATCAGCAGTTTCACATATAGTGAAATCCGGACTCACTTTAAACCCTTGTTCTTCAAGCCAATCTAACGTCTCAGAATGAGAATTGAAATTTATTCCTTCTGATATCTCAAGGTTAAATACAAAAATATCTAAATTTCTTTCTTTAACTATGCTGGAATCTAATTGCCTCAATGTCCCTGCTGCTAAATTTCTAGCATTTTTATACTGCTTTCCACCTGCTTGTTCTTGGGCTTTATTTACTTTTTCAAAACTTTCGTTTGTCATGTAGATTTCTCCACGTACCTCCAGATATTGTAACTTACTCGGAATAGTGTTGGGAATTGAATCCATTTCTAATACATTCTCATATACAGACTCTCCTATTACCCCATCACCTCTAGTTATTCCTTCTTTTAGTTCTCCGTTATAATATCTTAAAACTACTGTTAAACCATCTATTTTCTTTTCAACTACAAATTTAGGATTACTTAATT
This sequence comes from Clostridiaceae bacterium, assembly GCA_029256485.1. The sequence goes on from JAQSXU010000059.1 coordinate 19,150, forward strand.
CGTTTTTCATTTTTTCTACAAATGTATAAACTTCTTCTTTACTAAACACATCTTGTAAACTAATTATAGGAACATCATGTTCTACTTTTCTTAGTTCTCTTTTTGTTGTTCCTCCAACTCTTTGAGTAGGTGAATTACTCTCAATATATTCAGGATATTCTTTTTCAAGTTCTCTTAATTCAAGAGATAATCTATCATATTCATAATCTGATATTTCTGGTTCATCTTGATTGTAATATCTATCATTATGATATTCTATCTTTTTTCGTAACTCTATAATTCTTTGTTTAGCATCCATAAATCATCTCTCCTCTCATCTCTAATCTACTCACCATATTGTCCAACTTATTTTCCATATTATTGTATATATTCTTAATTTTGTATATAGATTTGTTATATATATTAATTATAATATTAGACAATATTTCTTTTACTGATAATCTTACAAACACTTCTGCACCAATTCTAACACCTTTTCTTGCTATATCATCCATATTGTTAAGTGTTGCTCTTTTAACAGTAACTCCAGCAAGTTCAACTGGTTCTAGT
>JAQSXU010000266.1 GCA_029256485.1 Clostridiaceae bacterium
GCTTATTTTTCTAGTTTCAAATAAAAAATTTATATATATAGTATAAATACTATATATATAAATTTTTTATTTGCCATATATTTTACACTTTTATTTCTTATATATGATTTTTAATAAATATTTTTGCTTTTTTATAATAGCTAATTATACTTTTAGACATTACTTAGTTCATTTTTTAAGTTACAGCTTAAGTAATATATTATGTTACTTTATTTGTATTATTATTAGTTACTATTAATGTAACTATTTATGTTATTCTAAAAGTAAATAAATAAATTACTATTATTGTTACTAATAGTGTTACCTTTATAGTTACATATTTTATAAATATAATATTGATATTACAAGTATTATCAAAAATATTATTACTAATTAATATACACAATTGTAAATACAAATTATATATTATATCTTCATTATTTCTTATATTTTTATAAGATATTTAATAAAATTATTAATCCATATTCTAATATTTAATAGAAGCTACTCCAACAAAAGCAAAACAAAACAATCAGGTTTTTGATGATAATAGTAGTAATGTTACATATAAAACTTACACTAATAAACGCTTTCTCTTTTCAATTGATTATCCTAGTAATCTACAATTTACGAATGGTGGTGCAAATGGAGGCGGTGAAGAATTTAAAAGTGCTGATGGTCGCCTTGAGTTAGGAGTAAGTGGAGTTAATCATCTTCTTAAAATCATACATTTACTAGACAAAGTATTTCCACTCTTACCAATCTAATTTGATGTTATTCAAAGATATTCAAAGATTTATTGAATTATTTAAGTAAAATAACCTTATACTCTCTTTTTTAATTAAAAAATAATTTGATTATTATTTAAATATTTGATATATTAAATTTATAGAACATATTAAATTTATAAAAATTATAAAATCAAATTTTAGGGAGGCTTTTTAAATGAGAATTGAAACCAAGTTCAACCAATTTTTAGAACAAGAGGAACGTCAAACTGGCAGAAACATTACACTTAAAGAACTATCTGAAAATACTTCATTAGCTGAGGATGTTTTAGCTTTAATGAAAACTTCTCATTACAACGACATCAGCACTCTTTCACTTGGAAGTATAATTACAATAACAGACTACTTCAATACAACATTATTTGATTTTTTAATAATAAAAGATGAGATTAACACTTCAAACGAACCAATTGACGAAGACAATGAAGATGAAAACACCCAAGGTTTATACTCTCCATCTCGTTGCAGTACATCAGGAGAATTTATTAGAGCGATAAGAAACTCTAAGAATTTTAAAATTTATGACTCAGTTCCAACATTAATAAAATCAATTGGAGATTTAATTGATAACAATAGTGCCATATTAGTAGGAACAAGTTCTAATTTCAATGTAAAAATGGTTGATGAAAATGTACTTATCAGATTCTTTGCTAAATCTGATAAAATATACATCAAAGATATATTATTCGGAAAATCAATTGCTAAGGATAAACTCAAATTGTATAAAAATATCTATAACGATTATTTTTATACAGTACAAAAAGATTCTGTGGACACAGCACAAGATGTAGAGCTTCTAATATCTCTAGTTAATAATACAATTAAAAACTTGCCGGTTAAATAGGTCCCAAACGGATACTTTAAGAATTAATTAATTATTAGTTTCTTAAAGTGCATTAACTTTTTGCCTTTACGGAATAACTATATCCATTAACATTAGATCTGTGAGAAATCATAACTACAATTATTTTATTATTCTCTAATCCATACGACAAAACATTGCATGAAATCAACCTTTCATGCAATGTTTTATCGAATTAAAATTTATAGTTCTTTTAAAACTCCTGGAATTGATTCTAGTCATTAAAATTACTCTTCCTTAATACAGCTGTAAAAATAATTAACAGCCATATCAACAATAGTTGATACACAAATATTAATATCTGGATGTATACTCTTAAGTTCCGATAATTTTCGAACCGTAGATGATCTTAAAGTATAACAGCGTTTGCTATCTGGAGCTTCACCATCAATTATGTGTGCAGCTCCATTTTCATTTTTCGTAAGGCCACTGCTACTTAAAAATTTTGTTTTATGTATCTTTGAAAGTGGTATAAGTCTTTTATTATTTTTAAAATTCTGCAATAGCTCCTGTGAAGCTCCATTGATTTCATCACAACATAAATCATCATCTCCAAAGTTAAAGCTTACTAGTTCATTTCCTTTTGTCTCATCATCAAAACCTATTATTTCTTTTTCTTCTTCCTTAAAATCATTTTTAAATTTATCCTTGCCCATAGAATTTATAAACTCCTCTCTCAACGTTAGAAATCCTAAGAATATAAATTCTAAATAATATATATTCTTATATTCTTAAAATATACAACCTAAAAATAACTTATAGTTCATGGTATTTTTTTCTCTATAACTAAAAAATTAACTATATAATTCCTTATGTTAATCATATCTATTAATTAAACAAAACAATTTACAGGAGGAATTTATATGAATAATACTATAAAAATAGCTGATCTAGACTCAGAAGTCTTTGATAAAAAGCAAATTGCCCTTGCCATAAGGAATTCAACTTTAAATGATGTCTTAACTTGCTCCCTTAAAGCTGAAAATATAATTGCAGCATGTGAGCACTGTTCACTTAAGTTAATTTGCGATGGTATAGATATGCTCTCTGATGAATACATTGCAAAAACTTCATCTGTTATAAAAAATTTTAGCTTTTAATAATTTATAGCAGCAAAAAAGAGTTCCAAAATTACATTGGAACTCTTTTCATATAAGATAAAAGCTTGTTTAAAGCTGTATTTTTCCGATTCATTGCAGTCGTATAGCAAACATGTTTAACTTCTGCATAACTTCGTAAAGTCTTTTTATCATAAAATAAATATTTAATTAATTCCTGCTCACTATCCTTTAAAGAATTTATAGCTTCTCTTAATAATAATACTTCACACTGCTCACAAAGAAAATCTACCATACTTTTCTCTTCAGAACAAAGGACCAATTCTAAGTTATCATTTAAAATAAAAGCTTCCATGCCTTCGCTATTCTTACGTCTGTCACTTTTCTTTAAAAGCTGCTTTATACTATTTCTTATGGAAGTCAATGCATAGCCTATAAATTTTTTATTAGCAGGATCATAGGATTCTATGCAGTAAAGCACAGTTTTATAACATTCATTTTTTATATCTTCAAATTCATATCCATAAATATGGGTATTTTTTGATATTGTCAATATATATGGGTTAAAGCTTTTTATAATGTCTTCCTTTGCACCTTTGTCATTTTCTTTAGCTTTTAATACTAATTTCTCAATTCTTTCATAGTCCATATAAATTCCCCATTGTTTTGAAATTCTATACTGTAGTAGTATTTTTTTAGAATAGCCTATAATATAGATATACCTAACGTAAATATGATAAAAGAGAGATTAATTTACCTTAGAAATTAATCTCTCTTTAATACTTAACTACTAAGCAGCAACATCATATTTAGTGATTTTTCTTTCAGTAAGCTTTGCACCACTTTTACTTATAAGTTCACCAGCATTTACTTCAAATATATTCTTTGAAATTATTGTATCCATTAAGGATACAACCTGCTCCTTAGTAATATCAGGCTTAACTCCAGTTATACTTAAAGTACTTGTTGTTCCCCCTGAAGTATTGAATGTTATAGCTAAGACATATTCCATAATGACTCTACCTCCTTTCTTCTTAAAATTGCTCCAAACTAATTGTTATCGATACTTGAAGTTACACTCAAAAAGGTATCTCTTGTTTTATCAGCCATTACACCTTTTATTGCTTGAGCCACTTCATAAACAGCAGATGGATCTGCATCATTTTTTACATTTGCAAACATCTTTGTTTTAAAAATCGCATCGCCAGCTTTGTCTACTCCTTTTTGGACTTCAATCCCAAGTGAAGTTGCTTTCTTTGTTAATGAAACTGCCATACATTTTACCCCCTTTCCTTTCTTCTTAATTAATAGATATACCTTTGTTCTGGAAATATATAGTCATTTAAAATATTTTTTGTAATTTAAATGTAATAATTTTACTTCGATTGGATTGGATTTTTTTATTAGAAAAAGTTATAATTAATTTGTATAATATATAA
>JAQSXU010000267.1 GCA_029256485.1 Clostridiaceae bacterium
TTTAAATAGTTTTCTTTGGATTCCAAAATAATTTTACTCCTTTACAATATCTTGTCCTTGAAATGCTTTTTCCATTATGTAACATTTATCTAAAACGTAGAGATATCTATTCAATATATTACCCAGATAATCCTTAGGAAGTAAATATTCTATGAATTCTAACATACCCATCAAAACATTAACGTATAATGGAACGGTACTTAATACTTTTTCATTTTTATTTATTATATTTACTATATTATCTGTATTTTTTTGTATGGACTTTACTATTTCTTCACAAGCATCAATGACTCTATGTAACTCATTAAAAAGATCATTTTTCACTTTATCTGCACATTCATTTGTCTTAATATCTTTAGAGAATACAGGAAAATCTATATCTTTATCATTAGAAAGTTTATTATTATAATATTCATTAAAATCAATGTTCTGGGAACCTTCAATGGTGAGCCCATGATTTGTTCCATTTAAGTACACTGTTTTTGGATGATTTTTAATAATACCCTCTGATTCATATTTAAATGACATCAATGCTGGTGTAGTATACACTTCTTCACCTTTATTGTTAACTGTCTTTATATATGCAGGGTCATTCTCCAACTGCTGCTTAGTAAACTCCTTTTTGTGCTTTGCTCCATCAGCATATAACTTATTTTTACTGTAGCACATATCCTGTCCTAAAATTATAATTGGATTACATCCCAGTTCAGATAAATTATTAGTTATCACATTGGCAATGGATGGTCCAGAATATCTACTGCTACATTCCCAATTTAATTTTTTATGTAAATACTCATCCATCTCTACTTGATTCATTAAAAATTTGCTGCCTTTAATCAAGTTGGGAACAGTGTAGTAAACTTGACTGGAATAAAACAGCATAGAATCAGCATTGTATTTTAAATTATTAAAAATTCTTTCCTCTGCCTTGTTTCCATCCATAGCTCCTATGATGTGAGCTTTTATTCCATGACTTTCAAGTATTGCTGCCCCGCTTCCTACTGCAGCAATAACAGCTTTGTTTTGCACAAGCTTTAAAGCTTCTATATTTTCTTCTAGAGACGGTCCAGCCCCAACAATAATAGCCGGCTTATTTGCAAAACTTTGCGTTAATTTCTCTAGTGGATGTGTATTATTAAAATAATCTAAATTCATAACATAATTTCTGGCCCACTTCTTCTGCTGCGAATTATTTGTGTTGATGGCAACCACATATCCATTAAGAAGCTTTCTTAACTGATCAACTAGCCTTGTCCAAAGTTCTTTATAAAGAGCCTTATATGGCGGAAGTACTACAAATTGAATTTTTATAGACTTATATCTATCTATTATATAATTTAGTGCCTGAATAATCTGGTTCTCATTATTACCTACAAATAAATTTATTTCATTCATTACAGGCTGAATATCATTAACCATCAAATTGCAGTTGAATATTTGAAAATCAGGCTCTACTACGAAATATACCTTTTTAGGATTATTTTTCTGCATTTCCCGTAATTCATATCCAAGTCCAAGGCCGAATAAAAATACAATATCGCATTGTTCCCTGAAAGTATAATCACTAATGAATTTTGCGCTTTCCCTTGGATTAACTCTGCTGTGTATAAAAATCTCTTTGCCATTTTGTCTTTTTACACAAATGGTTCTCTTACCAGTTTCCCCTCTTATTAATTGAGCTGATCCCTGGCCAATACTAATCAGCTTGTTCATTAAAGGTTTATTTACTGTATTTAAAAAGTTTATATTTCTTTCATAAATGCCATTTTTCAATTATTACACCAACCTTAGGATGACAAATTTCGGGTGCTACCTGGTAGCATTCGACAATGGTAGCATTGGAAAAAACTCTACTTCAGCAGTTTAGTACCTTTTATCCACTGTTCGGTTTCATCTACGCCCTGCTCCAGCGTATATTCTGGTGTCCATCCTATAAGCCTTTCTGCTTTTGCATAATTACATTTAAGCTTCATGATTTCACTTTGAGGGTGAATATGTTTAACATGGTTTACTTTAACTCTGCCTTTACTTATAATCTCTGCTAATTGATTTATTGTAACATCAGATGCTGTACCTGCATTTACCACTTGTCCATTAACTTTATCTGAATATCCTGCCATAGTTACAAATCTAGCACAATCTTTTACATAAAGTAAGTCCCTCGTCTGTTCACCTGAACCATATATGTTAATATCTCTGCCGTGCAAAGAGTTATTTATAAATATTGCTACAACTCCGCCTTCACCGCCGGTTTTTTGGAATGGACCATAGGTATTGAAAGGCCTTATAACAACTGTTGGAAGTTTATATGCATTATAATAGGATAACACCATATTTTCAGCAGCTATTTTACTTCCTCCATAAGGTGATACAGGTTTTGTTGGATGACTTTCAGAAATTCCTTCATTTCCAGCTAAGTCGTATACCATACAGGTGCTCATAAACACAACTTTACATGGATGAATTTCTTCTGATGCATCTAAAACCCATCCGTCTCCATCCATTCTGCCATTTTTACCAAACATCTGAACTTTAGCCCTTTCAAGAATGTTAAAAGTGCCAACTGTATCATTAAAAAATGTAGTTCTTGGATCATCAATACTGTCTTGAACATTAATAGATGCTCCTAAGTGATATATAATATCATATTTTTCTTTAAAAGCTGCATCAATATCAGCATCATTCTTTATATCACCTTTAATAAATTTAAAATTTCTATTCTTAAATTCTTCAATATTTTCAAGCCTTCCATTAGATAAATTGTCTAAAGCTACTACCTTATGACCATCATCTAACAATCTCTTTACTACCCAGCGGCCAATAAAGCCTGCTCCACCAGTTACTAATATATTCATATTATCACTCCTAATCTACTGCTTCATTAATTGTTCAACTATTCTATCCACGCCGTTTCCGTCAACAACTATTCTGGCTTTAGCTGACATTTTACTTCTCTCATAAAAATCTTCGCATAAATGATTTAATGCATTAACAAATGTATCTTTGGACAGTTTGTTGTACCATCCTGCACATTTTATTACTCCCAACTCATTCATCTTATTGGCTATTCCCTGCTGATTATCTGCTACTATAACTCCCAAAGCTGGTACGCCGCAGGCTGCCAACTCGTATAAAGTACTTCCGCAGGCAGATACTGCCACATCACATTTATTCATTATTTCATGCATATCTGCATTATAGCACAACTTTATATGTCCCCCCTCGTATTTTTTGAAATCCGCATTTTTACTGAAGGAAGGCCCTATAATTACATGAAAATTGTAATCCAATAAATTTACATAATCTAAAATTTGCTCTGTAATATGAAATGGATCTCCTCCGCCTACGGTTATCATTATATCCTGAGGCTTTTCTTTTATATACTTTTCAGGAATACTTCTAAATTCATTCCTCAGCATAAGATATTTAGTACCCAAAAGCAGCCTTGTTCCATTATAAACATTATAATTCAGGTCGTCAGCATTAATATTCTGATTTATTAAAAAATCCACATTATAGTTACAAAAGTTCATGTCATCGATGTAAGCTGTTTTATTAAACATTTTTGCAGTTTCATCAAAATATATTTCATCAACATCATAGCTATCGGTTATAAGCAAATCTGCAGATATATTTTTCATATCAGCCAGAATAAAATCTTCTCTTATTTCTCTTACTGGAAATCCTTCAGATTTGATTTTTTCTATACCTATTTTATATTTATCACTTAAGGGAGTGTCCACTCTGCATATATAAAAAATATCATTATTTTTAAAAAGTTCCTTAGCCAATACCAATGTCCTCATTATATGTCCCATACCTATTTTACTACCGCCGTCAGCCCTAATTGCTATTTTCATTTTAAACTAAACCTTCCGTTTTAAGCAACAGCCTTACTTCATCTTTACTTAAAACATCTTTATCTGAAGAGTTATAACTTCCTATTTCTACTTTTTTATATTCGCTGTACCTTTCCAGCAGTTTTTTTGCATAGGACAATGACAATGGCAATACTGCATACATGTCACCAAGATCAAAGGCTGATTCAGATTCTTCCCTAGTCATAAGCTCTTCAAACCTTCGTTCTCCTGCTCTAAGTCCTATATTCTGCAGC
>JAQSXU010000268.1 GCA_029256485.1 Clostridiaceae bacterium
ATGTAATGTTCTTTTCAGGTGGAACATTATAATCTATCATAAATTGTATAGCCATATAAACTATTGGTATTAATGAAACAATAAAAGATATAATTCCAATTCTTGTGTGTTTTAATTTTGACATAGTCAGTACCCTCCAATTGTGATTTCTAATCTATGTTAGTAATTATATCGTGGCATATAGAACATTTCCAGTATGAATTTTAATTTTTTGTAAATACTTGTCCTTTTTAGTGAAATACCTTAAAATAAAGGCGATGGGAATAATTCTATTGTTTGTATAAAATTTATTAAAAAGAAAGGCATTATATTTTATGATAAAAACAAAAGTATATTTAAAAATATTAGATATATTACAATATATAGAACTTGCAATAAAAAAATATAAAAAAACTTTACTTTTAAAAGTTAATATTAATAATGAAAAAAGTCTATATTCTGATTTAATGCCTAAAGATCAAGTTAGTAGAGTTGAAACATATCATGAAGCATTAGATTGGGCTATAGATACTAATAAAAAAATAAAAAATATTGCTTTATCTGGACCATATGGTGCTGGTAAAAGTACAATAATTGAAAGCTATATAAAAAGAAATAATATAAAGGAAAATAAATATTTAAAAATTTCATTAGCTACTTTTGATGAAAAAGATGATAAAGAAGACAAACAACAAATTATAGAGAAAAGTATCTTGGAACAAATTATTTATAGAATAGATGGGAAAAAGACTCCATTTTCTAGATTTAAAAAAATTAATAAAATATATACAAAAAATATTTGGAAAACATTAATAATACTAATTACATTTTTTGTAAGTGGATGGTCACTATATAATATTAATCATATTTTTAAATTTCAAAGGATAAATTTTAGTTTGAGTTTGATATTTAAATTAATTAAAGAGAATTGGTTGGTTTGTATAATAAGTATATTTTTTGTTATTACACTATTTATAATTCTATATTATTTTATATATATAATTTTAAAAAGTGTAAAAATTTCTAAGATAAAATTTGATAAAACAGAGATAGAAGTAATATCTGATGATAATGAATCTATTTATAATAAATATCTTGATGAATTATTATATTTTTTTCAAGAAACAGAATATGAAATATTAATTTTTGAAGATATTGATAGGTTTGAAAATCCATATATTTTTACTAATTTAAGAGAGATAAATAATTTTTTAAATAATTATGAAAATATCAATAGAAGAATAATATTTCTATATGCAATAAAAGATAATATGTTTTTAAGTAAAGAACGTACAAAATTTTTTGATTTTATTATTCCAGTTATTCCTTTTGTAGATGCTTTTAACTCAAGACAAATAGTCTTAGACAAATTTAATGATATAAGTAATAAACCATCTGAAAGATTGATAAAAGATATTACTATATTTTTAGACGACATGAGAATGTTGAATAATATTATTAATGAATATATAATTTATTATAATCAAATTAACAATGATAAAATAAATTGCGATAAATTGTTTTCGATTATTGTATATAAAAATTTGATGCCTAATGATTTTTTTGAGTTGCAATATAACAAAGGCTTTATTAAAAAGATATTTGATAGCAAAAGTAAGTTTATTAAAAAAGAAATAGAAAATATAAATATAGAAATAAAAAACATGAGGCATTTAATAGGATTATCTGATTCCATAATTGCTAAATCAATCGAGGATTTGGAAGCAATTTTTGTTAATAGATGGCGTAAAAAAGGTATTAACTTTTTTAAAACTAATGATAATTCTAACATACAAATAAATGTACAACATAATATAAATATTGGTCTGCTAGGTAGACAACAACAATTTGTTAAAAATAAAAGTATACAAGTCTATTTTAATGGGAGATATGATTCAGTTTCCTATGATGATTTATTTACTGCTTTTAAAGAACATGATGATTTCTTTATTATGGCTGAAGCTATAAAATTAAAAAATAAAGAAAATTTGGAAAAAGAAAAAGAAAAATTAAATGTTTATTTAAATAAAAATGTAGAACTTGAATTAATTTCATTAAAAAATCTAATTAAAGAGTATAATGTTAATGAAATTTTTGATGATATACAGGATGAAAAATTAATTATATTTTTAATTAAGAATGGATATATTGATGAAAATTACAGACATTATATTTCATATTTTTATCCAGGAGCTATATCAGAAGAAGATATGGAATTTCTAAGAAATGTTAAAAATTCTACAGAATTAGGCTACGATTATACAATTAAAAAAGTTAATGAAATAATAGATGATATATCTACTGAAGAACTTAAAAGTAAATCAGTATTAAATAATTCTTTACTAGAATATTTATTAAATAATTTATCTATTAAAAGAGAACGATTTAATATAATATTAGATGAATTAATAAAAAATATAAATGAGAGAATAGATTTTATAGACCAATTCTTTGATAAATTAGATTATACGGAAAAAGAAATATTTATTATCGAGATGTGTAAGAGATATACTGGATTTTGGAATTTTATTATAAATGAATCAAAATTTACCAAGAAAAAAATAGATGATTATTTTGCTTGTATTATAGATAGTTGCAATATAGACAATATTATTAAATTAAATACAAAAGGGAATATAAAGAAGTTTATTCAAAATACAAAACATACATTTCAAATAGATTATAAAAGTAATGTAGAAGAAAAACTAAAAAGTATTTTTAAAGAATTAGATATAAAATTTTATATGTTAGAATCACCTAAAATCAAAAATTCTTCAAATTATAATGAAAAATTAGAATATAAACTTATATCATATGTATTAGAAAATAATATGTTTGAAATAAATGAAGACATGATCAGATATTTTTATAAATATATTGTAGATTCTAATAATGAAAAAATGAAAATATTTGACTCTAAAAATTATTCTTCTATTAAAAATCTTGAAAATAAATATCTATATGATTATATAGAAAGTGACCTAAATAAATACTTAACAGAAGTTTTTCTAAAATTACCAGAGAATACAGATGAGGATGTATCAATAATTAATGAGTTTTTAAATAATAACAGTATAGACATAAACACAAAAAGTGGGATTATAAGTAAATGCAAATTTATAATTGAAGATTTTAAAACTGTGCCAAGTATATTATGGAGTGAAATAATTCAGTGTGAAAAATGGAATATAAATTGGCATAATATAATTTGCATTTTTGAAGAATACGATGAATTGAGTGAAGAAATGCTTAAGCAAATTAATAAAGGACAATCATATATTAAGTTATCATCAACTAAAATAGATGATAAAAAGGATTTTTCAGATGAAGTTTATAATAAATTATATCAATATTTATATGAAAATGAAATTCTAAATAATGATTGTTTTTCTGAAATTATAAATTCTATTCCTAATAATTATATTTGTCCAGAGTCTAAAAAATTAGTATCTAATGAAAGATTACGATTAATTTTAGATAAAAATCACATGGATTTTTTACCTGCTGATTTTTTATATTTAAAAGCTAATTATATAAGTTTGTTTTACTACTGGAGTATCAAAAATTTTGATGGATTTTTAAAAACTATTATCAAAAATATACAGTTAGATATTGAAGATATAGAACTGTATTTAAGAACAGATAAAATCACTAAGGAAAATAAGATAGAATTGATTAATTTGTGTAAAGATCCAATATTAAACTCTATAGAAAATATAGAATTAGTAGAATTAATTTCTAAAATAAATAAACTTGACACATCCAATCAATTAGATAGTTCAATACTTGAAGCAGTAGTTGATAAATCAAAAGATGAGTAAATTTTAAAAATATTTATATTAGGATTATAAGTATCAATACATGTCAACACTTATAACAGAGATGTCGACATGTATTTTTCGTATAAAATTAATTGGAGAACTCATATAATATGTTTAATCATTGCAGGAGCTGTAGCTTTTATACTCCGCGATCTAGTCACAGATATCATTGATATATTACTGCAGCAAGATTTCATATATAACTATCCTAGCAAATATATAATATTGAATTTTTACATATACTTAATACTGCTTATGATTCCTATAGTTATTGTTCATGAAGGAATTCATGCT
>JAQSXU010000269.1 GCA_029256485.1 Clostridiaceae bacterium
ACCAACAGCTAAAGTTTTAAGAAATGGGCAAAAGCTTGAAATTCCTTCAAGGGAACTTTTAGTAGGGGATATTTTATATTTAGATGCTGGTGACTATGTCAGCGCTGATGGAAGAGTTCTTGAAAGCTTTACTCTTCAAGTCAATGAAAGTTCTTTAACTGGTGAATCAGAAAGTATTTTAAAGTTTGTTGACATTATAGATAAAACAGATGTATCAATTGGAGATAGAAAGAATATGGTCTTTTCAGGAAGTTTTGTGACTTATGGAAGGGGTGTCATTTTGGTTACTGATATAGGCATGAATACTGAAATAGGTAAAATAGCAAATCTATTAGAGAATGCAAAGGAAAAGAAAACTCCTCTTCAAGTTGGGTTAGACAACTTTGGGAGAAAGCTTGCTTTTGTTATTTTAATAATTTCAGTAATTATTTTTAGTTTAGATATATTTAGAGGACGTAATATTGTAGATTCCTTTATGTTTGCTGTATCATTAGCAGTGGCAGCTATTCCAGAAGCTTTAAGTTCAATAGTAACGATTGTTCTTGCATTTGGAACTCAAAAGATGGCTAAGAAAAATGCTATAGTAAGAAAGCTTCATGCAGTTGAAAGCCTTGGCAGTATTTCAGTAATATGTTCAGATAAAACAGGTACATTAACGCAAAATAAAATGACTGTACAGAAAGTTTTTGTTAATGGTGAGGTACTTGAACATGATAACTTGGATCATAATAATATTTTAGAAAAGGATTTAGTTTTGATGGCATTGTTATGTAATGATGCTGTTACTGTAGAGAATAAAGAAATTGGAGATCCAACTGAAGTTGCCTTAGTTAATTTAGGAGAAATATATGATTTAGATGAATTAATTATAAGAGAACAATATAGAAGACTTGGAGAAGTTCCTTTTGATTCTGACAGAAAACTAATGAGTACTGTTCACAAGTTTAAAGATAAACATATAATGATAACTAAAGGTGCACTAGATGTACTTTTATCAAGAACAATAAAGTTTGAAACATCTGAGGGAATAAATGATTTTACAGAAGAACATAAAAAAGAAATTGAAAAAATAAATACAGAGTTTTCAAAAAGTGGGCTTAGAGTTTTAGCCTTTGCGTATAAGGAAATTATAGAAGGAAAAGAGATCACTAAAGAGGATGAATATGATTTAACATTTGTTGGTCTTATTGCAATGATGGATCCACCAAGAAATGAATCGGCAGAAGCTGTTAATAAATGTATAGAAGCGGGGATAAAACCTGTAATGATAACTGGAGATCATAAAATAACTGCATCTGCAATAGCCAAGCAAATAGGAATTCTTAATGATGAAGCAGAAGCAATGGAAGGCTTTGAGCTAGAAAAAATTAGTGATGAAGAGTTAAAAGATAAAGTAGATAAAATTTCAGTTTATGCCAGAGTATCTCCAGAGCATAAAATTAGAATAGTAAGAGCTTGGCAGGAAAAAGGGAATATTGTTGCAATGACAGGAGATGGTGTAAATGATGCACCAGCTTTAAAACAGGCAGATATAGGAATTGCAATGGGAATAACAGGAACAGAAGTTGCTAAAGATGCTGCTTCAATTGTGCTTGCTGATGATAATTTTTCTACTATAGTAAAATCTATTTCAAATGGAAGAAGTATTTATGCAAATATTAAAAATTCAATTAAATTTCTTTTATCAGGCAATACAGCAGGAATATTATCAGTATTATATGCATCAATAGGTGCATTACCAATACCTTTTGCAGCGGTGCATCTTTTATTTATCAACTTAGTTACAGATAGTTTGCCAGCAATTGCGATAGGGCTTGAGCCTCATAATGAGAATATAATGAAAGAAAAGCCAAGGAATATTAATGTACCAATACTTAATAAATCTTTTGCAATTGAAGTTGTACTTGAGGGTTTTCTTATTGCAATAGTTACTATGACGGCTTTCCATATAGGACTATATGCAGGTGGTGCTAATGTTGCCAGCACAATGGCTTTTTCTACTTTATGTTTAGCAAGGCTGCTCCATGGATTTAATTGTAGGTCTAAAGAATCAATCTTTAGAATAGGATTATTTACAAATAAAACTATATGGCTTGCAGTAATAATCGGTTATTTGCTATTAATGCTAGTTCTAGCCTTTAAACCTTTAAGCGGCATCTTTGAAATTAGTTCACTAACCTCGAGTGAATTTAGTTATATTTATGGATTGTCAGTCGTTCCACTTGTTGTAGTTCAAGTGTATAAATTATTCTTTGTGAAAAATGATAATTAGTAAGTTTATATAAATATTATTTTGGAATAAATTTGGAGTTAACAGAAAGTACAGATTTCTAACTGATGCTTAAAAGTAAATGTAAAGAATTAATCAATTTTAACCCACGACTAAATATCGTGGGTATTTATAACAGTAATAATAATTTAATTATAGAAAGGTGGGAAAGTAAAAATGAAAAATAAAATCCTAAATCCATTTTTATATTTTTTTAAAAATGAATCCTCCAGTGGCATAATACTCTTGAGCTGCTTAATAGCTACTATGATAATTGCAAACTCTAAATTTTCTTCTGATTATGAAAATTTGTTGCATAAATATATAACTATTGGATACGGAAACTATCATTTATCCATGTCACTTCTTCATTGGATAAATGATGGATTAATGGCTATATTTTTCTTAGTTATTGGAATGGAAATAAAAAGAGAAGTAGTATTTGGAGAGCTCAAATCCTTTAATAAAGTAATACTTCCAATATCTGCAGCTATAGGTGGGATGATTGTACCAGCCATTATATATGCACTATTTAATTATAATGCAGTAACTATTTCAGGATGGGGAATACCAATGGCAACTGATATTGCATTTGCATTAGGAATTCTTTCATTGGCAGCTAAAAATGCACCTAAAGGAATAGTAATTTTTCTTACAGCTTTAGCTATAGTTGATGACTTAGGAGCTATTCTAGTGATAGCAATATTTTATAGCAATCAAATTTCATTATATGCACTTGCAGTAGGATTAATATTTTTTATATTACTTATATTAGCTAATAAATTTAAAGTTAGAAATGTCACTATTTATATTATTATAGGTATAATTTTATGGATTTGCTTTTTAAAATCAGGTATACATGCAACAATTGCGGGAGTTTTACTTGGAATAGCTTTGCCTATTGGAAAGAGTGATGTTGAATTTAAAACATCAGTTTTGTATAAAGTTGAACATGTTTTAACACCTTTATCTAGCTTTGGGATTATGCCTGTATTTGCTATTGCTAACTCAGGTGTGAAAATTAATACTGATACTTTATCAAATATCATGTTTTCTCCGGTTAGTCTAGGAATTATATTTGGTCTTTTTATCGGTAAGCAGATTGGAATATTTGGTGTTTCTTATATTTTAATAAAGTTGAAAATAGCTGAATTGCCAGCAAGTGTATCTAAAGGGCATCTATATGGCGTTAGTGTTCTAGCTGGTATTGGATTTACTATGTCATTATTTATTTCATCTTTGTCTTTTCAAGATGAAACTATATTATCCACAGCAAAAATGAGCATTATGGTTGTTTCAGCTATTGCTGCAATATTTGGCACGATAATTTTTAAAGTAATAGATTTAAGAAGAAGTTGAAAAACTTTTCATATAAATTTATAATTAATTCAAATAAAGTGAAACACAACTTTAAAGAAATTTCTTTAAAGTTGTGTTTCGTATAGAGTATATTAGCTTTTGGTGAAATATTGCAATATTATTGTTTTTCAACTATTAGGGCTTTAAATTTATTTAAGTCCTTATTAGAGCCAAGAGCTACTAAAATATCTGAACTTTTAATAATGTAATCTGCTGGAGGAGATACATCTATATTTTTATTACTTTTTATTGCTACAATATTTATGCCATATTTTTTCCTTATTTGAATATCTCTTAAGGATTTATTACACCATTCATCAAGTGGCTTAAGTTCTATCATGCTATAGTCTGATGGTAACTCTATATAGTCTAATATATTAGAAGATACTAAATGATGTGCTACTCTTATACCCATATCTTGTTCTGGCAAAATTACTCTATCTGCACCAATTTTATATAA
>JAQSXU010000060.1 GCA_029256485.1 Clostridiaceae bacterium
TGAAAGCGGAGTTGCTAAAACATTCTACTCAATTGATGGCTCTGAATATGTAGAAGGAACTACATTCACAGTTAAGGATGAAGGAATCCACAAAATAACTTACTATTCAGTAGATGCAGCAGGCAATACAGAGGCAGTAAATACAGCAGAAGTAAAAATTGATAAAACTGCACCAACTGTTACAATGGATTTGAACAACATATATAAACTTGGTGATACACTTAAATTAAATTACACTGCAAATGATAATTTATCAGGTGTAGTAAGTGAACAAATCACAGTTTTGGAACCAAATGCAGCAGCAGAAAAAGTTATTGCAAATGGTGATAATATTCAGTTGAACAACCCTGGTGCTTATAAGGTTACTGTTACTGTAACTGATGCCGCAGGAAATACAACTACTATTGTTAAAGAATTTCAAGTATATATACAAGCTACCATTGAAGTGACACCAAAAGTTATAAAACCTAATGATGGAGTTATCACTGTTCGTGTAACCTTACCATCAGGCTACAGTACTGCAGGTTTAGACCTTAATACTGCAAAACTCAATGGTGCAAGTGCACTTAATAGCAACAACGGATACTACAATCAGGCAAAACTTGGTCAGTTCAAGTTCTCACGTTCAGATTTAAATTGGACTTCAGGAAGTATGATAGTTGAGTTCCGTTGTAATATTAATGGACAGGTAGTAGTTGGACAAACTACTGTTAAAGTTCAGTAATATTAGGCCATAAGGCCAGATTATAAAACTAGATCATAGTACGAAGTTAAATGTTTTTGAACATCGGCAAGTAAAAGTGCCGATGTTCTTTTCATGTCGAATGCTACCAGGCAGCACCAGCATCCGATAATTGTCGCATCAATAGCCCAATGGGAGATTGTTAATCATTTTTAACCTCATAGATTATAAGCTTTTTACTTATTATTTCTAATTTATAATATAATTATTAAGCAAGAATGTTCAATTCAATAAATCACTAAAAATAATCAACTTGCAAAACTTGATGACATGACAAAGATTTAGGTTATAAAGAAGAGAAAAACATGGTATTTCACTTGTTGAAACTACAAGAAAAAGACTTGGTCATATTGAAAATCCAAGCCTTCAGAATGTTTGGTTCTTATGAAAATACATTACAGCATTAAATGTTATAATTGAAGAATCTGTATTTCAAATTAGTAAAGTGCTTCTAATTAAATAATCCTTGAAAAAAGCTTTTAATTGAAGCTATAAGTTTACTGAAAAATCCCTGTGCTTGCTCACTGGATAAAACTCCTTTCAGCTGGCTGGCTACCCCACTTAACTGACTTTTTATATCACTAAAATTCAAGTTTAACTCGTTTATTTTATCCATAAGTGAAGTAATTTTATCAATATCTTCAGAACTAAGGTTCAAATTATAGTCCTTTGCTGTATTTTCTACAATCTTCCTTACTGCAGCTTCAGTTTTAGGTTTGTCTTTAATTACCTGTGTTTTTATATCATTCATTACACCTGCAGCCTTATCTTTTCCTATTTTATCACCTAGATCAGCTGTAGTTACCAGCTCTTCATTTGCAACTTTCTTTTTATTTTCGTCAATCTTGCTGCCGCTGCTGCTATTCTCATAACTCTTCAAAATTCCTGTAAGGGCAGCTGTACCGGATACATTGAAAGGAGCTGATGCCTTTACATTTGCATTCTTTATTCCAGCTGTTATAAGAGCATTTTTAATCATGCTGCTGTTTACCCAGTCAATATTATTGGTAGATACGTTTATTCCACCACTGGAAGTTGGTTCTACATAAGAACAGGATATAGACTTTGTCCCTATTTTATTACTGTCTACTGTATCTCCTAAATACTTTTTTTCTTCATCTATATTCACTTCTATTACATTGGCACTCTGCTTATCAACTCCAAAATATTTAAGCATTTCCTGCTTCTGATCAGGAGTAAGGTCTCCTCCTAATGTTACAACTTTATAGGCATCTGCATATACTTTATTTCCAGAAACAGATAATACTACAGATACAGCCATAAATATTATTAATAATTTACTGAAAATTGTTTTAAATTTCATATCTTACAACTCCTTTAAAAGATTAAAATTTACATCATTAATATAATATACTATAATTATTAATAAAAGAAGTAAAATATATAAAACATTCAAAGGGCTAAATTATGATTATAGAAAAAATACAGGTTGATAAAAAAGATTTTGATAATATAATACAAGAATTACAAATGCTGAAATTAAGAATTAGTGATAGAAATTCCAGTATGCTTGTAGAGAAGATACTGAATATAATGAATTCCTATGAGGATGAAAACCAGCTTACCCTATTAAAGAAAAGAATAAAGGAAAAAATGAAAGAGGTAAGGTATACAAATTCTCAGTTTAACTCTGACCTATATATATTATTACGAAATCTGGAAGAAGGAAAAACATCTGTAGAACAAACTAGTGCTGTTTTTGTAAAGCTAATGCTGGGAGAAGCA
The DNA here is from genome assembly GCA_029256485.1 of Clostridiaceae bacterium. The sequence goes on from JAQSXU010000060.1 coordinate 2,489, forward strand.
CTGGAAGAAAGATGGAATAAGTAATGTGGAATGCTACCAGGCAGCACCCCATATTTGTCAAATATTATTAAAGTATTTTAGGAGATGATTATAATATGGATAAGGAAATATTAATTGCACTAAGCAGCCTGTTTGATGAAAAAATAGATCCCATAAAAAAAGATATACCTGGACTTAAGAAAAATGTTAAATTTATTAATGCTAAACAACAGGAACATGATAGAATTTTAAAAATTTTAGAAGAAGAAACGTTATTTAACAGCAATGAACATGATAAAATGCCAAATAATAAGTGAAAATAAAACTTTGTATAAAAAACTGCAGCAAAGCTTGCTGCAGTTTTTTTATGGTGCGCCCAGTATGGTAAGAGGATGGCGGTTAGTCACCGCCTCCTACTGAATTAATTATAGAAATTTTAATGGATTGGAGCAGGTTATTGCCCCCTACGGTTTGCGGGCTTATCAGCCCTTTAAGTAAGTGTAAAAAATATTACTGAAGTAAAAATAGTTTTTAACTATAAATTTCATATGAAATTTATAGTTAAAATATAGGTTAATATGATAAAATAGTTAATAGAGCTGTTTAATGATTTGTCGAATGCTACCAGGCAGCACCCGATAATTGTCGCCTAATTTTGGTGTTTATAAGTAATAAGTTAAGGTTATACTTAACATTATATTTGTAATAAATTTAAAATAGGAGATAATATGGGAAGAAAAAAAGAACTTAATTTAGAAAAACAGCAAAATCTAGAAAAACAACAAAACTCAAAAATAGAAAAAATAGAAAAAATAGAAAAAGCAATGTATCATATTACTTCAAGAGGTAATAGGAAAGGTGATATTTTTAAAGAAAAGGAAGACTATGAAATCTATATTAAGGTCTTAAAAAAATCCATTGAAGTTTTAGACAATCAATATGAAATATTAAGTTATTGTTTAATGACAAATCATGTTCATCTTCAAATAAAAACAAAAGATACCCATATTAAGGATTTAATGATGAAAGTAAATAAATTATATGCAGATTATTTTAATAATAAATATAAACTTGTTGGACATTTATTTCAATCAAGATATGGCTCTGAAATAATTCAAGATGATAGATATTCATTGGAGGTAAGCAGATATATACACTTAAATCCGGTAAGGGCCAATTTAGTTAAAGCTCCCCAGGAATATACCTGGAGCAGTTATTATATTTATATTAATGATGTAAAACAAAGTCTTATCAATAATGAGAGCATATTAACTTACTTTAATAATAATTATGAAAGATCTTATAAAGAATTTGTAGAGAAGGTAATGTGAATGTGGGATGCAGTAAGGCAGTAAATACAATTTGTCGAATGCTACCAGGCAGCACCCGATAATTGTCAATACAAAATTTTTAAAAACGAGGAGAAAAAAATGAGTAAAATATTATTTCCAGTAGGAAACAAGAAAAAATATGGCTATAAAGATAACAATGGACAAATTATAATTGATTTTCAGTTTGATTATGCGGAAGAATTTGTGGATGGCAAAGCAATTATTGCTAAAGGACATAAATATGGATTTATTAATGAAAACGGAGAAGTTGTAATTGAACCCATGTATGATGATGTTTACAATTTTTCAGAAGGACTTGCTGCCGTAGAAATAAACGGTAAAAAGGGCTTTATTAATGAAATGGGGCAAAATGTAATTGAAGCAAAATATGATGAAGTAAACAGCTTTTGTGAGGGCATGGCTGCGGTACAGTCAGGTTATATGTGGGGATACATTAATAGTAATGGGGAAACTGTGATTCCTATACAGTTTCTAGATGCAGAAGATTTCAGCCAAGGATTAGCCGTAGTTCAGTTGGGAGGAAAGCTTGCATATATAAATAAACAAGGACAATTTATAATAGAACCTAAATTCAACTATGCAGGAAGCTTTAATGATGGATTGGCCGTAGTGGCCGAAAACAATAAGTATGGGTATGTGAACAATGAGGGTAAGTTTATAATAAGAGAAAAGTATTCCTTTGCCGGTGACTTTAGTGAAGGATTAGCTTTAGTAGAGATAAGAGGCAAATATGGCTTTATTAATAAACAGGATGAACTAGTTATCGAGCCTGTTTATGACTGGGTGGACAGTTTTTATGAAGGCTGTGCAGCAGTTGCTAAAAACGAAAAATATGGATTTATAGATAAAATGGGTAAAGAAATTGTTCCAATAAAATACGATAATGTGAACTCTATATCTGAGGGATTAATATCAGTAGAAGTAGATGGCAAATGGGGATACTTAAACAATAATTTAGAATTTGTAATTAAACCTCAATTTGACGATGCACATGAATTTATAAATGGAGTTGCCGCCGTAGAAGTTAATGACAAAACAGTATATATAAATACAAAAGGGGAAATAATTTAGTTATCCTTTGTTTGTAACCAGGCAGCACCCGAATGCTGCCGATTGGGGGGATTTATTTGAGGCTATTTGATATACTATGGGCAATCTTAATAATTAATTCTATAATTTCGGTTACTGTAATTGTTCTTGAACGAAAGAAGCCTGAGAAGACCATTGCATGGTTATTAATATTTGTTATACTGCCGCCGGTAGGATTATTTTTCTATGTATTTCTTGGACGCAATTGGAAGAAACATAAACTAAATGAAAGAACGAATCTACATATTAATGAACTTATGTATGAATCTCTAAAGCAAATAAGAAATCCGGATTATTATCCTATAATAAAATTAATCTCCAGAAATAGTGAGTCGCCTCTTTTTATGGACAATTCCATTGAAATATTTAAAAATGGTGAAGAAAAGTTTGCAGCATTAAAGCAAGAGCTGGAGAAAGCTCAGCATCATATTCACCTTGAGTACTATATTGTTAAAAGTGATGTAATAGGCAATGAAATAAAGGATATTTTAGTAAGAAAAGCAAATGAAGGAGTACAAGTTAGATTTATTATTGATAGAGTTGGTTCAATTAAAATTAAGAAATCTTATATTAAGGAGCTTATAGAAAGTGGAGTGGATGTAGTTCAGTATTCATATTTTTTAGCTCCTCTTCTCAGAAATATTAATACACAAATAAACTATAGAAATCACAGAAAAATTGTTATTATTGATGGCAAAGTGGGCTTCCTGGGTGGAATAAATATTGGTGATGAATATTTAGGCAGGGGCAAACTTGGATATTGGAGAGATACTCATATAATGGTAAAGGGAGATTTTGTATTAGGTCTCCAGGCAGTTTTCCTTGACGATTTTGCAAACATAAAAAAAGCAAATAAAGAGGAATTCTCATATAATAATGAATTTGATAAGTTCTTCCCGGAAATGGGCAATTATGATGGAAAAAGAATGCAGATTGTTAAAAGCGGACCGGATTCTGAATTCCCTTCTATAATGCAGGCTGAGTTAAAAATGATTTCTATGGCCAAAAAAAATATTTTTATTACTACGCCTTACTTTGTGCCAAGTGACTGCATAATAAACGCATTAAAAATAGCAAAATTAGGTGGAACAAGAGTATGCATATTATTTCCCGAGAAATATGACCATTTTGTGGTATATTATGCTTCCAGAACTTACTTAAAGGATCTGTCCTCCTGCGGAGTTGAAATATATTTGTATGATCCCAAATCATTTATGCATGCAAAATCCATGAGCATTGACGGAAAGCTCTGCACCATCGGTACTGCAAATATGGACATAAGAAGTCATGAATTAAATTATGAAATCAATGGGGTAATTTATGATGAGGAAATAACTAAAAAATTGGATGCCCTTTTTGTTGAAGACATTAAAAATAGCAGGCTAGTTAAAGAGGAATATTTTAATGACCAATCCAATTGGATTAAATATCTAGAAGCTTTTTGCAGAATATTTTCTTCCTTGCTGTAAAATTTTTTTAATAACTGATTATTCCAAACCATTACAGTCAATAATCATAAATAAAGATAAACAATACGTAAACTTAATTTATAGTTGAAGTTGTTTATCTAAGATAAACAGTACGTAAACTTAATTTATACAGTGTGAAAATAGCGAATCTTCAACGCTTTTGAATGCTGTATAAATTTATAGTTGAAGTTGTTCATCTACAATTATTATATTATTTTACGGAGGGATAATTTTAATGAATAAGATTGTTTTGGTGGGAAGATTGGTTAAAGATCCTGTGAAAAAGGTTATTGAGGAATCAGGAAGTATTGTTACCAGATTTATAATTGCAACGGAAAGACCTTACAGAAAACAAGATGGAAACAAAGAAGCTGATTTTATTCCTGTAGCTGTTTGGGGAAAAAAGGCAGAAATAATTGCCCAATACGCTGAAAAGGGTAAAATGATTACTGTCAGTGGAAGGCTTGAAACAAGAAACTTTACCGATAAAGAAGGAGTTAGAAAGTTCATTTCTGAAGTAGTTGCAGATGACTTTCAATTCTTAAGCTCCACTAGAAAACCGGAAGAAGCATCTGTTTCTGTTAATGAATAAAGTTAATAGTTTAATGGATGAAATAGCATTATTAAATAGATAAAATGTAAAAATATATTGCTCCCAATTTCAAAAATTTAGGGCAATATATTTTTTTATGTGGAATGTAACCTGGTAGCACCCGCAATGTGTCTTATGCTACCAGGCAGCACCCGATATCTGTCGGTTACCCTCCAATGGACAAAAGCCATATTTTATGATAACATCTAGAAGGAAATGTTAGAAAAAAGAGGGTGAAGTATGTTTAAAAACAAGAGTATTAAATTTAAAGTGCTTATCTCTGTAATAACAATAGTTCTAGCATTAGTAGCAATGGGAACAGCTTATATATATACGGAATTGAATAAAGTGAAAAAGGTAGAAATACCAAAGACAACTAAAGAGTTAAATATTAGTCCAAAAGCTGAAAACTATGATAACAGCATTACTAATATTGCATTTTATGGATTGGACCGAAGAGCTAAGGATGAAGCATCTCGTTCAGATGCAATCATTATAGTTTCTATTGATAAGCAGCATAAAAAAATAAAATTATCATCTATTATGAGAGATTCATATGTTAATGTAGAAGGACATGGTATGACGAAAATTACCCATGCCTATGCATATGGGGGCCCTCAGCTGGCAATTAAGACTCTGAACCAAAACTTTGACTTGAATATAAAGGACTTCGTAACAGTTGATTTCTTCGATTTGGAAAAAATTATTGATGACCTAGGAGGCATACAACTGAATATAACTAATGATGAATTAAAGTATATTAATGGATACACAAGTGAGACATCTAATATAGAAAAATCAGATATACCTGTAATAAGCCAAGCTGGCGTTCAGCATGTGAATGGAAGACAAGCGGTAGCTTATACCAGAATAAGATATACTTCCGGAGGAGACTTTGAAAGAACAACAAGACAAAGAACAGTTTTAATTGCTTTGCTGAATAAAATCATGAAAACGAGTATTGCAAATTTGCCTAATGTGGTAAATAATTTAGCTCAGTACACTGAAACAAGCTTAACATCCACAGATATGATTAAGATGGCAACTTCTGTAGCTTCAGCGCAAATATTTGATATTGTTCCAGAAAGATTTCCTGTAGATGGATATTGCAATGCATTGACTAAAGACGGAGTATGGTATTTACAATTAGATTTAAATGCCACAAAGAATCAACTCTATAAATTTATATACGATGATATTAAACCAGTACCTGGAGCACCTAAATTCTAGTTTAGGCACCAGTACTTTCTAAACTATGGAGGGAACAAATGAATATAGCTATAATTTTAGCAGGCGGAATCGGATCAAGGATGGGAGATATTGATAAACCAAAACAGTACCTGGATGTTTATGGAAAACCATTGATTATTTATACTATGGAGGCATTTAATAAAAATTGTAATGTTGACTATATTGCAGTGGTTTGTAAAGAACAATGGAAAAATGATATTTCAACCTGGGTTAGAGAATATAAACTTCATAAGGTAAAGTGGTTTTTTGAAGGAGGGGAAACAAGACAGGAATCCTCATACCATGCATTAAAATCACTTAGAGAATATTGTAATGATGATGATATTGTATTAATTCACGATGCAGCAAGACCTCTGGTAAGCCAGAGAATTATTTCAGAAAATATTGAAGTCGCTAGGAAATATAACGCTGTTAACACAGTAATTCCTACTAACGATACCATAATAAGAAGCCTGGATAGTTTTACAATCCATGAAGTTCCTGTAAGGAGCGAAATGTATCTGGTTCAAACTCCTCAAAGCTTCAAGTATTCAGTTATACTAGAAGCTTTTAATAAGGCAATGACTGATAATTTCTGTAATTCCACAGACGACTGCCAGCTGGTTTTCAGATTTGGAAAGCAGGTGCATCTGGTGCAGGGTGATAAATTGAACTTTAAAATAACTACTTTTGAAGATATAGCCCTTCTAAAGGCATATATAAAAATGGAAGAACACAAATAGAGAAAAAGCATATATTGACCATGTGATCATATAAAAGATTACATGGTCTTTTATTTTGTTTGGCATACTTTTATTAAATTGTAAATATAATACATTGTATATATTACTATAGTCAAATTAAGGGGTTTTGAATAAATGTAAATTATTTTAATGGGGGAAAGCAGATGAATGACCAAAATACATTGGACTTTAAGTATTTCCTGCAGATAATGAAAAAGAGAATTGCTATTATTATGATTATCACTTTGCTAAGTACCATAACTACAGCTGTGTTAAGCTTTTATGTGATAAAACCTACCTATGAAACAGAGGTAAGTGTGGTGATTGGAAGGGATAACAAAGGGAAGATGGACAGCAGCTTAAATGATAATGATGTATATATGTTTCAGCAATTAATGAAAACCTATGCTGAAATTGCCAGATCAAATACTGTGGCAGAGAATTCTGCATCTAAAGTTGGTGGAAAAGTAACATCAGATTATATAAGTAAACATATCACTGTAACTCCGCAGCAAAATACTCAAATTCTAGATATCAAAGTTAATAGCGATGATGCAAAAGAAGCTTATAACATTATAAGTGCAGTTTCCAATTCATTTATTTCAACAGCATTAAAATTTACTCCGGAAGCAAATATGCAACTGCTGGATAAGCCTAAAATGCCCACTGTGCCCGTAAAACCTAATAAAATATTAAATATTATTATTGCATTTTTTGTTGGATTAATGGCATCTTTGATTTTAACCTACGTTTTAGAATATATGGATGATGCCATAAAAACTGAACAAGATGTAGAAAGTTATTTAGCTCTGCCGGTTATAGGCAGTATCCCTAAAGACCAACCATAGCTGACTAAATTATATAGAATGGAGTGTAAGTCATGATAAAAGGTTCAATTATTACAATAGATGATCCAAACTCACCCGCAGCAGAAAAGTATAAAATGCTTAGGACAAATTTACAATTTTATTCTATAGATTCAATACTGCAGACCATTATGATAACCTCAGCAGGGCCTGGGGAAGGAAAATCCACAGTGTCAGCAAATCTGGCTTCTGTAATGGCACAAAGCGGAAAAAAAACATTACTTATCGACTGTGATTTTAGAAAGCCCATGGAACACAAGCTATTTGGATTATCAAACATGGGGGGATTGTCCAATGTGCTTGTGGAAGAAATAAATATTTATAGAGCAATACAGCAAAGCAAATTGGAAAATCTTTTCATTTTGACGTCTGGAGTAAGGCCGCCTAATCCATCTGAATTATTGGCCTCAGATAAAATGAATAATTTAATTATTTCCCTAAGAAAAACATTTGATTACATCATTTTTGATACGCCTCCTGTGGCAGTGGTCACAGATGCTCAATTGATGTCAAGAATGGCTGATGGATGTGTTTTAGTAATATCCTCAGGCGAAACTGGAAAAGAGGAGGCAGTAAAGGCGAAGGAATTACTGCAAAAAGTAAATGCTAAGATTATAGGGGTGGTTTTGAACAAAGTTAAAGTCACATTAAAAAACAAAGATGCATATTATAAATATTATTATAATACTCAGGGACCAAAGAAAAAGTAGAAAACCTGAGGAGAAAATACATAATGTAAACACTTTAATAAATGTATTATGGCACAATTTTCAACATTAAGTATTTTAAAATCCAAGGGGGTATATAAATAATGCACAATAAAAAATTAAATGGTGAAGAAATAGTTGACATAAATAACTTAAAATCAAAGAGACATTTTTATAATTTTATAAAAAGACTTTTTGATTTTATAAGTTCTCTGGTTGCCATTATTATTCTTTCACCACTTTTTTTAGTTATTGGCATTGTTATTAAGTTTGATTCCAGGGGGACTATTTTTTTTTCACACAAAAGGTTTGGCAAGGGCGGCAGTGTAATGAAGATCTATAAATTTAGAACAATGGTATCAAATGCAGAGGAGCTTTTAAAAAACCTGACGCCTGAGCAGAAAGAAGAATTTGAAAAAAATTTTAAGTTAGAAGATGACTTCAGAATAACAAAGATAGGTAAGTTTTTAAGAAAATCAAGCTTAGATGAACTACCTCAGCTTTTTAATATATTAATTGGCAATATGAGCGTAGTTGGTCCGAGACCTATAGTTGAAAAAGAAATTATAAAATACGGCGACTGTGCAGATAAATTGTTATCAGTTAAGCCGGGACTTACAGGAAATTGGCAGGCAAACGGCAGAAGCAGCACCACCTATGAGGAAAGAGTGAAACTTGATATGGACTATATAGACAATAGAACTATATGGCTGGATTTAAAAATTATTTTTAAAACTGTGGTTGTGGTTATAAAAAAACAAGGTGCATTCTAGAATTTAAAAATTAACAGAATTATAGGGGGATTAAACTATGTGTCAACAGGCAGAACATTTTAATTATAAAAATATATGTATTTTTGGACAGGGCTTTGTAGGATTGCCATTGGCACTAAGCTTTGCCTTAAGAGGCTGCACCGTTACAGGTGTAGATATAGATGAAAATCTTGTAAACAATATAAAATCAGGAATAACCTATCAAACTGAAAAATTCAATAATTTAACCATTAAACAAATACTGGCTGAGGAAATACAAAATAAGAGATACTGCATCACTTCAGATGGTGCCGGTGCAGTAAAAAACAATAATGTAATAATAGTCACCATAGGAATTCAAATAAAAAATAATAAATGCCAAATGGATTGTTTACAATCCGCATGTGAAATCATAGGAAAAAATATGAAAGCTCATGACCTGATAATCATAAGAAGCACTGTAGTTCCTGGAACTACAGAGGATTTTTGTATACCAATTTTAGAAAAGCATTCAAATATGAAGGCAGGAGAAGATTTTTATGTGGCCTATGCCTCAGAAAGAATAGCAGAAGGTAAGGCCTTTGAGGAATTTGCCAATATGCCAACTATAGTAGGAGCTGTAAATAATAAAAGCTTGGAAAGAGCTGCAAAGGTGCTTTCCATAGTATGTAAAGCAGAAATTATATGTGGAAGCTGCATAAAAGCGGTGGAAACTTCAAAGGTTTTTGAAAATGTACAAAGGGACGTAAATATAGCAATGAGTCAGGAATTTGCAAGATTTACTGAAGGTCTTGGCATAGATATATTTGAAGTTATTAAACTTACAAATACCCATAAGAGAGTAAATTTATTAACTCCAGGACCAGGAGTTGGAGGATACTGCATACCAAATGCCTATCATTATTTAGCACCAAAGGCGGAAGAAATGGGAGTAAATATGGATTTATTAAGGCTTTCCAGAATTAAAAATGCAGCCCTTCCGGAATTCATTGTAAACAAAACGGAAGAGTTATTAAAAGATCAAGGGAAGGAGCTAAAAAATTCAAAAATAGCGGTACTTGGTCTGGCTATGAAGGACTATTGTAATGACGACAGAACCAGTCCCTCAGTGGAGATATGCAGCATATTAGTGAAAAAGGGTGCTCGTGTAGCATCCTTTGATCCAGTAGTTCCAACTGAGTATGCTTTTAAAGTAAATACTGAAGATGAGGCATTAGAAAATGCAGATGCAGTGCTGATACTTGCAAAACAAAACGGCATTGAATTAAATGACTTTCAGCATATAAACAGATTAATAAAAAATAAAGCAGTGTTTATTGATACAAAATCAGTTATTAATCAGGAGGAAGCTAAAAAATATGGAGTGAGGGTTTGGAAAATATAATGAATATTTCTATAATTTGTCCTTTATACAATGCAGAACAATATATTACAGATTTGCACTCAAGTTTAATGATACAGAAAAAAGTTGAAATTCAATCAATAAATTATATATTAACAGAAAGTAATGATAACACAGAAGAAATTTTAAAATCTTTAAATATTAACTATTATAAAATAAAAAAACAAGATTTTTCTCATAGTTTAACAAGAGAAAAATATGCATTTATGTGTAAGGGAGATATTATAGTTTTTATTACACAGGATGTAATAATTAGAGATGAATTTTGGCTGTTTAATTTAACTAAAGACATAATTAATGGAAACTGTGAAGCATCTTTTAGCAGACAGATTTGTGAAAGAGCAGGAATTGAAAAATATATAAGACCTAAGAATTATACTGATAAATCAAGAGTTGTAACTAAGAATGATATAGAAAAGCTTGGCCTTATGACATTTTTCTTTTCTGATGCTTCATCAGCTATTAGAAGAGATATATTTGTAAAATTAAGAGGATATGATAGTAAAAACTTAACGACCTGTGAGGATATGTATATAGCTTATAAGATAATTATGAATGGCTATAGAATAAAGTATTGTGCTGATTCTGCAGTTGTTCATTCACATAATTACACTTTAATACAGCTTTACAAAAGATATTATGAAACAGGAATTTTTTTAAAAGAAAATAATTATTTACAAAAATATAAAGCAAACCAAAGCGGTTTTGCATTGGCGAAATATGTTTTAAAACAATCAATTAAAAATAGGGATTATAAAACATTGTTTAGTATAATACCTAATTTTGCAGCCAGATTTATTGGAATGCACATGGGAAAGAAATGTAAAAGGAATATACTAAAATGATTTTGAAAAATATTGTAATAGTAAATGATCATTGTTATGCAAACGGCGGGGCCTCAAAAGTTGCTTTAACCAGTGCAATTGGGCTGAAAAAAAGAGGGTATAATGTAATATTATTTTCAGCAGTGGGGCCCGCTATGAAAGAGCTGGAAGGCAGCGGCGTTAAAGTAGTGAACTTGGGGAAATACGACATTCTAAATAATCCTAATAGGATGGGAGCATTTATCTCTGGAATTTGGAACAAAAATGCTGAGAATGAATTTAGAATATTGCTGGATGAATTAGATAACAAAAATACAATTGTGCATATTCATACATGGACAAAGGCTTTATCATCATCAGTAGTGAGAACAGCAATAAATAATAATAATAAAATAGTATTTACTCTTCATGATTATTTTACAGTATGTCCTAATGGCGGCTTTTATAATTACAAAACTGAAGAAATATGTGATAAAAGGCCCATGTGGCCAAAATGTATTTTATGTAATTGCGATTCAAGAAAATATTCCCATAAGATTTGGAGAGTATTAAGGCAGCTTATGCAAAATAACAAAGGCTTAATTCCATCGGGTATAAAAAATTATATTTATATATCAGAAATAAGTAAAAACATTTTAAAACCTTATTTAACAAAGGATGCATTTTTTTATTATGTAAAAAATCCTGTTGATATTGAAAAAGAAGAACCAGTAGATGTAGGAAATAATGATAATTTTATCTATATAGGAAGATTAAGCAAAGAAAAAGGATGTTTATTATTTGCAAGGGCAGCAAAAGAACTCAGCTTAAATGCTGTATTTGTTGGAGATGGAGAGCTTAAAGAAGAAATTAAAAGTATTTATCCAAAAGCAAAAATCACTGGATGGGTAGAAAAGGAAACCATTAAAGAAGAATTAAAAAAAGCCAGAGCTTTAGTTTTCCCTTCACTGTGGTATGAAACCTTAGGCCTTACAGTATTGGAAGCCCAGGCAAAGGGAGTACCTGCCATAATATCAAATACCTGTACAGCATCAGAGATTGTAAAAAATAATGAAACAGGATTGTGGTTCAAAACAGGGGATGTTGAGGATTTAAAAGAAAAAATAAAATCAATTATGAATAACGATGTGGCAGAAGCTTATGGAAAAAATGCTTATGAAAGCTACTGGGAAAATGATTTTACCATTGAAAACCACGTAAATCAGATCCAAAAAGTCTATGAAGATATATTGAAAAGGGGATAAACCATGAAAAAGATTTTAATGGCAGAAGCTTTGGACTATAATCAACCATTACATGTTGGAAATCATCAATATGCAAGATTGTTTTGTGAAAATGGGTATGAAGTTTTATGGCTTAACCCTATATATAGTAACTTATTATATTTAAACAACAGAGAACTTTATAATAATAGAGAGCAGTATCATAAAGATAAAATTAGTGAAATTAACAGCAATTTATATATTTATTCCCCAAAGTCATTATTTCAATATGGTAATTATCCTATTTTTAAGCACCCCATTTTTAATAAATTAAGCATAAAGTTTACTTATCCTAATATAAAAAAAGTTTTAGAAGAAAATGATTTTTTAAATGTAGATATCCTTTGGCTAAGTTTTACCAAGTATTATTATTTGAAGGATATAGTTAAGTACAAAAAAATGATGCATAGATGCTCAGATGACATTTCAGGCTTTAAAAGTGTCTGTGACAGTATGCTATATTTTGAAGAAAAAATATTTAAAGAAGCAGATACTGTTTTTGTAACCTCTAAAGATTTATTACAAAAGAAAAGTGCAATAAGAAAAGACCTGGTTTATTTGCCAAATGGAGTTGAACTTGCTAATTTTCAAAGAGAAAAGTTTGTTCTTCCCAATGAATATAAAGATAATAATAATAAAAAATGTATATTTGTGGGGGCTATGCATAACTGGATAGATACACAATTGCTAAAATATTGTTCTGATAAATTGGACAACATTGATTTTTATTTAATTGGTCCCATAGATACAGATATAAGCAATATAAGTAATACTCCTAATATTCATATATTAGGTAAACGAAATTATGATGATGTACCTAATTATTTACATTACTCAGATGTTTCAATTATACCTTTTAAGGTAAACAATTTTACAAACTCAATTACTCCTGTAAAACTTTATGAATATATGAGCGCAGGACTTAACGTGGTATCTACAAGTTTTAAAGAGATGGAATATATAAATAGTCCTGCTTATATTGCAAAAAATTATGATGAATTTTGCAGTAATATTGAACAAGCTATTGAAAATAAATATAAAAATAGAGAAAAAAATATTCAATTTGCCAGGGAAAATGCCTGGGAAAAAAGATTTGAGGAAATACAGAAATATATATAAATTTATGAGCTGGGTGTTAATATAACTATTTTATGAAATTAGAGGATATGGGAATATGGTTAATAGTTCAAAGAATTATGAAAAAAAATATTTATTTTTAATAAATATCATAGTAATGATTTTCTTATTTATACTTTTATATTATTCATTACAAAATAATAAGTTAACTATTGGATTAGAAATCAGTATTTTTTTAATTTTGATTCTGGTTTATATAAATATTTTATTTAATATAAGCAAAACAATTTTTATAGATATCAGAGTGAGTTTAATATTAGGATATACCTTATACAACTTATATACACCAATAATTTATTGTTTCAGGGCATCTGAAATTTTAAATTACGGCAATAATGAAATTGGATGGATATTTTACTCTGGTGATGTACAAAAGGCTCTACTAATATCCATTTTATTTTTAATTGGGCTGCTGATAGCCTTAACCTTTGGTAAAAATAGTGAAAATAATGTTACTCCTTATGATTATAAACATTTAGCTGTAAATAAAAAGAGTAAAATTAATTTTTATTTTTGGTTAATTCTTTTTATTATTTCTTTTGTCTGGTACTTATACCCATATTTTAAGGTGGGATTTGATTTTATAAATTATGATAGATATTACAGATATTCATTTCTATTTAAAAATATAAAGGAATCTTTAGGCACAATAAATAAGATTATGGATTTATTATTCGCAAACTATTTAATAATACTTTCACTGTTTATGATGTTTAAAAATGCCATAAATAACAGGAGTAAATTTAAAAGGGCAGTATTTGCAGCAGCAATTTTAATTTACTCAATATTTATTTTATTTATTGATCTAAGGAGGAGAGAACTATTAATTGTTATATTAATGTGCACCTGCTATTATTTTTTTCATATTAAGTACAGCTTTAACATTATAAAAGTTAAAAAAGCAATAAAAAAAATTTCAGTTTCATTGGCAATTTTGCTGATTTTTTTTATGGCATTCCAATATTACAGGCAATACCTTAGTGATTTTTATACTGGAGGAATATCTGCCGTGCTTGATTTGAAGAGCAAGGAAACAGATAATGAATCACAAATATATTACAACGAGTTTGGTATGGTATATCTCACCAATTTATCAAGTGCCCAATATACATCTGAATTATTTTATGGCAAAAGTTATTTTGAAGCCTTAATAAGACCTATACCCATTATTACAAAAGTTACTTATGAGTGGATGGGATATGATGAGCAAAGAGAATTACCTAGCTCATGGTTAAGCACTATATATACGGATATGTTTGCAGCAGGAGGAGGACTGGGCTTTTCACCAGCCAGCGAGGCATTTTTAAACTTTGGTTACCCAGGCTGTGTAATTATGGGATTCATTATTGGATGTTTATTTAATTTATTATATAAAAAACTATATAATGACAGGAATATTGTAATTTATTGTACTTTATTTTCACTGGCATTTTCGTTTAGCAGGAATGATTTCTATGGATTTACCTATGAAGTATTTTGGATAGTTTTTTACTATATTTTTTACAGCATCATCATTAATGTTTTTAGGCATTCTTAAATACAATTTCAGGTTTTAAGAGAGGTATATATAAAATGTCAATTAAACTATTTTTTAAAAAAGCAGTAAGAAGGCTCATCAGGAAAATATATTACTGCTATAGAAGAATAATTGTAAATAAAAATCACATAACTTTAGAAGAAGTCTTCTTCAATAATTTTAATCCAAAGTGCAGTTTTTTATATAATTTAAATAATAAGGACCATTATATATCAGAATTAAATAGATTATCTGTGTGCAGTTCAATAATTAATTCAGCTGATAAAATCTGCAGTCATGAATTTAACTTACTTGGTTCCGGCAATAAATATTTAGGGGAAAAATTGCCTTGGAATGAGGATTTCAAAACATGGTTTAAGTGGAACAATAAATTTTATAAGGATATTAAAATAGTTGATTTATATAATAATGCTGATGTGAAGGTTCCATGGGAGCTTTCCAGATTTCAGCATTTATTTACCCTTGGAAAGGCTTACTGGATAACCAATGATGAAAATTATGCACTAGAGTTTAAAGAAGAAGTGCAGCACTGGATAGAAAAAAACCCTGTTGAGCTCAGTGTAAATTGGGCATGCACTATGGATGCTGCCATAAGGGCAGTAAATTTAATATGCGGATATTTCTTTTTTATTGAATCCAGCAGCATTGATAATAATTTCCGGATTAAATTTAATAATTTATTATATACTCACGGCAGATTTATATATAAAAACCTGGAAAATGAAGAAGAGAACCGAAACAATCATTATTTATCAGACTTAGCCGGACTCATATGGCTTGGAATATTTTTTGAAAATTTTAATATAAAGAATAGTGAAAAGTATAATAATCCAAAACATTGGCTTAAATTTGGACTTTCAGAATTTGAAAATGAAATGAAAAAACAAGTTAATGAAGATGGCACAGATTATGAAGGCTCCACTGCTTATCATAGGCTTGTAACAGAAATATTTTTAATTACAACAGTATTGTGTAACAAGAATAATATAATTTTTTCAAAAGAGTATATCACAAAGCTGGAGAAAATGTGTGAATTCATAATGAATATAGACAAACCCAATGGACTTTCCCCAATAATAGGTGATGCTGATGACGGCAGACTGCTCATATTATCCAATTATGGACAGTGGGACAGAAGAGATTTTACTCATGTTTTGGCCATAGCAGGAGAATATTTCGGTAGAGATGACTTTAGAATTCTAGGAAAACATCATGGAGAGGATGCTCTTTGGGTTATGGGCAGTTATAAAGAAATATGCAAAGAACCTGAATTAACTTCAAAAGCATATCACAGAGGTGGCTATTACATTTTAAGAAATAGCAGATTTTACTGCATAGTAAGGTGCGGGGAACTGTCTTTAAGGGGTGAGGGGGGACACAGTCATAATGATCAGTTAAGCATTGAAATAAACGTGGATGGAGAAAACTTTATAATAGATCCCGGTGTTTATGTTTACACTGCAGATTATAAAATGAGAAATTTATTCAGAAGTACAAAAATGCATAACACTCTATTCATTGATAACTGTGAGCAAAATGATTTTAATGAATACAATTTATTTTATATGAGGGAACAAACCTTTGCTCAATGTAAATTATTCAATGGCACAAATTTTTCCGGGCAGCACTATGGGTATAAAGAAAAATGCGGCGTCATCCATGAAAGGCAGATTAATTTGGAAAATAATCAGGTAAATATAATAGATAATATTATAGGGAATAAAGTAAGTAATGCTTTTATAAATTTTCAGCTTGATTATGGAGTAGAAGTAGAAGAAAAACATAACCAAATAGTATTAAGCAAAAATGGCAGAAACATATCATTAGACTTTAGAAGTAAATATTCAATTGAGGATTCATTTGTATCCTATGGATATGGACAAAAGTTAAGATCTAAGAAGATTATATTTACTGTTGCCAATAATATAAGCAGCATAAAAATTAAAATTGTTTAAAAGGGGGCAGTTAGATGTTTAACACATATGGGTTCATTTTTATTTTTTTACCCATAGTTGTTGTTTTATATTATCTATTAGCAAAAATAAATTATAAATATTCTAAAATCGAAATGATTACAGCATCATTACTATTTTATGGATTTTATAATACAAAATATATTCCATTAATATTAGTGAGCATTTTGTTTAACTACTATGTTAGTAATTTTATGGTGTATTCAAAAAAGCATAAAAAATTATTACTTATTATTATATTAGCATTTGACATAGGAACTCTTATCTATTTTAAATATTTAAACTTCTTTATAGAAAATATTAATGTGATAGCCAATACAAATCTTCTTTTGAGAAAAGTTGTGCTGCCTTTAGGCATTTCTTTTTATACATTTCAGCAAATTGCATATGCTGTTGACTGCTATAAAATGAATGAAATGGATATAAGTTTAATTGACTATTCATTTTCAATTTTGTTTTTTGCAAAGTTATCACAGGGACCTATTGTTTACTATAAAAATATAGTGCCTCAATACAATAATCATGAAAATTATAAATTAAATTGGAGTAATTTAAATAAAGGATTTTTATTCTTTACATTTGGACTTTTAAAAAAAGTTGTTATTGCGGATAGCTTGATCAAATATGTAACACCAGGATTTGATTTATCAAGTTCGGTTACTTTTATTGAAGCATGGGGAGCGGTTTTGGCATATACTTTGCAGCTTTATTTTGATTTTTCCGGATATACTGATATGGCATTAGGCATAGGCTACTTTTTTAATATAAATCTTCCGGATAATTTTGATTCTCCTTACCAAGCCAACAGCATTATAGACTTTTGGAGGACATGGCATATTACTTTAGGGAATTTCCTAAAGAATTATGTTTATATACCACTGGGAGGAAATAGAAAGGGAAAGCTAAAGAAAGACATTAATTTGTTTATTACTATGCTGGTATGCGGCATATGGCATGGAGCTAATTGGAATTTTATATTATGGGGAGCTATACATGGATTATTACTAATTGTTAATCATAAATTAAAAAATATGTGTATTAAAATACCCAAAATCATTAGGAGATTAGGAACATTTTTATTTGTAATGCTGGGGTGGGTAGTCTTTAGGGCTAAAGATTTTCATGATGCATTAAAAGTATATAAAGGGATCATAGGAGTTAACGGTATTAGTTTTAATCATTTGGTGTATTTTGACAAGCAGGGATTGATAATTTGTACCCTATTATTTCTGGCAGTAATGTTTGTACCAAACATTAAGAAAATATATTTGAAATATTGGAAACCAAATTATTTATGGCTTATAGTGACAATTTTCATTTATATTTTTTGTGTGATGAGCTTAAATAAACCAACTGAATTCTTATATTTTCAGTTCTAAGGGGGGGAATTACATGAGCCAGAAAAGTTTTTTCTGCAGATTTATTATAACAATAGCATTTATTATAATGACAATATTTGCAATTAACTACTTAGTAGATCCATATAATTACAATGAAAAATATAATCTGGGCTTTGATAAAAAAGAGGTTTCCTATAGGATGAATTATAGGATATATAAGATATTGGAATTTAAAAACCACCCATGTAATGATATTCTGCTTGGAGATTCAAGATCAGACAGTATTTCCACAGAAGAAATTAAGAATGTAAGCGGACAGGAATATTATAATTTTTCATATGGCGGAGGCACCCTGCAGGAAGCAATAGACACTTTTTGGTATGCTGCAAAAATTACTAAAATTAATAATGTGTATATGGCAATTAATTTTAACCTTTTTTCTGATAATAATAATATGAATTTGGTAGAGGAAGCAAAAAGTATAGTTAAATCACCCATCAATTACTATTTAAATAGTTTTATTTTAAAATCATCTTTTTATAATTTGGAATATAAATTTTTTAATATAGATCCATACTCTGAAGAACCTGAAATGAATAAGGAGGCATTTTGGGAATACCAATTAGGTGATAAAATAACTGGTTACTTTTACAGCAAGTATAAATGGCCGGATAATTATATAAAACAGTTAAAGGAAATAAAAAGCTACTGCAATGAAAATAATATTAATTTTGTTATTTGGATACCTCCTACTCATGTGGACCTGCAAAACAAAGTTAAAGATTATAATCTGCAGGAAGAATACAAACAATATAAATCCACTTTAAAGTCAATAACCACAGTAATTGACTTTGATACTGTAAATGAAATAACAACAAATAAGGATAATTATAAAGATCCATATCATTTTAATGAAAATGTAATGAAATTACTAGTTAAAAAAATATGGGCAAATAAATAATAGATTGGAGCATGATATTATGAAGCAGGTATTAGTTAAGAAAGGACAAGTAATGGTGTCAGATGTACCAGCACCAGTGGTTTCAGATAATGGTGTTTTAGTAAAAGTATTATATTCCTGTATCAGCGCAGGTACAGAAATTACAGGGGTTGAAGAATCGGGGAAATCTTTAGTTAAAAAAGCCATGGAACAGCCTGAAAAGGTAAAAAAGGCCATAAATATGTTTAAAAGGGAAGGTCTTGATTCAATTCTGGGAAAGGTAAAGGAAATGGAGTCCCAAAAGCCCATTGGCTATAGTGCAGCAGGCATAATAATTGGACTGGGGAAAAATGTACAGGACTTAAAAATAGGAGACAGAGTTGCCTGTGCAGGAGCTGGACTTGCCAACCACATCCACAGTGGCACTGGGCGGCATAGCAATGCAGGCAGTGAGAAGGGCAGATTTAAGACTTGGAGAAACTGCAGCTGTAATAGGTATGGGAATATTAGGACAGCTTTCTATCCAGCTGCTGAAAATTTCCGGATGCAGGGTTATAGGCATTGATATAGATGATAGAAGATTAAATATTGCAAAGGAAGCCGGCTGCAATTATGTTATTAATTCATCAAAATATAATGTGACAAAAGAAGTAGAAAAAATCACACAGGGTTATGGTGCAGATACAGTTATAATCACAGCATCATCCAGTTCAAATGAAATTTTATCCCAGGCATTTAACATTTGCAGAAGAAAGGGAAAGGTTGTACTTGTTGGCGTAATCGGCAGTGAATATAAAAGAGAGGATATGTACGAAAAGGAGCTTGATTTTGTTATTTCAACCTCCTATGGCCCGGGCAGATATGATCTGGCCTATGAGGAAAAATGTATTGACTATCCTTATGCCTATGTTAGATGGACAGAAAACAGAAACATGGAGGAATATTTAAGACTTGCAGCAGATAATAAAATAAACTTAAAGCCATTAATTGAAAAGGTATATGAAATTGATAAAGCACCTGATGCATATGAGGAGTTAAAAAATCCACAAAATAAACCTCTTATGGTGCTGCTAAAATACAGTGAAGAACAGCAGGAAGTGAGAAGAATAGTTTCAATAAAAAGTGAGCCCTTTAAAAAAGATGGGAAAATTAATGTGGCATTAGTTGGAGCAGGCGGATTTGCTAAAGGTATACATCTGCCAAACCTTAAAAAATTAAATGATATGTATAATATATATGCTGTGATGAGCAGAACAGGTGCTAATGCAGTATCAATAGCAGAACAATATGGGGCAAAATATGCTGCTACGGAATATAATGAAATATTGAATGATACTGATGTGGATATGGTATTGATTTGTACAAGGCATAATCTCCATGCAGATATGGCAATACA
Source organism: Clostridiaceae bacterium (assembly GCA_029256485.1). Next base: position 23,079 of record JAQSXU010000060.1, read on the forward strand.
AGCTATGAAAAAGGGAAAGGCAGTATTTGTTGAAAAACCCATGGCATTAAATATAGAAGAAATGCAGGAAGTGTTAAAAACCATAGAAGAAACAAGAGTACCTTATACCGTTGGCTTT
>JAQSXU010000061.1 GCA_029256485.1 Clostridiaceae bacterium
TGGTAACATGATAATGTCAATGATAGTTACCTGCAGAGAGTTTTTTGAGATGTTTCTAATCCTCGTTCCCCTTGCAGTATATTTATATAAGATTAACCAAAAAAAACTGCTTAAAAATATTTGCACAGGTGGTGCTGTTGGATTAGCTGCAACACTGCTTACAGGTATTGCTGCATATAATACTACTGCTAAGCTTGAAGGATACGCAGAAAATCTTTTTATGGGATCAACAATGTTATTTTTATCAGGCTTAATTCTTTTCAGTTTAGTAATAATCAAAAAGCATTCAAAAGGTGTACAAGTTTATGACCAAACAATAGAAAATAATTTTACTGCTTATAGTTTATTTACTTTAGCTTTTGTAACAACCTTCAGAGAAAGCTTGGAAATACTGCTTTTCTTCTTACCATTTATGCACATTAGCTTATTATCAACCCTAAGTGGAGGAGTTATTGGCTTTGCTATATCTTTAGTGGGAGCATTTTTAATATTTAAATTTGCAGCTAAACTAAACATCAATATAGTATTTACTGTGTTAAATCTGTTTCTCATTTATATAGGAGCATCCTTATTTGGAGAGTCACTTTTAGAATTATTTCCAAGTGTAGGAGGTTCTATAGAATTAGCAGGTCAGCTAATTTATGGTATACCAGCAGCATTTTTATTCATCAAGAGTGAACTGAGAAAGTATATTAAGAGCTGATGCATTAGATCATTGATGTTGTTTATGAAGGATGGATATAGTATTCATATTTAATATACCCATCCTTCTCCATAATCTTGGGCATCTATATGTCCAAAACATAGCTTAAATTATATGGCATCTTAGAGCTTACAATATATTAATTACCGGAATTCATTTTTGTGAATGGAAGCACATACATTAAGTACTGAACATATAATAATATGGTAATTCTATGAAAGGAAGAACAATAATAAATGTATAATGCTTATAATATATATCATTGCCCTTATTATGTGAACACACCAAGGTTTAGCTCTGATATTATGTATAATGCTTATGATGCATATCCATGTCCTTACTTCGCTAATTCACCAATGTATAATCAGTTTACCAATAACTATGTTCCCTCTGCTTATGAGGTGAGGTATGATCCAAGGTTTGGTTTTCCCCCATCTGTAAAAAACCAGGCTTTACTTAAATTGCAGGATTATGGACCTAACCCCTTTGTAGTTAATATTAATGAAGCTAGTAAACAAAACAATACTTTCCGTACAGCTTTATGGACGGGAAATCATCTTCAGGTTACCTTGATGAGCATAAATGTTGGTGATGACATAGGTTTAGAAGTTCATCCAGACATTGATCAGTTCATACGTATTGAAGATGGCCAGGGACTTGTTAGAATGGGAAGCAGTAAGGATAAGCTGGATTTTCAGGCAAATGCCTATGATGACTTTGCAATTATGATACCAGCTGGTACATGGCACAATATTATAAATACAGGAAATAAACCGCTAAAAGTATATGCTATCTATGCACCACCTCAGCATCCACATGGCACAGTTCATGAAACAAAAGCAGAAGCAGAGGATTGACAAGAAAATCGCCGCTTCTAATATTAAAAAAATCTATAAGAACAGCCTTCTATGGTAAAACTAAATTATCATAAAAGGCTGTTTTTTATAGCAAAAAAGTTATCATAAATTACTCTTTACTCCTATGTAAATAAATTTTCCACAGTGTTAATTTATACAATTCCTGTAAATGTTAGATACAATAAAACAGCATTCATACTGATAATCATAATTGCAATTAACCAGCCTAAAAATTTTACATATGGCTTATTAACAAAATCCCCCATCAAGTCTTTTCTTCCGGTGATTTTTAGCATAGAGATTATTGCAACAGGGAGTACAAAACTTAAACATACCTGACTTATTAACAATGCTTTCATGGGATTTACTCCTGCTGCAATAACAATTATACCTGGAAGCATGGTTATTATTCTTCTTATATTCAAAGGAATTTTAACATCTATAAAACCATCCATAATTGTTTCCCCTGCCATTGTCCCTACGGAAGATGATGAAAATCCCGATGCAAGCAAGGCTGCTCCAAAAGCTCCGCTTGACAGCGAACCTAAAAGGGGTTCCAATGACCTGTGTGCCTGTTCTATAGAATCTACAGCTATACCTCTGCTGAAAAATACTGAAGCAGATACTACAACCATTGCAGCATTTACAATGAACGCAATATTCATTGCAACAAATACATCTATTTTCTCCATACACAAATATCTTTTCTTCTCCTCCAATGTGAGCCCTTTATTTCTGGACTGCACCAATTGAGAATGAAGGTATATTACATGGGGCATTACTGTAGCTCCTAACATGCCTACAGCAATTAACATGGACTCACCATTTGGCAGTGATGGGATTAATGTATGAATAGCAACTTGCTGCCAATCAGGCTTTGCAAACAGCAGTTCCATTGTATAGGATATACAAATAACAGCAACAAGTGCAGTGATAACAATCTCAACAATTCTTTGACCATATTTTTGCAGGTAAATAATCAAAAATGTTACTATTGCAGTCAATATAACAGAATATGATAAAGGAATACCAAACAAAAGGTAAAAGCCTAACACTCCTCCTAAAAATTCAGCCATTGTAGTGGCCATGGCTGCAAGTGTTGCTACTATATAAAAGAACCAATTCATCCTCTTTGAAAATACCTCTTTACACATTTGAGTCAAGTTTTTATCTGTAGCAATTCCTAATTTTGCTGACATTATTTGAAGAAATATAGCCATTAAGTTACTCCACAGAATAACCCATACAAGATTATAATTAAATTTTGACCCTCCGCTGATATTAGTAGCAAAGTTACCTGGGTCAATATATGCAACGCTGACAATAAAGGCAGGCCCAAGAAATGTTGATAACTGCTTAAATCTATTAATTATGCCAAAGGGATTGCTTATTCCTTTTTCCACAAGGCTATAGCCATTGGATTTCTCTATGACTCTTTCGCTGTTCATTAAATGTACACCTTCTTAAATATAATTCTTCACTACATATGAAATTGTTCCTGAAGACTAAAACTTTTAGTCTTAACTAAGTTTTCCACATGATATAAATTATGAAAATTATATTAGAAAGGTTACACAGTAGTAATTTTTTATTTTACTGCTCATATAATTTATTGAGAGTCTATGAATCTCATAAAAGAAGGTGAAGAAATTATGAGCAATAATGATTTTCATACATTTAGTGAATATATGAAAAAAGAGGATAATTCTCTTACAGCATCCATGGAGGATTATCTTGAAATGATTTACAGATTGTCTGTGAATTCAGGATTTACAAGAATCCATGAACTCTCTGATGCACTTAATGTTCAGCCCCCATCCGCAACAAGAATGGTGCAGAGATTAGCTGAACTACATTTTTTAAAATATGAAAAGTACGGTGTAATAATGCTTGTAGAGAATGGAAAGATAATGGGCAAATCATTGCTCAAACGACACAATACTATTGAAACTCTTTTAAAAGTATTAGGTGTTTCAGAGAAGGCAATTTTGATAGAAACAGAAAAAATCGAGCATACTATTAGCGATGACACTGTTAAATGTTTTGAGGAATATATTAATTTCACAAAAGATAACCCTGACATAGTGACTAAATTTAATGCTTATAAAAATTCAATTAATAAGTAGAGAATATACCCACATGAAAAAAATACTCTTTAAGTTTAAGAATAGTCTTCTTTTAGACTATTCTTTTCACTATCAGGCTATGCCATAGTACTGCATATATATTACCAAGATTATAGTCTTTAGAAAAATGGTTAAAGGTATTATAAACAAAAATAACCCTGAAGGGTTATAAGGTAAAAGTTCAAAGTATATTAAATAAATATTATAATCTTTTTAGTTTATACCAAATAATTAAATTACATGGATATAGTGCTTTTGTAATATGCGTATATAAGCTTGTCCAATTTTTGGCTCATTTTTACTATTTTTTCAGAATATAAACATTCAGCTTCTTCTGTTAGCCTATTTAATTCTTTTCTAAGCGCCTCAATTTCTTCGTTCATCCTTGAATCCCCCACTCCATATTCTTACAAGTTTAAACAACATTTGTTATTATAGTACAATAATGTAATTTGTACAACATAATTAAGTATCAATTCATTGAAAAAGTCATTTATGAAACCGTTTACTAATCGTTTTTATACAAAATTCCTTATTATATCTATCAGAATTATTAAAATTATTTTCACATATTATTTTACACTAAAATTTTTTTCAATGAGTACTAAATTAGTGGGGAACTACTTGAGTTTTCTTCATAATACCTACATAACTTTGAATTATAATTAAGCATAATCTATAGGAGGTGTTGAAATGATAGGTCAAGCTTTAGCTCAATGCATTCATATGTGCGGTATGTATGGACAAGATTTAGCAAGTTGCATTTCAGTGATGTTAGGAATAAAATAAAATCCTCTAGATTCCCCTTATGAAGACTTGTGGTCTAAATTGATCACCAGTCTTTTTTACTTGTCTACATTTCAGCTAATTACATCCCATTTTTTTCATGTTGCCAATTAAATATTTAACAAGTTAACTTTTATTTTTCAATTTCAACAAACTATACAAACCAATTGAAATGCCTGTGGTTGTTCCAAAAGAAACTAAAGTGAATAATAAATTCTGGTCAAAACTAATCCAGGCTATATTAGCTTAACAGTTAATCTTTTCAGTTTGTCTTTAATGTCATCAGCAATGTCTGTATCGGTAATTATACCATCAAACTCCTCCAAATCAGCAAATCTATAGGTACTATCCATATTAAATTTTTCCTTTTCAACAAGAAGAAATACTTCTTTACAATTAGATACTATAATCTCTTTAACATTACCATCTTCCATGGTGGCAGTTCCTACACTATCTGTATTTAGATTCACACCTGAGCTTCCCAAAAAACCTTTTTTAAATATGTACTTAGATATACTCTTAATAACTTCTGACCCAGTTACTCCACCGGATTTATTATCATATACTCCACCTATACATATTAGCTTAACAATTTCATTATTATTAAAAAGCGGAGGTATTAGAACCATATTTGTTATTAAAGTTATTCTCTTAGTGCTATCAGCAATTAATTTAGCCACTAGAAAATTTATACTTGAAGCCTCTAAAAACACCACATCTCCATCCTCAATCAGCTCAAAAGCTTTCTTAGCTATTGTCTCCTTGCTGCTTAAGTTTATATTTATTCTAGTGCTTATAGGGCTGCTTTTGGAAATTTCTCTATTTAAGATAGCACCACCATAGGTCCTTTTAAGGAAGCCTTCTCTTTCTAGCCTTTGAAGGTCCTTTCTTATCAAGCTCTCTGAAACATTAAATAGTTCACTTAGTTCATTAACTTTTACTCTATAATTTTTATTAAGTATATTTAATATCTGTTCAAGTCTTTCTTCTGTAAACATATAGCACCTCATCTTTATTATCATTGATTATTACTTTTTATTAATATTATAACATTCTTATTAAAATTAATTTAATATCTTGAATAATAACTAGAAATAGTATACAATAAAATAATTCGATATACATTGACAATGATTGATAAATATTGATAATAAGAATATAATACTAATAATGATAATATTATAGTGATCATATAATTTAGCGTAATAGGATAATGCCTAGCGTAATATTTTATATGTATAGGCATCTTCAAATGGCTGACATGAACCCAACTTATTAAGAAGATGCCTACTTTACTCCTATAGTATTTATCTTGATTTTTCACCATGCGTCAGTATAATATCCCACTGCATCACTGTCAGGAAATTTTTTCCTCATCCAACATCCCAAGTTATCCAACTAGAGCTGTGTTATATTCAGAAAATCCTCCCTTTAGTGCTATTGTCACATTTATTTTTACCCCACATATATTAAATTAAACCATGTTTATAAGTGAAGTGATATTTGGCGCACAGTGGAAACTCGGCTTTATAAGGCTAATGAATTAATAATAAAGGGTGTGATATATTAGTGAAACTTAAAAAAATTCTAGCTTTAGCAGCAGTCAGTGTATTTACTTTTTCTTTCACTGCATGCAATAGTAACATAGGAAAAACAGATAGTAATCTTCAAACTGTTAAAGTAGCCTTCGATGATGCACCCTCTGAAGCTGGTATAATACTGGGTGATAAGCTTGGATTTTTCGAAAAACAAGGTATAAAAATCCAGTATGTAAAATTCAATTCTGGTTCAGATGAGCTTTCCTCTATTGCAGCAAATCAGGTTGATGTAAGCAGAGGTATAATAAATGCAGGGTTATTTAATGCAGTGAATCAAGGAATCAATATTAAACTTGTTGCAGATGGCGGACATAACATTGCCGGAAAGGGCTATTTTCAGATAGCACTAAAAAAAGGCTTAGGTAGCAAATATAAGGATTACAAAGATATGAAAGGCATGAGAATTGCCATAGCTTCTGTAGGATCCATAAATGAATTGTTTGTTGAAAAGGCCCTTGAAAAAGGCGGATTAACCAAAAAGGATGTAACTTTTGTAGTAGTAGATTCCTTTCCTGATATGTTAACAGCTGTAGCTAATGGTAATGCAGATGCCTGCATGCAAATTGAGCCTCTTATAACTCAAGGGATTTCACAGGGAATTCTTGAGTGGTGGAAAGACCCTGATGAATATTCCAAAGGTGAAGAGATATCAGTTTTAATGTATAGCCCTAATTTTGATAAGAAATCTGCCCTTGGAGAGAAATTTATGGTTGCTTATCTTCAGGGAGTACGTGCCTATAATGATGCTTTAATTACTAGTAACAAGGATAGAGATAAGATAGTTGATATCCTAACCAAAAATACCTTTGTAAATAAATCAGAAATATTCCTTCAAATGAAACCTCCTGGGCTCGATCCAAATGGTTATGTGCTTAAAAATGGTGTAATTGCAGATCAAAAGTTTTATATGAAAAATGGGCTTGTAAAAGCAGAAGCCAATGTGGATAAGATAGTTGACAATATTTATGTTGATAAAGCCTTGAAAACTTTAGGGGAATATAAGAAATAGGAATGAGTGATTAAAATGATGGAAAATAAGATAACTGCCTCTTTTACAAAAGTAAAGAATAATAAACCAGGTAGGATTTTAGTAAGCAATAGTAATCAAAGAAGAAGCCTCTCAATCATTTCACCAATACTGCTTCTTTTCATATGGGAAATGCTTGTAAGATTTGGACTTTTGGACAGCAGATTTTTCCCCGCACCAACTAAAGTTTTAAGTACAATGTTTGAAATGATTAGGACCGGTTTACTCTTCTCAGATTTAAAGATAAGCTTGTACAGAATTTTAGGAGGTTTCCTGCTAGGTGCAATTCCTGGTCTTTTAATAGGACTTACTATGGGGATTTTTCCACTAGTAAAGACCTTCATTGATCCCATTGTTGCAGCTACTTATCCCATTCCAAAACTTGCCATAATGCCTCTTATCATGATAATATTTGGTTTAACTGAGTTTGAAAAGATGGTTGTTATTGCGCTTGGTACCCTGTTCCTTGTTCTTATAAATACAGTTGCTGGAGTTGTAAACCTTGATAAGATATATTTGGACGTTGCTAAAAATTATGGCGCCAGTAAAAAAGATTACTATTTAACTGTAGCAATTCCTGGAGCTCTGCCTATGATCTTTGCAGGTATAAAGCTTGGCATGGGAATGGCCCTGCTGCTCATTGTTGCCGCAGAGATGAATGGTGCAAATGCAGGCATAGGTTATCGTATCTGGGAATCCTACTCCATATTTAATATTCCGGAAATGTTTGTATCTTTTATTGTTATGGCCTTACTTGGATATATTTTCACAGTAGTTCTTGATGAAGTGGAACATTGGCTTATACCTTGGAAGAAAGATTAAGAAGGAAGTGGAATATGAGCGAACTGTATTTACGTGACAATGAAAATAAGGTAAAAATAAGTATGAAACATCTTACTAAAGAATTTATCTTAAAGAAATCTACCATAACTGCCTTTAAAGATATCAATCTAAAAATCAATGAGGGGGAATTCTGGTGTTTTGTAGGACCAAGCGGCTGCGGCAAAACCACCCTTTTAAGAGTGCTGGCAGATCTGGAATATCCCACTTCCGGAGAACTTAAAATTTTACAGGAAAATAAAGAGAAGCCGTTAAACTCTATGGTATTTCAAGAGCATGCTCTTTTCCCCTGGATGACTGTATGGGATAATATTGCCTACGGTTTAAGGAATAGAAAAGTTGCAAAAAACATTGTAAAACAAACGGTTGAAGATTATATAGAAAGAACAGGCCTGCAAAAGTTTGCAAAGGCGTACCCTAATCAGTTATCTGGTGGAATGAAGCAAAGAGTCAGTATAGCTCGTGCCTTTGCAAATGACCCTGAAATACTTTTAATGGATGAGCCTTTTGCGTCACTAGATGAGCAGAATCGTCTTTTATTACAGCAAGAGCTTTTACAGATTTGGGAAAGTAATCGGAAAACAGTAGTTTTCATAACTCACAGTATAGATGAAGCAATATTTTTGTCAGACCACATAATGCTCATGAGCGCCCACCCAGGAGTTATGAAAAATGTTTATTCCGTGAATATTCCCAGGCCAAGAATTATGTCAGAGATCAGGAAAAGCAAAGAGTTTAATGAACTGTTTCTTAAAATATGGTCTCTGCTAAAAGAAGAAGTCATAAGATAAAATAAAAAATCGGATAATATCTCATTAAGATATTATCCGATTATTAATCATTATCTGGCCACTTGTAAAGATAACTCACCAGGCATCTTTTTATTAAATACATGCTCTATTCTAGGTAGTGAAATATCCAAAGTTTCTTTAAGCACATCCTCTATAGTCTCCACAGGTATAATTGTAAGCTGCTGCTTTACTTCTTCCGGCACATCCTTAAGGTCAATTACATTGTCCTTTGGAATCAATACTTTTGTTATACCAGCTCTCTGGGCTCCTAGTAACTTTTCCTTTAAGCCGCCGATAGGAAGTACTGCACCTCTTAAAGTTATTTCTCCTGTCATTGCAGTTTTGGAATCCACCTTGATACCTGTTACTAAGGAAGCAAGAGCTGTAAATAATGTAATACCGGCGGATGGGCCATCCTTAGGAACAGCTCCTGATGGAACATGAATGTGTAAATCTCTTTCCTTAAAGTTAACTGAATTCATAGGCAGTCTTGACTTTAATAAACTTAAAGAAATTTTAGCGGATTCCTGCATCACTTCTCCCAGCTTACCTGTTAGAATAACTTGTCCAGTTCCTAACATATCAGTTGCTTCAATAAAGAGTATTTCTCCTCCAACAGGTGTCCATGCAAGTCCTGTTACTACTCCTGGGGGATTGTCTGAAAGTGCCTTGTCGTGCCTTGAAACCTGTCTTCCTAACAATTCCTCTAATTGATCCAATTTAATTTTGTAAGGTAATTCTATTTTATTTGATACTATTTTTTCTGAGGTTATTCTGGCAAGGGCAGCTAACTGCTTTTTAAGTCCCCTGACACCTGCTTCTAAAGTATAGTCATTAATTATTTTTTTAAGTACATCATCTTCAATAACCAATTGTTCATTTGTTAGTCCATACTCTTCAAGAATTGCAGGAATTAAATGGTTTTTCCCGATATGGAATTTTTCATTTATTGTGTAGCTTGAGATTGGGATTATCTCCATTCTATCCAGCAATGGATCTGGAATACTTTCAATAGAATTAGCTGTAGCAATAAAGAAGACTTCTGATAAATCATAAGGAACGTCTAGATAATGATCTGTAAAGCTGTTGTTTTGCTCCGGGTCAAGTACCTCCAGCAGTGCACTGGCAGGATCTCCGCTGTAGCCGCCAACCATTAGCTTATCCACTTCATCTAAAACCATAACAGGATTTCTTACCCCTGCCTTTTTGATGCTTTGAATAATTCTTCCAGGCATTGCTCCAACGTAAGTCCTTCTATGTCCTCTAATCTCAGCTTCATCTCTAATTCCGCCTAAACTCAAACGAATATATTTTCTGTCAAGAGCTTCCGCAATGCTCTTGCCTAAACTTGTCTTTCCTGTTCCTGGAGGGCCTACAAGTAATAGAATAGAACCCTTCATGTGTTTTTTTAGCTGCATTACGGCTAAATGCTGTATTATTCTATCCTTAACTTTGTCCAAGCCATAGTGCTGTTCATCTAAAATTTCTCTTGCTTCTCCTAAATTAATAGGTTTTTCTTCACCGCTTTTCCATGGAAGCTGTACTAATAAATCCAGGTAATTACGTATAACATTATAATCTGAACTATTTGGAGTTTGAGCCTGTAATTTATCTAATTCTTCAAGAGCAATATTTTTTATATCGGGTGGCATTTCAGCTTCCTCAATTTTATTTAAATAATCTTTATCCTTTTCAGTGCCTTCTCCCCTGCCTTCATTTAATTCCTCCTGAATTGCTTTTAACTGCTCCCTTAGTACTGATTCTCTATAAGATTTATTTGCTTTTTCAGAAAACTTCTCTGCCATCTGAATCTGTAATTCAATGGTTTCTTTCTGCTTTATAAGATAATCCATAAACCTTAAGCTTCTCTCCTTCAAGGACTGTATTTCAAGTAAATCATACTTTTCGCTATTTGATATGGGCATGAATTGAGATAAATACACAATTAGTGAATTTAAGTCCTTCATATCATCAATTATCTTAATGTACTGCTCTGAACCCCGAAATTTCCCGCTGATTTCATGAGTAACTTTTTTCACATACCCTATCATTTCTTCCTGACTCTTCTCATTAAGATCTATATTATCGGGGGAAATATCATATTCACCGCGTATAAAATCATCTTCAATACTAATAGATTTCATTACAACACGTTCCAAAACCTTAATTTTCAGCTGGTAGCCTTTCTCTGTTTTCTGTACTTCATCCACCCTGAAGGAAACTCCTATGTTGTGAAAATCTTCTTCTTTCAGCAGTGTTCTATTAAAGTTTTGTTTTAAAGATAATGCAATGTTTGTAACATCCTTTCTTCCTAAACTTTCAAGTTCCTCTTCACTAAGGCCGTTTACCCTTATTATAGAAATTACACCAGGCAGTAAAGCTGTATCTGATATAGGAATAATCATTCCTTCTTTATGGTCTCTATTAAAACTCATCATATTATTCATCCTTCCTTTTTAAATTTTTTATGTTAGCAAAGTGTCCTGAATAATTCTAATCATCTCCTGGAGCAGCTCTTCTCTATCTGCTTCAGTGCTGCGGCTGTTAACCGCAATTGCTCTTACTGGATAAAATATAATTGCCAGTAAATTCTCATTATAATAATCTTTGATAATATTTTTGCTTTTCATCTCATCTATGAAATTGCTAATATTGAATATACCTTTTGATTCTGAACAGCCCCTTGCTAATGAGGGACAATTTGAAAACTGGTGTACAAAATTAAAAATTTCCTTATGTTCCTTAATATAATTGTAATAACTTCTCACAAGTGTCTCTATAATCTGCCGCCCTTCCATTTCCTCATGTACTCTGCCTAAAATAAAATTGTAAATTCCTTCTGAGTACTCACGGTAAATATGCTGCAACATGTTTTCTTTGTTATCAAAATATATATATACTGTTGCAGGGGAAACCCCTGCCTCTTTAGCGATCTTTGAAATAGAAGTACCCTGAAAACCTTCTTCAAGTATTAATCTTATTACTGCTTCTTTTATACTTTTTTCTTTTTCTTCATCTTTTTTTCTCATATGACCACCTCTATTTGTATTTTTATAATAAACGACCATTCATTTATTGTCAATACTTCTTACTAAATAATATTTATTATTAACTGCTAGACTTTTTTATTTAATGGTGCTATGATGGTTTCAGATAAATAAAACAAACAATTTATGAAAGAAGATGTAATTAATGAAATCCATAGTAATTGAACAATATGGTGGAAAAGAGCAATTAAAAGAAATGGAATTAAAGAAACCTAATATAAATGAAAATCAGGTTCTAATTGAAATGTATGCTACTTCTGTTAACCCAATAGACTGGAAGATTCGTGAAGGATACTTGAAAGATTTGATTCCTTTTAAGTTTCCATTAACATTAGGCTGGGATGCAGCAGGAGTCATTGTTGAAAAAGGAGCTAATGTTCAGGGCTTTAAAGTGGGTGATAGAGTTTTTGCCAGACCTGCAACTACTGAAAATGGCACCTATGCTGAATATGTAGCCACAGAGGAAAATTTACTAGCTAAAATTCCTGATAATATAAGTTTTGAAGAAGCAGCTTCAATTCCTCTTACTGCTGAAACTGCTTGGCAGTGCCTTGTAGAAAAGGGCAATTTAAAATCCGGACAAAAGATTTTAATTCACGCAGGAGCCGGCGGGGTTGGAAGTACAGCAATTCAAATTGCTAAAAGCCTGGGAGCTTATGTTGCTACTACTGGCAGCGGTAAAAATGAAGAGTTTTTGAAGTCACTTGGAGCAGATAAAGTAATAAATTATGAAAAACAGTCCTTTGAAAAAGAGCTTAATGATTATGATTTAGTTCTGGATACCATGGGCGGAGAAATTCAAAATAAAAGCTATAAAATATTGAAACAAGGCGGTAAACTGGTTACTCTTATAAATCGGCCTGATGAAAAGCTGGCAGAGAGTTTTGGAGTTACTTCAGTTTTCCATATGTTAGTACCTAATGGTGAACATTTAAGAGAAATAGCAAAACTTCTTAAAGCCGGAAAAATAAAACCAAATGTAGGTCATGTATATGAATTTAGTGCAGCTGGACTTCAGGCAGCACATGGATTAAGTGAAACCCATCATGCTAAGGGTAAGATTGTTATAAAAATAAAATAAACCTTAAGTAAAAAAAAAATTTCAGGGGAGTAAACAAGCTGTTGATAATATCAGCAACGGGCTTACTCCCCTAATGCTGTTCCATGTTTTTAATTCCGCTTAGTTAATATTTCTTTTTAAAAATGCTTCTTTAGCAGCAATTATATCACCTGTTATAATTATATTTATTTCCTTTTGACCTGCATTTTCATTACACACCCTAATGCTTTGAGTTCTTACTAATGTGTCTGCAAAACTCTCTACCATTAGGCCATTTTTTAATGACATATTATTGTTTTTATAAATATCTTTCAGCACATTTGTTATGGCATTTACCCCATTCTTATCTATGATAAATCCTTTATTATTTAATATGTGTAATGCAAAATCAACTAATTCTTCTAAACTATAATTATCAAAATCCAGCCACAGAGGAAATCTTGAATTTAATGAAGGGTCAGATAATATTAATTCTTTCATTTCTCTAAACTCTCCAGCTATTGTAATTATGATTTTTCCTCTGTTATTATCTATGAATTTTATAAGTGAAATTTCTATATCCTTATATCTTTCATCCTTCATAATTACACTTGCATTATCAATATATACAATTTTCCCTATTAGCTTATTTAAAATATCCTCTATTTTCATACCTTTACCAATCATATAAATAATTTCATTTCCATCTAATTCTGATATGCCTTTAGCTTTTATAATGCCCATATCATAGTACATTTCAGCTAATAAATTTAATACAGCCCTTTTACCTGTACCAATTTCCCCAGTAAAAATCATGTTCATGTTTTTATTTATATCAATGCGGATACCAAACTTTCTTCTTTTTGATTCAGCTTTCATTACACTATATTGATTTCTCAAAAAGTCCTTAGCCTTTTCATTTACTTTCAGAGTTTTTAAGCTCTCTTCTAAATCAAATTTACTATCATATTCATATACACTTATTTTTTCTATATCTTTTGTAGTTATTAAATTCATTTCATAAACACTAATATCATTTTCTGATATTCTTATACTCTGATTTCTAATTAATTTTTCAACATAATTCCTCACCATTCTGCCATTACCAGATTGAGCATCGGAATTTTCATAAATATCTACAAAACTCTTTTTTAATGATGCAAAAGCATTCTTAGATAATTTGAAACCTTTTGCTTCAATTAATTTTATAGACATTTCAAAAAGTTCATCCGCATTATAATCCTGGAAGTTAGTCCATAATGGAAATCGTGATCTTAACCCAATATTTACGTCAAAGAAATCTTCCATATCCTTCTCATATCCTGCCAGAATAACTATGACTTCTCTGGAATAATCTTCAATTAACTTTAAAAGAGTTTCTATTGCTTCTCTTCCTAAAGAATCATTAGCAAGTGTATATGCCTCATCAATAAATAAAATTCCACCTATGGCTTCCCTAAATTTTGCTTCAGTTTTCTTTGATGTTTCTCCTGGTATTTCTGATACAAAACTTGACCTGTCCGTCTCAATGAGTTGTCCAACTTTTAGAATACCCATACTGTTTAACATATCAGCCACTAATCTTGCTATGCTTGTCTTACCTGTACCAGGATTACCTGCAAACACCATGTTTAAATTTTGTTCTATTTTAGTGTTTACACCTGCTGATTTTCTCTTTTCGTCTGCAGCAATTATTTTATATTGGCTTCTTAAAAGTTTTTTAACATCTTCTAAACCTATAATTTCATTTAATTTTTCTTCTAAATCAAATTTAGTTTTAACTTTAAAATTAAAGTTATCTCTTTCTAATAGATCAATTTCTTTTTTCACATTAGTTAAATATTTTTTGGAAGCATCCATTATAGCATTTTCCACTATATTTCTTACAAATCTGGCATTTCCTAAATCATTTTTATCAACAATTTGATTCCTGATAAATAAATCTATTAATCCGCTTTTTACGTTATCAGATATTCTATATCCTTTTGACTTAGCAATGTCTTTTGCTATGGCATACATTTCTGATGGATTATAGTCTTCAAAATGTATTATATTTGGGAATCTGGACTTTAGTCCAGGGTTAATACTTAAGAATACATCCATATCCCTTTCATATCCAGCCATTATAACAATTAAATTATTCCTATTATCTTCAAAACCCTTTAATAATGCATCTACTATTTCCTTACCTTGTTTATCATCTTCACTTTCACATAAAGAATATGCTTCATCAATAAATAAAACTCCTCCTAAAGCAGAGTTTATTATATCATTGGTTCTTTTAGCTGTATCATTTGAATTTTCCGAAACAAAATCAGCCTTGCTTACTTCTTTAAATACACCACTTGCCAATACTCCTAAAGCGTTTAAATATTCAAATGTCACTCTGGCTGCATTAGTCTTGCCTGTACCTGCGTTTCCTGCAAATATCATATTCATAACTACGTTAGATGTCTTTAATCCCAATTTTTCTCTTATTTTTTGGACTTTGTAATTGTTCTCTATATTATTGATGAATTCTTTTAATTCCTTCATTCCAATTATAGAATTTAATTTATATTTTGCTTCCTCTAAGGTTGGTGTAGAATAATCATTTAATTTAAATATATTGCTGCCTGTTTTACAATGAATTTCATTATTTTCTGCATATATAAGAATCTTTTCTCCAGCCTTTAGCTCTTGCTTTCGTATTAGATTTTCTATGGGCTTGTAAATCTCATAGGAAATATATTTTTCAATACCAAAATTGCAGTCATTTCTATAATTTTCCTCTAAAAAGTTACTAAGTCCAAGGTCTTCTTTTAATTGATTTTCTTCTATTATCTGCAGTGAAACATTAAGTTTCAATTCCTCTTCTATTTTTTTAAATATCTTCAGTATTTCTTTTTTAAGCACTATCTTCATTTCATTATGGTCTAGATTTCTTGTAAGTAATATTGCATCTGCTTTTTCTTTAAAATTATTATCAATTAATTCATCTAAATTTACATTATTAAATGTGAATATAAAAAATTTATCATGACAAATAAATTTACTTATTTTATTGTCATAAATAGTATCTGCTTCAACTAAAAATTTGTCTTTAAGTATGTAGTCTTCTTTTAAGTTAATACAGCTGTTAGGATATACATCTATTAAAACATTCAGCATATCTTCACTGGCCTCATGGATATTTCTAAATAATAAACATTCTGAATCGCTGTTAAGTTTTTCATACAAATCAGTTAAAAATGCATTAAATCCTAGATTGAAATTATATGCACCTAAATCTAATTCTTCAATTTCGCTTTTATCTACTAGTTTTTCTCTTTTTAACTCCTGAAATAGTAACTTAATACTGGTCTTTTTAGCGGTATTCTTTTCTCCTGCTAAAAACAATGTTCCCTTTTCATTACTTATAAATTTCCCTTTGAAATAATTAGATAATTTATTTATGTAACTTTCTTGACCTACTAATTCATTATTTAAATTTTTTTCTATTCTTATAAATTTCTTACTTATATCTTCTATCATAAAATTTTCACTTCTTTCCTGCTTTTTTTAATTATATCACTTTTGTTAGCAATATTTAAATAATTATTATGTATTAATAATCTATATCATTTAAATAATATAGGGCGTAAAAAAATAAAAGAAAGGCTTCTGCCCTCCTTTTATTCAAATCATATGAAAATGCTGATTTTCATGATAAAAAAATTATAATGAACGTATATCTTTCAGTAACTGTTTAACGTCTTCCTCCTTTGTTGCCCAGCTGGTGCAGAAACGAACAGCACTATGATCCTTATCAATGTGCTTCCAAAGAGAAAAAGCATATTTCTTTTCTAATTTTTCAAGCTGTGCATCAGGAATAATAGGAAACTGCTGATTGGTTGTGGAGTCAAAAAGGAATGAATATCCCTTCTCCTTAAATGCATCTTTTATTTTATATGCCAGCTTATCTGCATGGTTAGAAATTTCAAAATATAAATCATTCTCCAAAAGAGCAATAAACTGAATCCCTAGCAGACGTCCCTTGGCTAACATTCCGCCATGCTGTTTTATAAAGTATCTAAAATCTTTTTGAAGAGATGTGTTTGTAATCACAACAGCTTCTCCAAATAATGCACCAACCTTTGTTCCTCCTATGTAGAAAACATCACAAAGTCTTGCAATGTCAGGTAAAGTTAAATCATTGCCTTCAGCCATTAGTCCATATCCCAGTCTTGCACCATCAAGATAAAGGGGCAGATCACATTTGCGGCATACCTGACTTAATTTTGTCAGTTCCTCTTTAGTATAAAGGGTTCCATTTTCAGTTGGATTGGAAATGTAAACCATACCAGGCTGAACCATATGTTCGTGAGTGGAATCATTCCAATGATTTTCATATAATTCCTGAACCTGTGAGGCTGTAATTTTTCCATCTACGCTTGGCAATGTCAGCACTTTGTGCCCTGTAGCTTCGATAGCACCTGTTTCGTGGACATTGATATGCCCTGTTTCAGCACAGACTGCCCCCTGATGAGGTCTTAATATTGATGCTATTACAGTTGCATTTGCCTGAGTACCCCCTACAAGAAAGTGCACTTCTGCGCTGTCTGACTGGCATAATTTTTTAATGATGGCACGTGCTTTTTCGCAGTACACATCCTGGCCATAACCCGGTGTCTGCTCAAAATTACTTTTACTTAAAAGCTCTAAAACCTTTGGATGGGCACCTTCTGCATAATCACATTCAAATCTTATCATTTTAATATCTCCTTCTCTTTAAATAAATATTTACTGCATATTTTATATTTTCTTAATCATTTTAAATAAACATAAACTTCTGTGTGCCATTTATCAATCCATTCTTCGTATACAAAACCCAATTTAGTTAATAAGTTTTTTGAAGCAATGTTTTCTTTTTCAGTCATGGCTTTTATTTCACAATCAGAATAGTGTATTTTAAGTTTTGGCAATAAGGCTTTCAAGACCTCAGTTATATATCCCTTCCGAGAATAAACTGGATTTATAGAATAGCCAATTGAAATTGTATTTTCTTCTTTTATGATATATAAGTCTCCTAAAAGATTATCTGTGGTTTTATCTGCAATGGCAAGCTGAATTCCATTTTCTACATTTAAAGGCACTAATAATGCTTTCCTGTATTGGTCTTTAGTTAAATTCTTAAAGCCTTGATACTTCATCCACTGTTCATTATTTCTATAAGTCATAAATGAATCTAAATCTTTTTCTTCAAAGCACCTTAATTTACATCTGTCCGTTTCAATCATAATGCACCTCTTTTATTAACTTCACAATTGCAGCTAGCTGCTTTTTCAAGGCAAGCTGCACATGAATTTTTGTTAACCCTTTCTTCCTACTATATTAATATGCGCAAAATAACCAGGAATATATTGTCTGATATTTTGGTCTCCTGCTGTCTGTATGCGTTGGTGGACTCTTATAATTTCTTACCATATCAATTTACTTATTCCTACAGTGCTTTATTTCTTTGTTGTTAACTTCTAAAAGTGCTTCAAAAAATAATTGAGACTGATCCAGCATAGTCATATGCCCAGCATTAGGTATTAAATAAAAATTTTTATATGGAGCATTTATTCTATTAAAGTATTCTTGTGCAATAACATATGGTGTTTGCCAATCATTTCCTCCTAGAATGTAATAAATTGGCACCTTGTATTCTGCTGGTTTTGACCTTAAGTCAAAGGATCCTAAAAATTCTAGTACTTTTTCATTTGCTTTAAATCCTTTTACTAATGCCAAAAGATCTGAGAACTTAAAAATAGGGCTCCTAAATAAAGTTATTAACATGGAAAATTTAACCTTAACAGCTAAGTTATATTTACCCTGGATTCTGCGTATTTTGCTACATTTACCCATAAATTTAGAATCATATTTATCTCCGGGATAATCTCCTATTATTTCATTAGCTTTTATAATTAATTCCTTAACTTTTTCGTACCCAACACGTTCATTTTCAAGAAAGCCAATTACTTGTCCCACTCCAATATAATAAGCCACTTCTTCTGGATATTGCAGTATAAACATACTTCCTAAAACACTTCCCCAAGAATGGCCAAGTATAATTATCTTTTGTTTATTATATTTTTTCTTTAGATATTGAATAATTTCAAACAAATCCTTTATCATCAAATCAATTGTAGGATATTTATCTGGATTCTTTGTAAGAGTTTTCCCAGAGCCTCGCTGGTCCCAATGAACTACTGTAAAAATATCTTCCCACTTTTCTTGAAAAGCATATGCAAATAGTGATTCAGCACTGCCGGGACCACCATGTAAAAACAGTATTACTGGATTATCATACTTTGTACCAGAATGAAACAAATATTGGTTAATACCATTAATTGATACATATTCATCAAAATAAATTAACCTCTTTGACTTATTTTTCATGATCCCGATTCTCCTTTTTTCTTTGCGCCATCTCTAATTATAATTGTGACTTTTCTTTTTTACAATAAAAGCAAAGGTCACTAAATGCAAAATTTAAACTTAAACCACTCATTATTCTCGTTGACTAGTACGTACCGTTTAACTTAAACTTCCCTGCTGCTCCCTTTAAATAGTAGTCGAAAAATTCAAGACAGCTCTTATTAATGAATTTTAGGCAGTATTCAGTGCTTGTTGTTGATTTTTTTCCGTTAAACATGCTTGTGAGGAATGGACTTGTCAGTGCCAGATCCGTTAGTGTAAAATGACCCACGCCGTTAATATGTACATTAAATGCAGTTGGATTATTATTTAAAAGCATAGCATAGTTTTCAGCATATTGTGGCCAGTAAGCCAAATTGGCCCATGAACTGTCCGAGTATATATTTAGTACAGGTACGGGATACTTCTCATCATTAAAAACAAACTCATTGTTCTTAACATCTTTAATATCAAACATAAATGGTGATTCCAGTGCAATGACGGCACCAATATCTTTTCTTATTCTACCTATACCAAGTGCTGCCGAACCGCCAAGAGAATGTCCCATAACACCAATTTTGGTTGTATCTATTTGTTTGTATACAGCATCTGAAGCATTACTCTTTGTTTGCTCAATTATATAATCTATTACAAAATTAATGTCCTCTGTACGTATTTTCATCCACTTTTGATAATACTCATAGCTTTGCTGTTTATTGGATTCTGCATTTTCGTCAGATAACTCCTTCATAAAACTCTTATCTACAAAT
>JAQSXU010000270.1 GCA_029256485.1 Clostridiaceae bacterium
ATTATGCCTTTCCTTTCCAAGTAATACTTCCTATTGTTATATGGATTTTAGCAGAGATAAAGGTAAGAAAAGAAAATAAAAGTGATGTTTTCAATTCAAATAGCTTGTAACAAAAGGGCATGTGCTTACCACATGCCCTTTTATTACAATTCAATTTATATTTAGTATATCATTTATGTCTATCTACTCTATATGCATAAGTCGAACAATTGGAACAATTAAGAGAAATAATCTGTAATGAATAGTCTCATGATTTAGAAAGAATAAAATAATCCCAATGCTATTTTTGTCATTTATATACATAAATTGACAAAAATAGCATTATATTTTATACTTTATGTATATTTATAGAAATAATATTTCTTGTTTGTTATCTATACTAAATTAATTGATAAAATGCAGAAATTAAGAATTCGGTGGCATAGGAGATATTTTCCTAAATAATACTTATAGTTCAAATCTCTAATAAGTTTTATGAAGGCTGGATCTTTCTTAATAAATATTAAATAAGGATGGTAAAAGAATGAAAATATTGATATTGCATCTAAGCGATACGCATATATATTCAGATAAAGATATTAATTTGAAGCGAATTAATAAGCTTGTTGAATCTCTTACAATATTTAATAACTTTGACGAGTGTATTATTGTTTATTCAGGAGACTTAACCAATACAGGATCCCAGAATGAATTTTTACTCGCTGAAAAGTTTCTAGGAAACATTATAAGTAGAATTAAGCGAGCTTATCTACCAGGTAAAATAATACATACGTTGATTGTTCCAGGAAATCATGACATGGAATTCAAAGGGCTAAACCGCGAAAGAAAAGATATAGAAGATTTTTATAAAAGCAAGGAAATGGACAAACATACTCTTGCTGAGCTTAATTATCTAGAAAAGTTCTTCAACTTTGCGGACAGAAACAGATGTTTTTTAACTGATAGAATTTTAGAGAAAAGAGTACTTGATTTTAGTGGATATCGTGTTGGTATAAACTTAATTAACAGCGCAATTTTCAGTTCCAAAGAAGATAAGGGAGTTCATTATATTAATGATAGGTATATAGATAGTTTATATGACTATGAAAATCTCGATTTAATTATATCCATAAGTCATTACAGCCATGAATGGTATAATCAAGATTGTAAAAACAAATTTGATAAAGCACTTTTACATAATTCCTCAATAATTTTTTATGGACATGAACATTCAGATTCAGATAAACTTCTAACAATTGGAGTTGGTAATAAAGTAAGTAATGTTGATATTTCTGCTGGTGGGATTTTTAATCATCACAAAAACCCAAACATGAGCAGTTATGTAGCAAAATTTTTAGATACTTCAGATAGTTCTGTTGAAACCTTTAACTTTCTTTGGAATAAAGACTTTTATAAGCATACCTTTATATCAAAGAACTATGTACAAAAAAAGATTAGTAGATCTGAGAAACTAAAACCATCAAGCACCTTTATGGACAATTTCCTTCTTGATACAAAGCATCATATCACTAGTAATTGCCTTGACTATTTTGTTTTTCCTCGTGTTATCGGTAATGAGAATGAGGGCTATGAAGATGAATATGAAATATGTAGCTCTGAAGACTTTCTGCAAGAAATTGAACTTAAAAAAAGAATTATTATAGTGGGAAGTGAGAACTCAGGTAAGAGTATTTTATTAAAACATCTTTACTTATCGCTACTTGATTCTAAAACGCCACTATATTTCTCAGCTGAAGATATAAAGAACAAGAATATTAGTAAAATAATAAAAACTACATTTGAAGAACAGTATAGTGAAGATCCAGATGATTTTAGCAAATATCAGCAGATTACCAATAAAGATAAGGTTGCAATTATTGATGATATTAACTTTATCAAGCCTACAAACTTCAATAACTTTATAGAGCATTTATCAACAGAATTCGGATATATCATTATGAGTACAAGCACAGAATGGAATCTAGATATAATTGATAACGTAAAAAAACTTCTTAATTCTAATGATGAGTTTAGTAAATATAAACTTGACTGGTTCTATGCCGATAAACGAAAGCAGCTAATTAAATCAGTGTGTAAATCTTATCTACCAAAAGAAGATACTGAGATTGAAGAAACAGTGACTAAAATAAATAACTTCATTAAAAACGAATTATCTATTTTTAATTTAACTCCAGATTTTCTTATTCAGTATATCATTTATTTTTTTAATCAAATAGACACAGCAAACCCAAGAAATGGCAGTATGTTTAGTAAGGTCTTTGAAATGAATTTAGTAGCTACAATAAAAAACAACGTTGTTGAGTTAAGTGTTGATAGAGCTTTTATGGTACTAGATAGGATTGCACATTATATTCATTTCAATAAAAAGTACCCTTTATCTTATACTGAATTAGATACCATAATTAAGGATTATAACGCAAAGTATAGACAAAGTATAAAAACCAAGACTTTCTTGGATGAATTAAAAAATGCAAAAATATTGAAAGACTTTGGTGAAAACTTTGAAGTCAAATTTGTTAACAAAACTATATTAGCATTTTTTGTAGCTAGAGAATTAATTAAAAAATATAAAAACGAGGATGATCATAGTGGTCTTAATTATGTCTTAGATAACATTTGTTTTGGTATTAATGGAGACATAGTACTATTTATATCATACCTTGAAAGTAATACAAAACTACTTAAAGCCATATACAACAATGCAAATAACTTTTTGTCAGACTGGCAAGAGTATAGTATCGATAAAGCAAATATCAACTTTTTGAATAATCTTACCCTCGATACAAAGATTTTACCCCCAACAAAACAAGATAAAGAGTTAGTTGAGGAAATGGAAACAAAAACTGAAAAAGATATTTATAAAGATGAAATTATTGAAACTGTAGATATATATGATTATAATGAAGCTGATGCAGAACTTTTTGTTAATAGAATGATAAAAGCTATAAAGCATACAGAAATGATGGCAAAGATATTGCCAAACTTTGAGTATATGCTTGACACAGATGACATTAAATACTTTGTTGATGCTATCTACAAATTTCCAAACAAAATTTTGTTTCATTGGCTAAAATTTCTTGAAGATAACTTTTCAAGTATAATTGAAGAGATAAAGCAATTAAATGATGAAAAAACAGGTAGCAATCACCATGAAACAAATGAATTACATGAACGTGAAATTATTAAAATGCTCGAGAAAATATCGATCTCATTAATTTTCTCAGTTTACAATGGTTATGCAAAGTATGCAACCGATAAAAATACAATCAAGGTATTAAACTCACATGACTTCGACCAAAATACAAACTATACTTTGCAAAATATAATGATGCTTGAAAATATTAATGATATTGATAGTTTTATTAGGAGAACAGATACATTAAGCGCAGAAAATAATAAGAAGATTACAAAGATATTATTAAAAATAATGGTTAAAAAGTGTCTTATTGACCACGAAAACATGCCCTATGGCTCCAAACAGCATTTAATTGATAAGTATTTTGATAGAAGTGAGAAGCTAAAGATGCTAATTAGTGGTGAAAAACATTTGAAAGACTGTAAATAAAATTAAAAAATATAACTCCTTGCAAAAAAGCAAGGAGTTTTTATTTCTAAACTGTCATAATCATAAGAACCTGCTGCAAATTAAGTTGGCAGGTATCATGTTGGTCCTGCCCCAACCGGTCATTTTTATTGCATAGAAAACGACCTAACTATTGCAATAATTATATACATGTCATATAGCCACGTTGATGATACCTGCACAGTATATTATAGTACGATTAGTATTTTTTATTCTCGACAATTCTCATTTTCATTGGTTTCCTATTCTCAAACTTTTTGATAACCCACACAAATATTTTTTACTTACCCAGTTCGTATGGCTTTAAGAATTTATCAACTTCGATCTCCTTGTCGTTCTCATCCATTACTGGAACCTTTGTAAATACCCAGTCTGTTACCTTTGCTGGATCAACACCTGCATCTATTAGAGGCTGTGGATTAACTACAAATACCATA
>JAQSXU010000062.1 GCA_029256485.1 Clostridiaceae bacterium
GCTTCTGATAAGAAAGCAGATGCGAATAAATCATCTGTAAATAAACCTTTGGATAAGACAACAGTTATATTAGATTGGACACCAAATACTAATCATACAGGACTTTATGTAGCCTTAGAAAAGGGATATTACAAAGAAGAAGGCTTAGATGTTAAGATAGTTCAGCCATCAGAAGGTGGTACTGCAACACTTATTGCCACAGGAAAGGGTGATTTTGGAGTTAGTTATCAGGAGGATGTCACCTTTGCATTAACAGGTGATGATCCACTTCCGATTAAAGCAATTGCTACAATTATGCAGCATAATACTTCAGGATTTGCAGCACCTAAAAGTAAAAATGTTAAAAGTGTTAAGGATTTCGAAGGAAAAACCTATGGAGGATGGGGAGCACCATCTGAGGAAGCAGTGTTAAAGGCAGTTATGGAGAAAAATGGAGCTGATTATAGTAAGCTTAAAAATGTAAACATAGGAAACGATGACTTCTTTGCCGCTACTCAAAAGAATATAGATTTTGCATGGATATTTGAAGGCTGGACAGGAGTTGAAGCAAAAATTAAAGGAGTGCCTATAGATTACATTCCAGTAAAGGACTTAGATCCTGCATTAGATTACTACACTCCAATTTTAATTACAAACAATAACATTATTAAAAATAACCCAGAGAAAGCAAAAAAATTCCTAAAAGCAACACAAAAGGGATATGAATATGCCATAAAAAATCCAGAGGAAAGCGCAAAGATACTTTTAAAATACGCTCCTGAAATAAATGAAAATCTAGCTGTACAAAGCCAAAAATACATGGTAAATCAATATATAGCTGATGCGCCAAAGTGGGGAGTAATGAAGTCAGAAGTTTGGAACAATTACACTAAATTTTTAAAGGATAAGGGATTAATTAAAAAGGAGTTAAAGGCTGAAGATGCATTTACAAACCAATTCTTACCCCAATAAAGATGAAAATCTATTAATTAATTTAATAGATATTAACAAAGACTTTGATCAGAAGCAAATATTAAAGGATATTTCCATGAAAGTAAACAGAGGAGAATTTGTGTCAATTGTAGGACCAAGCGGATGCGGTAAAAGCACATTATTTAATATAATAACGGGTCTGATTCATGCAGACAGCGGAACTCTTTCTGTTCTTGGGGATATAGGATATATGCAGCAAAAAGATTTACTTCTGCCATGGAAAACCATTATAGATAATGTAGTACTACCGTTGGATTTAAGGGGAGTTAATAAGAAAATCTCAAGAGAGAAAGCTAATAAGTATATTGGAATCATGGGACTTGAAAGCTATGAGAATAAATATCCGTATCAACTTTCAGGTGGAATGAGGCAGAGAGCAAGCTTTCTAAGAACGTTTTTATGTTCCGAAGAAATAATGTTACTAGACGAACCCTTTGGAGCACTTGATGCAATAACTAAAGGTAAAATGCAGAAATGGCTTTTGGAGATGAAAGATACTTTAAATAATACAATACTATTTATTACTCATGACATTGAAGAGGCCATATTTTTATCTGACAGAATATATGTGATGTCATCTAATCCAGGTGCAATTAAAGAGGAAATATCGGTAGATAACTGCAAACATAATAAAATGGACAGATTATTTTCAGAGGAGTTATTTAAACTTAAAGAACATATTATAAAAATTCTTTAAAACTTTGGTATATAAAATATTTAAATTGTTGAAGGGACAATCTCAAAATAGAAATTACTTTGTATTTTGAGACTGTCCCTAATTAAATCTAGTTACTTCTTTTAAAAAGTAATCATCTGCTCTCTTATAGATTTCACTAAAAGATCAAACCCGGATTTAAAAGGGAGTGTTTTTTATA
Organism: Clostridiaceae bacterium; assembly: GCA_029256485.1. Next base: position 1,848 of record JAQSXU010000062.1, read on the forward strand.
GCTACTTATCTATTAAATTTTGTTTTAATGCTTGTCCAATAATTTGCATTTTCAAGTTCAAGTCTCCATATGGCAATACCGGATAAATTATAAGAGTTAACTAAGTCAAGCTTATAGTTCAAAACGTTGAAACTAAATTGTTAATTCCTGAAATACTGTAAGCTTTAAAGCATTTAAAATATTATTTATAAAAGCATGTCTATTTGATGGGCTTTCCAAAATGGCTTTTGCTATATTTCCATAGCTGTTAGTTGAAATTGTCGCTAGCTTAGGGTTACTTCGCTGGATGTTATTCCCGAATAGGTTAGATAAGTTTGAGTAGCAGGGGAAAGACCTGATTTCCTACTAATTTTACCAGAAACAAGACTATTATTCACAGCAAAAATAATTACCAGGATAAATGCTGCAATAAATTTGTTGAAACGCTTCAATATATATCACTCCTTTTAATAGAATACTTATGTATCGGATTAACAACAAATAAATCTACAAGCAAATTATGGTATTAACTAGTTAACTATATAAGAAGATAGCTAGCTAAGAATTAAGTCATAAAAATAGAAGCTCATAAGAGCTCCATATAAAAAATTCATTAATCACAAAAAACATTACGCTTATCGCTTCCATCTTTTCCGGAAACTCTAATTATGTCCTGTAAATTGCCCTCAAATGCATCAATAAAATATTCATTATCAGCTATATTTGAAACTATACCGCTTTTTTTACCTGTGATTTTGGATTCATAGCTTTCTACCTGCAAATCACTATTATAACCATATATTACAGTAAAATAGTTTGATTCATTTGATCCTATGTCACCGTTTAAAATAATTGTAGAGAAACTAAATAAAGCTCTGCTTTCCCCTTGGGATGAGGCTTGATAATTTTTAAAATACAACCCATTTATTTTCTCCTCATAGCAGTTAAGATACCTATATTTTTTATTATTAACTGGTGTGCTAAGTACTATTTTAAACCTTCTGGCATATGCTTCAAAGTTCTTTACTTCTTTAATACTAACTTTGTTATTCCAAAATTTGCTCAAGTCCTTTTCCATTCTCCAATTAAACATTATAGCCCTGTTATTAAAGAAAAAAATAGCTGCTATAAATGTTAATAATATAATAGATAAAAAATATTTAAAAGGCCTTTTTATTATCATTACTTCTGCCTCTCTTTATAAAACTTTGCTAAATAAATTCCTAAAATTATTTGGCATAATATGATAACTACTGAAACTACATTAGATATGATAATAGATTTTGCAGTTGCACTTGCCATACTTCCAGTGACCAGCTGTGATGTTTGAATTGATAATCTTGTACTACTTATATAGGCTGGCAGTAAAGATGATAAATTAACTAATCCTTCCAGGGCAACCAGCACTCCTGAAATAAAACATATTTTTTTATTTCTCATAACATCAGTATAAAAATTTAAATTTATTTTCTTTGAATATGCACTTAATATAATAATAATTACTAAAACAACAAGAATCCATAGAGCATTTATTTGCCAAAATACACTGAAAGCCCTTTTAAATGCGCCAAGGTTCACAATGAATAAAGTCAGCTTATTAATAAAAGAAAACGAGCTTGTAATGATAATATACAACAAAGCAATACCTATAGCAGTGGTAGTGTTTTCATACTGCTCCATTAATTTCCCTCCACCCTTTATAAATTTTTGTTTGCATACTAATAATAACATAATTGGATATACGTGTCACTTAGGTTTAAAACTATAAAATTATAAAGGAATATTTTGAATTTTGTTGAATATAGAGATTTACCAGTAATAATTAAATATAAATCCTAATAACTATTTAGTAACCTTATTTAAGGACAGCATCATTTCAAAGCCGTTATAATCAGCTATATTTTATCATGCTTAAAAAATTTAAAAGCTATTATTTGAAAGGAAGGATGCTATGAAAAGAAAATTAGATAATAAACAAATAACAGTTTTTGCCGTTAAAGCAAAGGATCCAAGTGTAAAGGTTATTGAGGTGGGATATAACCCTAAACATTTAAACCAGACAAATGAAAAAGAGCTGAGATGGTATCCAATAGATAATAATAAAAATTAAGAGAGTGGTGAAGATTAATGTGCTCAAAGGGGTTTGCCAAAGTAAACGGAACCTGTCTTTATTATGAAATGACAGGTAAAGGAGAAGTAATAGTATTGATTCACAGCGGATTTACTGACTTAAGATTGTGGGATGATCAATTTGACTTTTTTGGAAAGTATTTTAAAGTTATTCGATATGATATAAGAGGCTTCGGGAAGTCTCAAAGACCAAGTGAGCCATTTTCTCATTGTGAGGATTTAAAAGGACTATTTAATTATCTTGGTATAGATAAGGCCCATTTAATAGGAGTATCAGTGGGCGGCGCCATTGCAATTGACTTTACTCTTCAATATCCTCAGTTAGTTAAAAGTTTGATATTAAGTGGACCATCTTTAAATGGGTATAATTTTACTAGGGATGAAGTTAGCAGACAAATATCTTCAGCAGGGATATCTATAGCAAAGAGAGATGAAAACTTTAATGAATCTGTTGAGTTTATGCTTAATAATCCTGTGTGGAGGCAAAGTAACCCTAAGGCCCGTGAACATTTAAAAAACATGTTTATAAATACATCATTAGAATGGGAATTAAGAGATCTAGAGAAAATAGAAAGCCCACCGGCATCAGAAAGGCTTTCTGAAATAACAAAAAGAACATTACTGATTATAGGCTCAGAAGATTCAAAACCAATTAAGGAAATTTCTATAGTATTAGTAACAGGTATATCAAGTGCAGAAAAAGTTGAAATAAAGGGCACTGGTCATCTGTCAAATTTAGATAAGCCAGATGAATTTAACAAAATTGTACTGGAATTTTTGATGAGAAATAATGGAGGAGCATAATGAATAATGATGTGGTTGCCATAGAGCCAGATTGTCACATGGAAGAGTATAAAAATGTGTGGTTTTACAATCATGTACTGCTAAAAAAGATAAAATGAACTGTGTTGTTAAAATCAACACAGTTTTTTAATTTCTAAAAAACATAATTAGCTTTATTTTTTTAAATAAATAGTTAAAAATAATACTATCAGCATGTAACATCTAATATTATTTTTACGTCTTAGTTATTGTAAATACCTAGCTAGGGAAAAGGAGTACAACTGTTATGGAAACAGAAAAAAATATTTATGTAAAGATAGAGGATGAAAAGGATATAGAAAAATTATGCTCAATTACTTGGGAAACTCTTTATCGTTTCGTATATTTTAAAGTTCAAAATAGAGAAGAAGCTGAAGACATTACTCAGGAAACCTATATTAAGGCTATTTCATATATGAAGAAAGACGGCGTAACAATAGATAGGTTTATAAGTTTTATAAAAGCTGTTTCACTTAATATCATTAGGGATAAATGGCGAAAGAACAAGCGGCAGGGTAAGCCAATGAATATTGATGATGTAAGCCCAGGGGAAACAGCATTAAAAGATTCAACTGAGGATATGGGTCAGCGTGAAATGATAAAGGATGCCTTAATGATGTTAAATCAGGAGCAGCGCACCGTAATTGATCTGAGATTATTAAAGGGATACTCAGTAGCTGATACTGCTAAGAACATGGGAAAAACAGAAGGTAATGTTAGAGTTTTACAGTATAGAGCAATTCAAAATCTCAGTAAAATATTAAAAAATGAAAATTAATTATTGGAGGGATATATGATGGATAGTAAAGAAAATAAATTATCAAGTTACATTGATAGCTTAAATAATGAAAGAAAACCTGGTGAACATAGTAGTGAATTGAACACACCAGAAATGGAACAGCTTTTTGATACTGTAAGAGCAGTACGCAGCCTAAAAGAGCCAGTAATGCCTGACAGTAATTTCTCTAAAAAATTAGCTGCTAATATAAATGAACAAATATCAAGGGAAAAGCATTTGAGAAAACCTAGAAAGAAATGGTTCTATGGTTCAGCTGCAGCTGCAGCGGCTATTGCATTAATTGTTACATTAAATACATCAGGACCTTTCAGCAGAAATAATACTGTATATGCCATGGAGCAGGCTTTTAAGGGAGTAAAAGCTTATCATGGAGTTCTTCAGGTTGTAGAGTCTAATGCAGAAGGAAAATCAGTTACACAATCCAAAGTAGAAGTATGGGCAGATAAAGAAGGCCATTACTATGCAAAAGGACTGGAAGGAGCACAAAAGGATTTGATTACAGTAAATGATGGAAAGAAGAAGTGGCAGATTCAGCCTGGGGAAAATGAAGTTGATGTATTTGCAGCTTTCCCTGATCCATACAGTTTTACCTTTGACATTGGAAAAGAAATTGAAGATGTAAAAAATGCAGTTAAAACTAAAGTTATAGGCGAGGATACTGTTGCAGGAAGAGCAGCCACTGTGATAGAAGTAACACCACAGGGTGGAAGTTCTTATAAGATATGGGTAGATAAAGAGAGCAAAATGCCATTACAAAAACAATCAGCCATGGAGTACTCACTTCAGTACAAGGTGCTTTATACAAATATTAATTTTACAGATTCTGTTCCTAAAGAACTTTTAGCTTATAATGTGCCAATAGGGTTTAAAGAAGTTAATACAAATACGGATCAAGTTGTAAATACTTTAGATGAAGCAGTTAAACTAGCCGGATTTGAACCTAAATTACTTCAAAATATACCCGCCCCATTCACAGAAAACAGCATTGCAGTGGTGAATAGCACTAAAGCCGTAAAAATAAGCTATACCTCTCAAGATAATAAAAAGAAAATACTAGTTTTAGAGAAAAAAGCTGGCAGCCAATTTAAACCATCATCTATGTCAACACTTGGAAAGATAAATAACAATACTGCTGAAATTCAATGCCCAATACAAGATGAATCAGGGGTTCTTCAAGGTGAAGGAGCCTATGCAGGTGTAACAGGCATAAGTTCTGTAAGATGGCATCAGGATGGCTTTGAATACGCAGTTGTTGGAAACACTTCTTTGGAGGAATTGACTTCATTTATAAAGGGGCTGACTAATGGAGCAGTAGAACTATCCTTGTCAAATGAACGATCCGCGGATAAGCCTAAAGTTGAAGTACCAGTTGATTTACAAGCAGAGCAGGGAGATCAAAAGAATGCTGATGCAGGGCATTCGCCATGGAAGCTTGATCCTGTATTTGTATCTCAGGTGTTCGTAAGCTTGAAGATTTCACCAGAAGGAATTAAAGGAGACTATCCTGTAAAATATGAGGATCTTATGGTTATAAAGAACACAGGAACAGAGGCAGTTGTAGAGGTAGGAGGAAGCAAAACCCCTATAAGCAGAGTTTATTTAAAGAAACTTGTAAGAAAGGATGCTACGGGAATATGGACTGTAGTTGGATATGACCCGACAGGCAGCAAATAACTTTTGAGTTTGATGACTATATGGATTATAATTATATAATCAATAAATATATATTGAAATGTGATAGAAAGAGGAAGTACTTATGGATTTCAAGAAATTAAAATATATTTTAACAGTTGCAGAAGTACAAAGTATTTCAAAAGCTGCTGCAATTCTATATATAAGTCAGCCTTCATTAAGTCATGTAATATCTAATTTGGAAACAGAATTAGGAATTGAAATTTTTAATAGAACAACAACCCCCATATCACTGACTTATGCAGGAGAAAAGTTTGTGAAAACAGCTAGGGAAATTTTAAACATGGATAACCAGTTAAAAAAAGAATTCAGTGATATAAGCGGTATGAGAAAGGGAAGAATTATTATTGGAATACCAGCATTTAGAGGCTCTTTTATGCTGCCGCATATTCTACCGGTATTTCATAAGGAGTTTCCTGGAATTCAGCTTTCACTTTTTGAAGGAAGCGGACAGGAACTTGAGTATTCTTTATTAAATGGAAAAGTAGACATTGTTTTCACAGGGGGACCTATTAATGAAGAACGTATTGTTCAAGAAGTAATTTACAAAGAAAAAATTAAAATAGCATGTAAAAAAGGTTATTTAAGCAGGGAGTACTTAATTAATGGAACTGAGGACGTTATTGATTTTTCAAAGTTAAATAATTTTGATTTTATACTGACTAGAAAAGGTCACATTATTAGAACATATTCTGACGAAATTTTTGATAAAAATGGTATTAGTCCAAATATAATTTTGGAAACTTCAAATTCAGGTACAGCTTATCGTTTGGCTGTAGCAGGCATGGGATTAAGTTTTGCCGCGGAAATGACTATTAATTCAGTGACAGCAACAGAAGAATATGATTTGTTTGATATTTGCAGCCCAAGTTTTGCATGGGAAGTGGTAGCTATGTACCGTAAGGATACCTATATAACTATTGCAGAACGGCGCTTGATTGATCTAGCAAAGGATGCCTTTAGCAAAAAAATATAAGCAAATGCAGAAAATTCAGGGTGCACTTCAAGTCTTGGTGTTTTTTAATCATCAAGGCTTTTTTATTTTATTACAATAACTTTTTTTATGAACTTTCATAAAAAAGCTGTAGGCCATTTTAACAGGTATATGATTTTATGCATACACCTTATATGAAAATATGTATTTTACAAAGTATTCAGTTGTTTTTAAAATAAAACTGTATTAAACAGATGACTTTGATGATAAAAAGTAAACAATTACAAGCATAGGAGTGAATGAAATGATTAAACTTTATAACTATGGGGCTTACTTTGTTCATGGGGAAATTATCCCTTATGTTGAAGAAGAAATTAAAGCAAAGCTAGGAGAAAAATACTTAGGCAAAGAAGAAGCTAAACAAAATACAATAGCTTACAGCATTCTGCTAAACCACAATAAATCAGGGAATCCAAATAAATTACAGATAAAATTTGATGCTCTCACATCACATGATATTACATTTGTAGGTATTGTGCAGACAGCAAGAGCTTCAGGTCTTAAAAAGTTCCCAGTTCCTTATGTATTAACAAACTGTCACAACAGTCTTTGTGCAGTAGGCGGAACAATTAATGAGGATGACCATTTATTTGGATTATCAGCAGCTAAAAAGTACGGCGGTATTTTCGTTCCACCACATGTTGCAGTTATACATCAGTATATGAGAGAAATGATGGCTGGATGTGGAAAAATGATTCTAGGTTCAGATAGTCATACTCGTTATGGAGCTTTAGGAACTATGGCAATAGGTGAAGGCGGAGGAGAGCTAGCTAAACAGCTGTTATCAAATACATACGATGTAGATTATCCAGAAGTTGTTGGCGTTTACCTTACTGGAGCACCAAATCCAGGTATTGGACCTCAAGACGTTGCTCTTAGCATAATTGGAGCAGTATATACAAATGGCTTCGTTAAAAACAGAGTTATGGAATTCGTTGGACCTGGAATTAAAAACTTAAGTGTTGAGTTTAGAAACGGTATAGACGTAATGACTACTGAAACTACATGTCTTTCATCAATTTGGTGTACAGATGATAAAGTTAAAGAATATCTTGAAGTACATCATAGAGGTGATGCTTATGCAGAGCTTAACCCAGGAGAAGTTGCTTATTATGACAAGATGATAACTGTTGATCTATCAAAAATACAATCAATGATAGCCCTTCCATTTCATCCAAGTAATGTTTATACAATAAATGAACTTAATGCAAATATGATTGATATTTTAGATAAAGTAGAAAAAGAAGGACAAAAATTGTTTGAAGGAACGAAAGTAAGGTTCTCATTAAAGGATAAAGTTAGAAATGGAAGATTATTCTCTGAGCAAGGATCAATTGCAGGCTGTGCAGGCGGAAATTATGAAAATATTTGTGCAGCAGCAGATATACTTAATGGAAGATCCATAGGAAATGGTGAATTTGCTCTAAGTGTTTATCCATCAAGTATGCCCGTATATCAAAGCTTAATAGATAATGGAGTAGCTTCAAAACTTATGTCATCAGGAACAGTTTTAAAAACAGCCTTCTGCGGACCATGTTTTGGTGGTGGAGATACACCAGCAAACAATTCATTATCAATTAGGCATACTACAAGGAACTTTCCTAATAGAGAAGGTTCGAAGCCAGGAGAGGGACAAATTGCTTCTGTTGCATTAATGGATGCACGTTCAATTGCGGCAACAGCAGTTAATAAGGGACTCATTACGGCAGCTACTGAAATGGAAGGGATAAACTATAATATTCCTAAATACTTCTTCAATAAAACTATTTACGATAACAGAGTATTACAATCCTATGAAAAGGGACAAGCTGATTCAGAATTAAGATTTGGACCAAATATAGCAGATTGGCCAAAGATGGAACCATTAACAGATAACATGGTTCTTCAAGTAGCATCAGTGTTACTAGATCCAGTAACAACAACAGATGAACTTATTCCATCAGGAGATACATCAAGCTATCGTTCAAATCCTCATAAGCTAGCAAGTTTCACACTTTCTAGAAAAGACCCAGGCTATGTAGGACGTTCAAAGGAAATTCAAACTGCTGAAAATAGAAGATTAGAAGGACAAGCTCCAGAAGAAGGTAACGCAGCTTTAGAAGCAGCTTATGAAAAGCTTTCAGCTAAATTCAGTGATTTTGATAAAAAAAGTACATTAATTGGAAGCATGATTTATGCTAATAAGCCAGGAGATGGTTCAGCTAGAGAACAAGCAGCAAGCTGTCAAAAGGTGTTAGGAGGATTCGCAAATATAGCAAAAGATTATGCTACTAAGAGATATCGTTCAAATCTTATTAACTGGGGAATATTGCCCATTGTTATGAAGGAAGAACCAGAATTTAAATGCGGAGATTTCATTTATCTTACAGATGTTGTTAATTCAATTAGAGAAAGAAGATCAGAAATCAAAGGTTACATTGTAGGAGAGAAAATGAAGGAAATATCCTTGAGTATTGGACAACTTACTGACAATGAAATAGAAATATTATTATCAGGATGTTTAATTAATTACAACAGCAATAAAATGAATAAATAACAAAAAGCATAGAATAAAGGAGCGGTAATTAATGCGAAAATTTAAAACTGTATTTATGCGAGGTGGAACCAGCAAGGGGTGCATGTTTAGAAAAGAGGATTTACCTGAGAGCCGTGAGGAATGGGATTCTATCTTTTTAAAGGTCATGGGTGATCCTGACCCAAAACAAATTGATGGTCTAGGAGGAACTGTATCCTCAAATAATAAGATCGTAATTGTATGGAAAAGTGAAGAGCCAAATGTAGATGTAGAGTATTTAGTGGGACAAGTTATAGTTGGTAAAAGCCAGGTGGATTATAAATCAAACTGCGGAAATATGACAGCTGCTGTAGGACCTTTTGCTGTTGAAGAAGGAATGGTTCATATTGCTGAACCAATTACTACTGTTCGTATGCTAAATCGTAATACAGATAAATATATTAATGTAACAGTACCAATAGAAAACGGTACCTTTGCAGAAAATGGCGACTGTGCAATTGCAGGTGTAGATGGAACTGCAGCTGAATTAATGGTACAATTTGTTAATCCTGCAGGGGCAAAAACCGGAAAACTGCTGCCAACGGGAAATGTGTTAGATTTATTAGAAATTGACGGAAAAATAAGAATCCAGGCAACTATAATTGATGTTTCCAATCCAACAGTAATTATTAGAGCTGAGGATGTTGGCTTAAGCGGAACAGAACTTCCCGAAGAAATTAATAATGATAATGAAACCTGTGATTTACTGGAGAAAATTAGAGGAACAGCTGCATGCATTATGGACTTTGCAAAGGACTTGGAGGATGCTAAAGCTAATAGCCCGGCAGTACCTAAAATTGGTGTTATTACTGTACCTAAGACATTTACTGATATTGCAGGGAAAACAGTATCTGAAGAAAATATGGATGTCTGCGCAAGAGTTATATCTGTGTTCAAATGCCATAAAGCATGCCCATTAACTTCTGCCAGCTCTATATCAACTGCGGCGTTCCTGGAAGGTTCAGTTGTTCAGAGGCTAATTAGCAGACAAAAGCGAGGTAAACATAATTTGCGTATTGGGCACCCAAGCGGTGTTATGACAATGTATCCTGAGATTATAAAAAATGGGGAAAGTATTAAGCTTCCTAGTGTAGGGGTAATAAGAACGGCTAGACGCATAATGGATGGAAATGTATATGTTAGATAAAAAATAAATACAGAGGTGGAATAAATGAAAGATATATCATTAAAATTAGAGTGTTTCTCAAAACTTATTGAAGGCGAATTTAAACGTATTGAAAAGATGAAACAGGCAAAAGAATTTACTAACTTTAAAGAATTGGATAAGATTATAATAGGAATTGTGCCTGGAGATGGTATAGGACCAATTGTTATAAATCAAGCCAGGCGCATACTTAACTTACTGCTAGAAGAAGAGATAAAATTAGGAAAAGTTGAATTAAGAGAAATAGAAGGACTTACTATTGAAAACAGAGCTGCAAAAATGCAGTCAGTTCCAGATGATGTACTTGCTGAAATAAAAAAATGTAATGTTATTCTAAAAGGACCAACAACAACACCAATAGCAACTGATCCGTGGCCTAACCTTCCAAGTGCAAATGCAACATTAAGAAGAGAACTAGATTTATTTGCTAATGTGAGACCAATGAGCATGCCTGAAAAAGGCATTGACTGGACTTTCTTTAGAGAAAACATTGAGGGAGCATATATATGGGGAAGCAAGGGACTTCAGATTGATGAAGATCTTGCTGTTGACTTTGTTGTTGAAACAGCACCTGGCTCAGAGAGAATTGCAAGAGCTGCCTTGGAGTTTGCGAAAAAAAATGGCAAGGCCAATGTTACAGTTGTAACTAAAGCTAATATTGTAAAGCTTACAGACGGAAACTTTATAAAAGTTTGCAAAAAGGTAACTGAAGAATATCCAGGCATAACTTTGGAAGAAAAATTTGTAGATGCAACATCAGCTAAACTATCAGACCCAGAGTTCAGCAAGGGACTTCAAGTATTTGTATTGCCTAATCTATATGGAGATATCGTTACAGATATTGCAGCGGAACTTCAAGGTGGACTTGGTACCGCCGGAGCAGGAAATATTGGAACAAAATATGCCATATTTGAAGCTATTCATGGTACAGCACCATTTCTTATAAATAATAATAGAGGAGAGTATGCTGATCCAAGCAGTGTACTTAGGGCAACTGCAATGCTGTTATCTCATATTGGCTATCAGACACAATCTGAAAAACTTACAAGAGCTCTAGACATTTGTGGAATAGAAGAAAGAAAGACTGTTATCACAAGTAAAAGAGAAGATGCATCAACTGCAGAATATGGAGATTATATTATTAAAACAATAAAGAGGTTGTAATTTAATTGGAAGCAATCAAATAGTTTGCAAAAAGCAGGATTGTAAATTTATTTACAATCCTCTTCTATTTTTATATCACTGATTTATGTGATTTTTTATTATATTAACAAAGCCATTTAAAGTTTTATTTTTTGCATAGTTTGTTTTATAAATCATCCACATATTGCGAATAAAAGGAGACCCATCTAAATTTGTCATAGGAAACTTATAAAAACGGTCATCATTTGAAATAAATTCTTCTACTGTAAAAATGGCATAGCCAAGTCCATTTGCCACCATCTCTCTGCAGGTGTCTCCACTGCTTGCAATTATGGATATATGAGGAGGGAAAGTAAAATGTTCATGCCACCAGGAGTCAATGAGCTTTCGAGTAAAGGCATCCTTCGGATAATCAATTCTGTTCATATTTGGTAAATCCTCTATTGAAAAGGGCTTACTGCATGCTAATATAGCATGATTTGCTCCTAGACGAAGCATATTACCTTTAAAAGGAATATCTCCAAAAATAAAGCCCGCATCAAGTTCACCATGCTCTACCATTTTAACAATATTATTACTATAGTCAGTGTTAATTTTAAATTCTATATTATCATTAAATTTTTGACTATTTTGCAATATGGCCGGTAGATAGAAACGACTGAAGGCATTTGTGGCACCAATCTTAAGTGTCTTTTGTGTTTTAACAGTGATTTCAGAAATACCTTCTTTAGTTTCTCTTATAAGCTCTATTATTTTTATGGCCTGCATAGCCAGGTATTCTCCTTCTTTGGTAAATGTAACTCCCTTTTTATTGCGCACAGCAAGGGTAATACCTAGTTCAGTCTCTATCTTTTGCAGACGTTTAGTCAAAGTTGGCTGAGACATGAATAGCAGCTTAGATGCTTCCGTTACATTTTTCTGCTCATACATTGTAGCAATGATTTGCCAATCAACATCAGTCATAATATTATTCTCCCTCGCATTAACAGTTTTATATGAAATTTTGGAATATAAACTATTTAATAAAGCAATTATACAATAAAAACAAAAGCTTTTACAATATAAGTATACATAGCAGATAAAATTATGAGGAGATGATATTTATGATTAAACTATTCAGTACTGGTACATATCTTATTGATGGAAAAGAGCTTTGCAGTGATGATTTGGAAGCTATTAAAGAGTTTCAGCATAAAAGTGGTGCAAAGCTTTTACCTAAAGAAGAAGCTAAAAAAAATACAATGGCCTATTCAATTTTACAAAGCCACAATACAGCAGGGGACAGGGAAAATCTAAAAATAAAATTTGATGCTTTAGCATCTCATGACATGACTTATATGGGGGTTCTACAAACAGCTCGTGCAAGCGGTGTTGCAAAGTTTCCGATACCTTTTGTACTTACAAGCTGCCATAACAGTGTTTGTGCAGTAGGTGGAACTATTAACGAAGATGATCATGTTTTTGCATTATCAGCAGCAAAGAAATATGGTGCTATTTATGTTCCTCCACATATATCCGTTATACATCAATTTATGAGAGAAGAAGTGGCTGGCGGTGGAAAAATGATATTAGGTGCTGACAGCCATACAAGATATGGAGCATTAGGCACTCTTTCAATAGGAGAAGGAGCTGGAGAACTGGTTAAACAGCTTTTATCTAAAACCTATGATATTAAGTATCCTGAGGTGATAGGTGTTTATTTAACTGGAAAGCCAGAAAAAGGTGTTGGACCTCAAGATGTTGCACTTGCCATAATAGGTGCAGTATTTAAAAATGATTATGTTAAAAATAAAGTAATGGAATTTGTAGGGCCTGGTATAGAGAATTTATCCGTAGACTTTAGAAATGGTATAGATGTAATGACAACAGAAAGTGCTTGTCTAAGCACTATTTGGAGAACAGACAGCAAGGTTAGAGACTACCTGGAGCTTCATGGACGAAAAGGTGACTTTATGGAATTAAATCCTAAAGATATTGCTTACTACGATGGAATGATATATTTGGATTTATCAAAGGTTAAATGTATGATTGCAATGCCTTTCCATCCAAGCAATACCTACACAATTGAAGAAGTGAACAAAAATCTTTATGATATATTAGACAAAGTGGAAAAAGACTCCTCTAAGCTAATAGACAGCAAAACTGCAAAGCTTACATTAAAGGATAAAATAATAAACAACAGATTATATGTTAATCAAGGTTCCATATCAGGATGCTCCGGCGGCACTTACGAAAACATTTGTGCTGTTGCTGACATTGTAGAGGGACATTCTATGGGCAATGACAATTTTTCATTAAGTGTTTATCCAGGAAGCCAGCCTATTTATTTAAACTTAATAGAAAATGGGGTAGCAGCTAGAATTATGGCAACTGGTGCATTGGTTAAAACTGCTTTCTGTGGTCCTTGTATTGGGGTAGTTGATATTCCGTCTAACAATACATTGAGTATAAGACATGCTACTAGAAACTTTCCTAACCGTGAAGGTTCAAAGCCAGGAGATGGACAAATATCCGCAGTTGCATTAATGGATGCTCGTTCCATTGCTGCTACAGCAGTTAACAATGGGTTCCTAACAGCTGCAACAGATTTGGATGTTAATTACAATATACCTAAATATTATTTTAATAGAAGGATATATGACAGCCGTGTTTACTATGGCTACAATAAAGCAGACGAAAATGAAGAGATAATAACAGGCCCAACCATTGCGGATTGGCCTGAAATGACGGAGATGCCTGATAACTTATTTTTAAGTGTAGCTTCTGTAATTCATGATCCTGTTACTACAACAGATGAGCTTATACCTTCAGGAGATACTTCTTCCTATCGTTCAAATCCTTTAAAAGTTGCTGAGTTTACTTTAATTCGTAAGGATCCAGAGTATATTGAAAGAGCTAAACATATACAAAAGGCTGAAAAATTAAGATTAGAAGGAAAGTTACCATTTGAAAATAATCATAATCTGGAAGCTGCTTTTAATAAAATAAAGGAAACCTATGAAAATGTAAATTTGTCCAATACAGGTTTCGGAAGTTTAATTTACGCTGTTAAACCTGGTGACGGTTCAGCTCGTGAATATGCTACAAGCTGTCAAAAGGTGCTGGGTGGATATGCAAATATTTGTGAAGAATATGCCACAAAGAGATATCGTTCCAATCTGATAAATTGGGGAATACTTCCTTTTACTTTTAAAGGTGAGCCAAATTTTAAAACTAACGACTTTATCTTTATACCTAATGTAAGAGAAGTTCTTTACCAAAAGATGCTGGAAGTAGATGCTTTTGTTATTTCAGAAAACAAAGTTGAAAAGTTAGTTTTAAATCTTCATGAAATGACAGATAATGAACTGCAAGTTTTATTATCAGGATGCTTAATCAATTACAATAAGAAGAAAATGTAGAAGTAAGATAATTAATAAATATATCAACAATAGATAAACTGTAATATTTCACTGATTAATTTGCACTAGTTATTTTTATTACTAGTGCAAATTTTGTTTTAAATAATTTTAAAATTAAAGTAAAAATTATGGTCCGCGCAGTGCAGGTGGACTTTTTTTATATAGTATGGTGTAAAATTATGGTTTATAATCTATGTATGGGTTTAGAAGTGAACAATGACCAAGGCACGTTCGGCTGCAAAACGATGATGAGAATTGTTCACATTCATATGCAAATCAAGCAATAAGTGCAATAAAGTTTCTCTGTAATGATACCCTTAAACATGGGCGAATAATTGAGCCCATTCCAAAGCCAAAGAAGGATAGAAAACTCCCCAATGTATTAAGCTTTGAGGAAGTAAAACGAATTTCTCACTGAAAGAACAGTAGAAAGAATATTTGAAAAAGCATGTTCTAGTGAAAAGATAAATAAAAAAGTATTCATTCATACATTAAGACATTCTTTTGCAACACATCTTCTTGAGGGTGGAACTGATTTAAGATATATACTGGAATTGTTAGGACATTCAAGTTCTAAAACTACTTAAATATATACCCATGTTACTCAAAAAAATATTTCTAATATACACAGCCCTTTAGACAAGCTATCAAATATTAAAGCTTTATAAGTTACTTAGTGGATTGTAAGCCGAAGTAATATTTCACCACATGAACGTCGGCAATACCACTATATTTAGTTATATAATGATATAGACTGAAGGAATATTTAAGTTATAGTAATTTTAGGCTAAGAGATCATTAACATAAAAGCTGATTGGGTAGAGTTTATTAAGACATAATAGTAATATTGAGAAACAAATTGGGGGGATTTTATTGAGAAAAAAACAAATAGGCACTATTACTTTTTTTACAGCATTAGTTACTTATCTTGCTTTATATTTTCAGTGGACAGAATTTTACAAGGGCTACAGTTATAGTAGTTTTAATCTTTCTGTTTCAATAATATTTTTACTGGAATGGATGCTATTTAGCTTCTATTGGGGAAAAATTCAAGAAGAAAAGTATCAAAAGTTTATCATTATATATTGGGGCATTGATATTATTGTTTCAACACTTATTTGGATTTTTGCTAATGACACATTCATGAAAGCATTTCTGTTCCCATTTTATATTTGGTATTGGGGTCCAATGTATGGGGTTAAATATATTTTTTTTGATGGAGGTATGTTTAATGTAGATGTATCACTTTTAATATTAATAACATCGCCCTTAGGTATATTATTTAGTTTTATAGGGTATCGGTTTGGATATTTTGTATCAAAAGCGAAAAAATCATAACATTCTTTTAGCAGGAAATAAATTTAGACCTAAACATAATAAACTCTTCTTAAAGTGTAGTGGACAAAACTACGTATAACAATTCGTTAAAGTCCGCTTTGGTTTAAAGCGGGTCAAGCCTTCGAAGCAACCAAAGCACATTCCTTCACCAAGCTAGGTCTAGTTAGGTTCAGGAACATCTTGAATGCAAAACGTTATACGTAATTTTATTGAGAAAGAGTAATAACAGAGACTTCGAAAATATTCTTTCAAAATGCGATTGTAGAATATAACAAATAATCTAGTATTAAATAGGCTAGATATAAGTAATATGGAGATGATTTAAATGCACGAAAGATTTGAAAAAGCTAGAGAGTTAGTAAAAAAATATAATCAAGAGCACTTACTTAGGTTTTATCACTTATTGAGTCAATATGATAAAGACCTATTGATAAATGAAATACTAGTGCCTGTACCAAAATGTATTACAAAAATTAAGGCGGACTACCACCTTGACGCTACGCTACATCTGCCTTTTTCCATTTGTAGTGTTTAGCATGAG
>JAQSXU010000063.1 GCA_029256485.1 Clostridiaceae bacterium
ATCATCATCTACAATTTGGCCATTCCTCATACCTACAACCCTTGAAGATTTTCCTTCAATAAGCAGTTCAACAGCTCTATATCCTAATCTTGAAGCCAAGACTCTGTCAAAACATGTTGGGCTTCCGCCTCTTTGAATATGTCCTAATATTGTTGCTCTTGTTTCTATCCCTGTTATTTCCTCAACCTTTTTAGCTAATTTTCCAGCACCGCCAACACCTTCAGCCAGGATTATTAAGCTATGCATTTTGCCTCTTAGCTTTCCTTGAAGAATTGTTTTACATAATGCATCTTCGCTAAATTCTTTCTCTGGAACTATTATGCTTTCTGCGCCTCCAGCTATACCTGCATGAAGTGCTATATCGCCGCAATTTCTTCCCATTACCTCAACTATACTTACTCTTTCATGGGATGTTGATGTATCCCTTAATTTATTTATTGCATCCAAAACTGTGTTAATTGCAGTGTCAAATCCAATTGTGTAATCAGTATAAGGTAAATCATTGTCTATTGTTCCTGGTAATCCTATTGTTGCTATTCCAAGCTTTGACAATAACTGGGCTCCATGAAATGAGCCGTCTCCTCCTATTACTACCAACCCATCGATACCAAAAGCTTTTAAAATATTAGCTCCTCTTTTTCTGCCTTCCTCAGTTTTAAATTCTTCACATCTGGCAGTTCTTAATATGGTACCACCTCTTTGAATAATATCAGAAACGCTGTGCCTGTTCATTTCAAATATTTCTCCATTAATAAGGCCACTGTACCCTCTCTGAATACCCATTACTTTAATGTCATTTTCAACGCCAGTTCTAACTACTGCTCTAATGGCAGCATTCATTCCTGGAGCATCTCCACCACTTGTTAATACAGCTATAGTTTTCATATTATACCTCCTACGTCCATATGGGACATTTTATGTCCCAGCTACATTGTAGCTTACTTGTTATCAATCCTTATTAATTATTATAGCATAATGTGCTATTTTTTTCACTTCCATTTACCTTAATTTTATTAAATTCTATATAAATATTCAATACCTTACGAAATAAATAAAAAAATTAGAGAAGTTTACAAGCCTTCTCTAATATTTTGTATTAAAGTACAAAAATTATACTGCTTTGAAGTTATCATCACCAATTTTTTTTCTTAATTCACTTAGTACATCAATGCTTCCATCAACCCAGAATTCTTTATCGATTAAATATTTTTTTCTTTCTTTTTTTGTGCAGAGATAAATTGGTATATCTCCTTTATGTTCCATTAATAGAGGCTTTAATTCCTCCAAAGTAATTCTAACCATTTTATTCTCTTCTACAAGTAAATATATACTTTGAAAATTGAACTTAATTAATGGCTGTATATCCTCGCACAGTATTTTAGGCTGCTCTTCCTCCCTTATACTTACTCTTCCCTTAATTAAAACCAATCCATCTTCAACAAGAAGGGACTTATATTTTTCCAGTACCTTAGGGAATACAACAACCTCAATGCTTGAATAAAGATCTTCAACCACAATAAATGCCATCATATCATTTTTCCTAGTAACCTTCTTACTAATAGAAGCTATTATACCACCAATTATTACTTTAGTGCCATCCTTAATCCTGGAATTTATTTCAATATTATCTTCTTCTAAAGGTTCGCTTGAAACTAAGTCAATAATGCTGGTGCTGACAGCTTTTTTCAAAACATCCTCATATTCTTCCAGTGGATGACCTGAAATATATAAGCCTGTCATTTCCTTTTCCATAGATAATATATACTTTTTATCAAATTCCTTTATTTCAGGATACTTAATTTCTATGCTGCTGAATTCTGTACTATTATTAAAATCAATAAATAAATTTATTTGGCCGCTTATGTTTTTCTTTCTGTCATTGGAAATTGAGTCTAATATTTTTTCATAAACAGCAAGCATTCTTGAACGATAAACCTTAAGGCAGTCATATGCTCCTGCTTTAATTAAGCTTTCCACTACTCTTTTATTTATACAGCTGGTATCTATCTTATTGCAAAAATCCACCAGATCCTTGAATTTTCCCTTTTGCAGCCTTGACATTACTATACTGTCAATAACATTTTTACCTACATTTTTAACAGCGGCTAAACCAAATCTTATTTTATCATCCTTAACTGTGAATTTAGCATAGCTTTCATTTATATCAGGAGGTAAAACCTGAATGCCGCATTCATCGGCAAATCTTATATAAAATGCTACCTTTTCACTGTCTCCCATTACACTGTTTAAATTAGCTGCAATAAACTCAGTGGGATAGTAGCACATTAAGTATGCAGTTTGAAAACCTACCACAGCATAAGCTGCTGCATGAGATTTGTTGAAGGCATAACTTGCGAAATCCATCATCTGATCAAATATTTTATTTGCGGCATTTTCACTAATGCCATTTCGAATACATCCTGGTACTAAAACTTCACCATTTTCATCTACAATACCGTATATGAAATTGTGTCTTTCTTCCTCCATGACGTGATGCTTCTTTTTTGACATTGCTCGTCTTACTAAATCGCTTCTGCCCATAGAGTATCCTGCCAAATCACGTACTATTTGCATTACCTGTTCCTGATACACCATGCATCCATAGGTAACTGACAGAATATGTTCTAATTCAGGAGTGATGTATTGAATTTCTTCAGGATTATACTTATTTTTAACATACTTTGGTATTTCAGCCATTGGTCCCGGTCTATAAAGACTAATACCTGCTATGATATCCTCCATGCTGTCTGGTTTCAAGTCTTTCATAAAGGATGTCATTCCTGGTGACTCCAATTGGAAGACACCTACAGTTTTTCCTTCGCCGATCATTTTATATACATTTTTATCATCAAAGTCTAATTTGTCTAAATCTAAAGTTATGTCTTTACTTTCCTTTATAAATGCAACTGCGTCCCTTAGTACCGTAAGTGTTCTAAGTCCAAGAAAGTCCATTTTCAGAAGTCCTAGTTCTTCTAAAGTTCCCATGGTAAATTGAGTTACAATATTGTCCTCATTCCTTTGAAGAGGTACATAATTTACAAGCGGCTGCGATGCAATTACAACTCCTGCTGCATGAGTAGATGTGTGTCTAGGTAATCCCTCCAGGGATCGTGCCACATCAATTAAATCTTTAGTTCTCTCTTCTTCCTCATAGGCTTTTTTCAGTTCCGGATTAATATCCAGCCCTTTATCAATAGTTATGTTAAGCATAGTTGGAATCATTTTAGCTATTCTGTCAACCTCAGTATATGGATAACTCATAGCTCTTCCAACATCTCTAATGCATGCTCTTGCGGCCATGGTTCCAAATGTTACTATTTGAGATACATTATTCTTCCCATATTTCTCTACTACATAATCAATAACTTCCTGACGTCTTTCATAGCAAAAATCACTGTCAATATCAGGCATAGAAACACGTTCAGGGTTCAAAAATCGTTCAAATATTAAATTATATTTTATTGGATCAATTTTTGTTATTCCCAATGTATATGCTACAATGGAACCTGCCCCAGATCCTCTTCCAGGTCCTGTCATAATTCCATTTTCATTTGCAAATCTTATAAAATCCCAAACGATAAGGAAATAATCCACATAACCCATTTGGTTAATAATATTTAGTTCATATTCCAGTCTTTTTTTCAAGTCTTCATTTACATCTGAATATCTTTTGCTTATTCCCTTATAACACAAATCTCTTAAATATTGGTATGGATCTGTACCTTCCGGAAGAGGAAATTTAGGCAGCTTTGAAACATGAAACTCATAATCAAAATTACATTGCTTAGCTATTTTAACTGTGTTTTCAAGTGCTTCAGGTATATATGAAAAAATCTCATACATTTCCTCTGGAGATTTCAAGTAAAATTGGTCCGAAGGATATCTCATTCTATCCTGTTCATCTACTGTTTTTCCGGTTTGAATGCAAAGCAAAATATCATGTGCTTTATTGTCTTCTTTTCTTATATAGTGAACATCATTTGTTGCAACTAATGGCACATCTATTTCCTTTGACAGCTTTATAAGTAGTTCATTTACCTTCAGCTGTTCCTCTATTCCATGATACTGAAGCTCCAAATAAAAGCCATCCTTAAAGGTTTCCTTATAGAACAGCGCAGTTTCCTTAGCTTTTTCATAGTTATCATTTAATAGATAAGTTTGAATTTCTCCGCCTAGACAAGCGCTTAAAGCAATTATTCCCTGGCTATTGTGCTTAACAAATTCATGATCAGTTCTAGGTTTATAGTAAAATCCCTCAATGGAAGCATTAGAAACAATTTTCATCAAGTTATTATAACCAGTTTTATTTTTAACCAAAAGTACTAAATGATGTGTTTCATTGCCGCCATCACTGCTCTTAATTAGTCTTGATTTTGATGCTACATATACTTCACAGCCAATAATAGGTTTTATTCCCTTTTCCTTTGCTTCCTTATAAAATTCAACACAGCCATACATAACTCCATGATCAGTAATGGCAATACTGTCCATACCAAGTTCAACAGCCCTATCAATAATTTGTGGTATTTTGGCAGAACCATCTAATAAAGAATAGCCTGTATGTTGATGCAGGCTAACCCAGTTTACTTTTTTATCCAATAATAAACCACCTTCTTCTTAAGTAGAAATTATTTTATTCCTGATAATCCACTGCTGCAGACCCTTCTAGCATTGGTTTTAGATAATGCAGAACCTCATTTACATGAATTGGGTGTACCTGATATTCATCCATAGATTCCCTAGAATCAAATTTAGTTATCAACGCTATGTCATAAGATCTGCCTGAATGCACTAGATCCACTCCAACCTGTAAATACTTAAGCTGTGGTATTTTTCCATTCATCCCCAATAAAATGTCCCTTGCCTTGTTTACATTTTTCTCACTCTTATCCTTTAATCTAAAAAAAACTATATGAGTAAACATAAAAATACCCTCTTTCTTAAAAATTTTAGTAAAATTTCATTCATCTAATATGAATTTTATGTACCTAACTCTATTTTCTAAAAACCTTAACAGACATTATTGTTTTTGCAATAGACTCCTTGTTCCTATCATACATATTAACCTCAATTTTTGAAAAACTTCTTCCCATATCTAAAATGTCAGTATAAATATCTATTATACTGTCTATTTGCACCGGCCTCATAAAATAGGTGGCTATGCTGTCCACAGAAAGATTGATATTATTTTTCTGCCTTAAAGATATTATTCCAACAGCTGAAAGCATCATATTCAATGAACTCCATGAAGCTGTCCCAATTGGATCTAACATTTCCGGAACTATTTTACCATAAAAATGCATTCTGCCATTTTCATATTCAAAATCTAAATTTTTTAAAATTAAATCCTCTATGGTCTCTCCAACCTGAGGTTGTTTTACGATGTATTGCAATGCCTTTATAACGTCCTGTCTTGTTATAACTCCAACAAGCTTTTTACCCTTAACTACAGGACACAATTCAATTCCTTCCCATCCCATTATATGAGCTGTGTATGCCACTGTAGTGTTTGGCGTTACTGTTATTGGGTCCTTGATCATGATTTTTCCTATAACATCATCTAACTTAGTGCTGCTTGAATTTTCCTTGAGAGTGATAATCCCAACTACCTTCATTTCATTGTCCACTACAGGATATCTTTCATGCTGAGTACTTTCCATTAATTCCTTCCATCTCTTCACCGTATCATCAGCTTTAAGATAAAATGGGTTGCTTTCCATTATATCTTCAACTAAAACTATATCTTTTTTTATAAGGCTTTCAGAAATTGCCTTATTTATCATACTTGCAATGGTAAATGTATCATAGGAAGAGGATATTATCGGCAAACACCTTTCATTAGCCAGACTTTTCATTTCATCTGAACAGCTGAATCCTCCTGTAATAAGAACTCCCGAATTACTCATAAGTGCAAGTCTTTGAGCTTCCTCCCTGTTTCCAACAATCACCAAACACCCTGGTGTTATGTACCTAACCATGGCATCAATAGTCATTGCTCCTATTACAAATTTATTTAATGTTTTGTGTATTCCATCTTTTCCCCCAAGTAAAGTTCCATCAATTATATTAATTACCTCACCGTATGTTAATGCCTCAATGCTTTTCTTTTCAACTTTTTCAATTCTTACAGTTCCAATTCTCGGTATTGTTGTTACAATGCCAATATTCTCACTATCTTTTATAGCCCTGTAAGCTGTACCTTCGCTTACTCCTAAATCACTTGCTATACTTCTAACGGAAATTTTAGTGCCCACCTCTAGTGAAAGTATATGGCTAATAATATCATCATGTTTTGACATAATATCCCCCCTACCTGCCTTCTCTTCTCAGCTCTCCTGCTATTTTTTCAATTCTCCTGAGCCTGTGATTTACTCCAGATTTTCCTACAGCAGGTGTAAGCATTTCTCCTAATTCCTTTAATGATTCATCAGGATAAGCTAATCTTAATTCTGCAATTTCCCTTAAATTTTTAGGAAGTCTTTGAAGCCCAATCTCTTCTTCTATAAGCTTAATGCTTTCTACCTGCCTTACTGCTGCATTTACAGTTTTACTTAAATTAGCAGTTTCACAGTTAACTAATCTGTTTACATTATTTCTCATTTCCTTCATTATTCTAACATTCTCAAGCTCTAACAAAGATGTATGGGCTCCTATTATGTTTAATAAATCAACAATTTGCTCCCCCTCTTTAATATATACCACATAACTGCTCTTTCTTTGAATTACCTTTGAACCCAATCCATAGCTGTTTATAAGTTTACTTATAGCTTCAGCATAGGTTTCATTATGAGTAACAAATTCAAGATGATAGGTTTTTTCGGGATTACTCACACTTCCTCCACCCAAAAAAGCCCCCCTTATATATAACCTTTTACATTTTTCATTCTTTATAATTTTATCTGAAATGCTATAATCAAGAGCTAAAATACTCTCATCTTCCTTAAGCACTCCAACCTGCATTAATATCTGTTTTGCGCCAACTTCTTCATTAATTATTATAAGGTAAACATTGTTTTTCTTTAAAGAATTGCTTTTTTTAACAAGAATCTTGGTGTGTATATTAAATTTTTCTTTTAATAATTTGAAAACAAGTCTAGCTATTGCTGGGTTCTCTGTTGTTACTCTAAAACCTATTTGTCTATTAGCTCCAAGTGTTAAAGTACCGCTGACTTTCATAATTGCGGAAAGTAATGCTATAGCTTCATCTTTTTCTAATTCAGTATATCTACAAATCTCATTTTTTACTTTTAACGAAAATGACATATTCACTGCTCCCTATTTTTTTTGTTTTCTTTTAAACGCTCTGACAAATAGAAGTATTCAATAATTTTCTTTTTATCATAAAGAAGTTTTTTCTCCATTATAGTTTCAATTAGTACAGAAGAAAGTTTTTCTTCGTTATGTCTTACTAAGCCATTAGTAACTTTTACAAAGTCCCCTTCTATTATTTCAATTCCCTTATCTTTAATGTTTTTCTCTCCAATGTCAACCATGGAGGATCCTTCATCCTTATATTTTCTCTCAAGTTCCTCATCCATTTTTGCCACATTTACTGCTACGCAATCTACTACATCACCTGCATGCTTAACAATAGCATTAATATGATCTGCAACAGTGTATTTATCGCTTTCACCAGGCTGAGTCATTATATTTGCTACATAAATAACAATTGCCTTAGTCTTTCTTAATGCACTAGCTATATCTTTTACTAAAAGATTGGGAATAACACTTGTGTAGATACTTCCAGGTCCAAGAATTACCGCATCCGCTTCCATAATTGCATCTACGGATTCTCTAAGAGCCTTGGCATCACCTGGATCTATGAAAATTCTATCTATGGGACTATTTTGTTTTAGTGCCTCTTTTGGTATATTGGACTCCCCTTCTATAACACTTCCATTTTTTAGTCTGGCTTTTAAAATCACGTTGTCCAATGTAACAGGAACCACTTTCCCAGTTACAGCCAATACAGAACTCATTTTTTGTACTGCTTCTTCAAAGTTATTGGATATTCCATCCATTGCTGC
Source organism: Clostridiaceae bacterium (assembly GCA_029256485.1). The sequence goes on from JAQSXU010000063.1 coordinate 8,028, forward strand.
TAAAAAAAGATTGCCAAAGCTCTGATTTTTAAGTCTTCCATCCTTAAATCTATATTGCAAAAGCTCTTCCATCAATGGCTCAGTATCTGACAATGCCATAATGCAGTTTCTTATATCACCAGGAGGAAGAATTCCCAAATCCTCTCTTAAATCACCTGATCCACCGCCATCATCAGCTACTGTAACAACTGCAGTAATATTTGATGTGTAATACTTAAGACCTCTAAGCATTGTAGAAAGACCTGTGCCGCCGCCTATAGTAACTATTTTAGGCCCTTTAACCAGTAATCTTTTTTCATAAATTAGGTTTTCCAATCTTTTTGAATCTAATGACATGGACAGATATCCTTTATTAACCAACGCTATTATGGATCTCATACCTTGTGTAACAGAAATATAAAGTACAAATATACCGGAAAAAATTAAAAATACATAAAATGCTATATAATACGGACTATAAATTCTATGCCTGACAAACTCCAGCATACCAAAAACTATAAATAAAATACCCATTGCACCAAGCAATACCCATCTTTTTACCTTTATTCCGGGTCTGAGCCAATCCATTATCTTCATAGTTTTTTATCACCCCTATGAACATCCTCATTGATGTCTCTATGCTCAATATTTACCTTGTAATTTTTCTCTTTTAATTTTTCATAAATTACATTGGCTATTGCAACAGATCTATGTCTTCCCCCTGTGCAGCCTATAGAAACAATGAGTTGTCTTTTCCCTTCATTTAAATAATTTGGTATTAAAAATTCCAGCATATCTTCTAGTTTTTCAATAAATACATTGGTTTCTTTAAAGCTCATTACATAATCGCTTACAGGTTTGTCATTTCCAGAATAATTCTTTAATTCCGGAATATAAAATGGATTGGTGATAAACCTAACATCAAAAACTAAATCTGAATCCACAGGAATACCATATTTAAATCCAAATGATACTACAGTTATTATAAGCTGATTTTCAATTTGTCCTTCTTCTGCATAAACCTTATTTATTTCTTCCCTCAGCTCTCTAGGAGACAATTTGGATGTATCAATAATATTGTTAGCCCTATCTTTAACTTCCCTAAGTTTATTTCTTTCTAAATGTATGCCTTTGAGCACTCTGCCATCTGGTGCTAAAGGATGTTTTCTCCTTGATTCCTTAAATCTCTTTATAATTACCTCATCAGTAGCATCAAGAAATAAGATTTCGTATTTATAGTTCTCTTTTTCTAAATATTTTAAGGTTTCAAACAGATCATTGAAAAATTCTCCCCCTCTAATATCTATAACCAACGCTATTTTATCTATTCTCCCATCTGTTTGGAAACAAGCTTCCGCAAACTTTGGAATTAATGTAGGAGGCAGGTTATCAACACAAAAATATCCCAAATCTTCTAAACTTCTTATTGCTTGAGTCTTTCCCGCTCCTGAAAGACCTGTTACTATAACAAATCTCATATTTACCCCTCCTATATCATATTTGCAAAATGTAAAAATACAATGTGTATTAGTACAGTTTTATAGTAAACATTATAACACATTGAAATATAATATTAAATAAAGCTAAAACAAAAGATTCTCTATAGTGAGACTAAAGAGAATCTTTACTTAATTCAATTATTTATACTAAGACTTTTGTCAGGGCACTAATAAATTTTTCATTTTGTTCCTGTGTCCCAATTGTTACTCTTATCCATCCTTCCATGCCCAATAGATAACCCGGTCTAATAATAATTCCTAATTTTAATAAGTTCTCAAAAACATTTTTATCATCTGTCTTTGTATTTACCATTATAAAATTCGTATTGGTTTTGATATACGGCAAATTAAGTTTATCAAATTCACCATACAAATAATCTCTTCCCTTTATATTGGTGTACTGAACTAATTTTAGAAAATCTCTATCTTTTAGCGCAGCCTCTGCAGCTTTTTGTGCAAATAGATTTACATCAAATGGGCCTATTATTGAATTAAAATAATTAACTAACTCTTCATTTGCAATTCCATAACCTACCCTTAAGCCGGCAAGCCCATAAGCCTTGGAAAAAGTTCTCAGGATAATCACATTATCATGATTTTTAAGTAATTCAATAGAATCAGGGAAATCCTTACTTGTTACATATTCTATATATGCTTCATCCATAATAACTATTACATTTGACGGTATACGGTACAAAACCTTCTCTAGATCCCCTGTGGTAAATATTGTACCCGTTGGGTTATTAGGGTTGCATAACCATAACAGCTTTGTTTTATCTGTAATACTATCTGCCATAGCTTCTAAATCTAAGCTGTTATCTTTCATGGGAACTAAAATACTTTTACCTCCCATGAGCTTTACAGCTGAATCATATCTTGAAAATGTAACTTCAGCCATGATTGCCTCGTCTTCTTCATTTAAGAAAGCAGTTGTTATAACTTTCAATAATGCATCAGATCCAGTGCTGCAAAATATGTTATTAGGATTAACATTCAACACTGTGGCAAGCTCATTTTTAAGGTCATAATTGGAAGCGTCAGGGTACATTTGAGCTTCATTGACTAAATCAAAAAGCACTTTTTTCACACTTGGTGAACATCCTAATGGGTTTTCGTTAGATGCAAGTTTTATTACTTGTTCAAGACCTAGCTCTCTTTTTACCTCACTGATTGGCTTTCCTGCTTTATAAGCAGGCAGGTTTAGTACTTCCCTTCTTAAGCAATAGCCCATGATTATTACTACTTTATATTAAATAAAGTAGTTTTCCCCCCTTTTCATATTTATTTGTTTTAGAGAATTAACTTTATATATATTATATAATTCCCTAATTAAACACCATTAAGCTGCACAAAAGCAGATGTTATTCCCCAATTATTCTTACTTCTGTCTGAAGTTCAACATTGAACTTTTCTTTAACGGTTTTCTGTACATATGCTATTAGATCCAAAATATCCTTTGCAGTAGCTCCGCCTTTATTTATAATAAATCCCGAATGCTTTGATGATACCTGCGCACCACCCATTGAAACACCTTTTAATCCGCTGTCCTCCACTAGCTTTCCGGTAAAATATCCCTCAGGTCTCTTAAAGGTACTGCCTGCAGATGGATATTCCAGCGGCTGTCTATCCCGCCTTCTTTTATTCAAATCATTAACTCTTTTTTCAATATCATAATGATTTCCTGTTTGTAATTTAAATATTGCCAGAAGCACAGTATATTTATACTTTTGAATTGCACTTACCCTATATCCAAGTTCAAGTTCATGATAGTCTAAAGTCCTCATTTCACAATTTTCATCTAAAATTAAGGCGCTTTCAATAATATGACATATTTCTCCACCGTAAGCACCAGCATTCATAGTTACTGCTCCGCCTACACTGCCTGGTATGCCACAGGCAAATTCTATACCTGTAAGGCTCTCTTCCACAGCCCTTTGTGAAACATCCTTAAGCTCAGCACCACTTTGTACTATTATTTTTTCACCTTCAACAGTTATATCATTTAATTTTGTAAGCTTTATGACAACTCCCCTTATTCCTCCATCTTTAACCAGAAGATTAGATCCATTGCCAATTATATAAAAATCAATATTGCTTTCTATACATAATTTTATTGCCTTTTGAACTTGCTCATAGTTCTCAGGAGTAACCAAAATATCAGCAGGTCCTCCTACTTTAAATGATGTATGGTTTTTCATAGGTTCATTTATAAAAATATTGTTTTCTTCAATAAATTCGCTGAATTTATTATATAAATTATTGTCATGATTCATAAAAACATTCTCCTTGAAATACTAAATGATATAAATAGTATAATGTATGTATTTAGGTTAATCAAGTTCTAAGTCTTTCAGCTTTCCCTTTTTCTTCAAGTAATTAATTAACTTAAACTCATCTGTATTCATAATTAAATCTTCTGATATATCAAGCTGCTTTATTAGATTTTCTGCCTTTTGAAATTTTCCAATCTGAAAACATGTGTGAGCATCACTTCCAAAAATGAGTTTAACATGATTTTCCCTGCAGAGCTTTGCAATTTTATAACAATTTTCTTCGCTTCCAGCCCTTGATCCGAAAGACCCGTTATTTATTTCTATTAATATATTGTTATCCTTTGCTTTTTTCACAACCTTTTCTTCCCATATGGGAAATGATGGATTCCCTGAATGACCTATTATATCTACATAAGGGTTATCCATTACATTTAGTAATGCCTCAGTGTTTTCATCTCTGCTGCCAGGTTTAATGCACACATCATGAAGACTAGCTATAATTATATCCAACTTTTTGCAAATTAATTCCGGAATATCAATATTTCCTTTATAATCAATAATATTTACTTCACATCCTCTAAGCAAAATAACATCATCAATTTTCCTTGGCCAGGCTTTCATATTTGAAAAATAAAATAAGTGGGGTCCACCTGGCATATTTGGTCCATGATCTGTAGTTCCTAACAGTCTGATGCCCTGTTTGGAAGCTTCTTTTATATTCTCTAACCATGTTGTATATGCATGGCCACTTACAATGGTATGGGTATGTGTATCAACTACATACTTCATTTTATCACTCTCCATATTAAATGTTACTTATTCCCTTTAAAATAATTTATTATACTGTTTGCAGCTTTTTCGTCAATAGATTGAGTGTCTATTAATTCTTCAAAACTGGCTGCTTTAATTTTCTCTATACTTCCAAATTTTTTTAAAAGTTCCTTTCTTCTTTTGTCACCAACATTAGGTATGTCTTCTAATATTGAATGAAGTATTCGTCTTTCTCTTAAACTTCTATGGTAAGTAATTGCAAATCTATGAACTTCATCCTGCATCCTTGTTATTAGCTTCATTATGTTTGAATGAGGATTAATGGATAGCTCCTCATTGTTAAAAATCAAACCCCTGGTATTATGTTTGTCATCCTTTACCATACCACAAACAGGTATACCAATGTTAAATTCCAGCAGTACTTCCAAGGCGACATTAACTTGGCCCCTGCCTCCATCCATCATAATTAAATCAGGAAACACACAAAACTTGCCATTACTTAAAGAAAGGTTCCTTTCTTGAATAGCCTTGATTTCATCTAGTCCATGCTGAAATCTCCTTCTAAGAATTTCCCTAAGACTTTCATAATCATTGGCTCCTTTTACCGTATTTATTTTAAACCTTCTATAATCACTGTTTTTAGGTCTCCCACCTTCAAATACTACCATTGATCCAACAGAATCAACTCCCTGAATATTTGAAATATCATAGGATTCAATTCTTTTTGGCAGTTCATCTAAGTTTAATATTGTAGTGAGTTCCTGCAAAGCTATTTTATTTATTTCACTATCCTGCAGATACTTTATCTTAAAATTTTCTAATGTTATTTTAGCATTTTTGTATACTAAATCCAAAGTTGATTTTTTTTCACCCTTTTGTGGAACCTTTAAATAAACTTTACTTCCTCTTCTTAAAGTAAGCCATTGCTCCAAGAGTTCTGCCTCATCCACCTCAGGTATATAAATATTTTTAGGAATAAAAGCTGCTCCTCCATAAAAGCTTTTAATAAAATTAGAAATAACTTCGCTTATATCTGTTCCAAGTGTATTTTCAATAACGAAATGTTCTCTTCCAATTATTTTTCCATCTCTTAAGAAAAATACTTGTACGCAGCTGTCCTTTTCATCACTATATACATTTAAAAAGTCCTCATTCTCAAAATTACCTGTAATAATTTTTTGTTTTTCAGTTATTTTATCCACAGCATAAATTTTATCTCTTAAAGCTGCTGCCTTTTCAAATTCAAGGCTTTCTGAGGCTTGATTCATATCATCCTTTAATCTATTTATAATTTCTTTATCTTTACCATTTAATAAGTCAATAACATCCTGTACAATTTTATTATAATCCTTTTTATTTATATATGCACTACATGGTGCCTTACAAAGGCCAATATGATAATATAAGCATGGTCTGGTTTTAGGACCGTTTTCTACAATATACCTTTTACAGCTTCTTAGTGGGAATATTTTCCTTATTAATTCAATAGTTTCATTTACAGCTGAAACATCTGTATAAGGCCCAAAATACTTAGCACCATCCTTTGCCAGCATTCTTGTAATAAATATCCTTGGGAAATCCTCGTTAGTGGTGAGCTTTATAAACGGGTAATGCTTATCATCCTTAAGCAAAATATTATATCTAGGTGTATATTTTTTTATTAAATTACATTCTAATATAAGTGCTTCCATCTCTGAATCTGTGACAATATATTCAAACTCAGCAATGTTGCTGACCATAGCCTTTACCTTCTCTGTAAGGTTTGCAGAGTTTTGGAAGTATTGCCTTACTCTATTTTTTAATATTTTAGCCTTACCTACGTATATTACCTCTCCAAGTGAGTTCTTCATTATATAAACGCCTGGTTTTTCAGGCAGGTTTTTCAAATGATATTCCAATTCAAACATTAAAATTCTCCATTCTAAAACATTTTAGGAAGTTTCATAACTATATATAATAATCCTATAATCATAATTAGCTCCTCAATAAAATTCCCCATTTTAGAACTTGTCTTATATGTCATAGGCCACTTTACGTTTTTGGTTTTAAATGGATAAAAAAGTGGTATACCTCTATCTGTTGCCATGTCGCAAATTAAATGCATTCCATAGCCAGCTATAAATGAATATATTAAAAATTGCCTATTATACATATTCCCTATAAACCCCACAATTAGTCCAAACATTATCATTCCAGTAATGCTGTGGGTTAATCCCTTTCTATGGGATGACAGTGCAATAACAAAAAACATTATTGCAATTGCCTTCAAAATAGGCTGATGAACATAAATATAATCATACCATAAAATTATTATACCACTACAAGCATAAAGTACAATTTTCGCCATTTTATTTTTAAATGGCAGTATATATCTATTTAAAATGCTCTTTGGATGATCAATATCAGGAAGCAGTGACGAAATTATCGCTATGGCTGCCCCCAGATAGTTAAATTTCCCAGGTAATTGATTGCAGACGGCTATATAGGTAATCATCCCTATTCCTGCATGAGTTTTACCTTTCATATTTTTCTCCTCAAATTAATATTATGTAAACATATGTTCTCCATAATATTATATCATTTAAATGAGAAGTTTATTGTACTTTTTCATTATTTCCACATATTACTACAAAAATTAGATAGACACAAAATTTCAGCAGAAAAAATGAGAAGTTACATTTTCAAAAGAAATGTGTAACTTCTCACCAGTACTATTTCCCAAGTGCGGCAGCCATAGTCATTCTGGCAATTCTTGCAGCAGCAATGCCACCCTGCCCTCCATCTTCCACAATAACCGCTACGGCAATTTGAGGATTGTCATATGGTGCAAATCCAATAAACCAAGAGTGAGGTGCTGCTTGTGAACCTTCATCATGATGATCAGCTGTACCTGTTTTACCGCAAACCTGAATTCCCGGTATGCTTGCATTAACACCTGTGCCCTGCTGTACAACAGTTCTCATAAAATCCTTCATTATAGCTGAAGTATCCTTTGAAATAATTTGTCCAATAGCCTCAGGTGCTATAGTCTTTATTGCCACTCCCTTGCTGGATGTTACCTGCTGTACTAAATATGGCTTCATCATTACTCCGTCATTTGCGATGGTGCTGGCCACTAAAGCCATTTCCATTGGACTTGCCAGCACAGTAGCCTGACCAATGGCGCTTTGAGCAATATTACCCTTTTCATATTTATTCAAAGTTGGAAATTGGCTGTTATCTATTACAACTCCATCTGAAGGAATAGATTTATTAAAGAAGAATTTTTCTGCAGTGTTTTTTAACTTATCATTTCCAAGATCAAGACCCAATGTGCCAAAAACCACATTGCTGGAATTAACATATGCATCCTTAAATCCTATATTTCCAAAGGATTCACCATTAAAATTACTTAATGACTCTTTAGAATTAAATACTAGTTTACCATTATCATTAAATGTTCTATTTTGTATTCCCTTTAAATTTTCTAATGCACTAATGGCAGTTATGGTTTTAAATGTAGATCCAGGAGGGTATAACCCTGATGTAGCTCTATTAATTAAAGGCTTATTTTTATCCTGAATAATGCTCTGCCAAATATTCTCTAAATTATTTGGATCAAAGGATGGCTTAGATACTACTGCTAATATCTCTCCAGTCTTAGGGTTTAGCGCTACTACGGCCCCTCTATTTGACCCTAATGCATCATAAGCAGTTTTTTGAATATTGTAATCTAAGGTTGTCTGAAGATTGTTACCTACCTTGGCCTCTGTCTTTCCCTTATTTATAATAAAGCTTTCAATGGTATCTTTAATGTTTGTAGACATTAGTTCAGTATCATATTTACTTTCTAATCCTGTTATCCCATACTTTATATTTACATAGCCAAGCACATGTGCAAACATAGGTCCTCCAGTGTACTCTCTTTTCTGAGTTTCTGAATTCACCTTAGTACTTGTGGTCAAAGGTTTTTTATTTCTGTCATATATAGTTCCTCTAAGTACTTCATTTCTTTTAACCCATAGTCTCTTGTTATAGGTATTATTTACAATATTAGGTCCTACAAAAATTTCAAAGTAAGTTATATATGTAAATAACCCTATAAAACATAGTAAAAATACCAGCAGTACTTTTTTTATGTTTTTAGATATATCATTCATATTATCTACCCTCTTCTGATATCTTTTGGATTATTGCGATGGAAAAGAAAGTAATCATCATGGAGCTTCCTCCATAACTTACCAGAGGTAATGTAATTCCTGTTAATGGAATCATATTTATAACTCCACCTACAATAACCAATACCTGTGCTGCAATCATTGAACTGTATCCAACTGCCACTAATCTTGAAAATTCATTTTCCACATATACCGCTGCCCTCATACATCTGTAAAACAGTAAGAAAAATATTATTAATATAGCGAATCCAACTAAAATCCCCATGTCCTCGCAAATAGATGCAAATATAAAGTCTGTTGCATTTACCGGAACATATTCTGGATGTCCTAAACCCAATCCTGCTCCAGTAAGTCCACCTGACGCAATGGAAAACATAGATTGAACTATTTGATAGCTCTTGTCATTTGCATAAGGCCATGGATTTTGCCATATTAAAACTCTAAGCCTTACATGAGAAAAAAGCTTATAACTGACCACAGAACCTAAAGCAAATAGTATGAAACATGTAACAATATATTTAAACTTAGAAGTTGCAATGTAAAGCATTGTTATGGATATGGCAAAAAATATCAGTGCAGATCCCAAATCCTTTTGAAGCACCATGAATCCTAAGGATATCATTACCACTACAGCAGGCTCTATAAGCTGTTTAAAGTTTTTATATTCATTTAAAGCTGACGCTAAATAGGCTACTAGAAACAGCTTTCCAAATTCCGATGGCTGAAAACCCACGCCACCAATAAATACCCAGTTTTTTGAGCCATAAACTTCAGTACCTATTAACATAGACATGCTCACAAAAATAAGGGTAAAAACTAGATACACATATTTGTATTTAACAAAGCTTTTCAAACCTGGCAAAAGTACCACTATAAGTATATATCCAGTGACTCCTAATGCAAACCATATTATTTGTTTTATTGCATATGAAGTAGCTGGTCTTGGATTTTTTAACTTATTCAACACATCTGTTCTATGCAGCATATCATTTAAAATATCTAATCTATAAAGCATGACTAAACCAAGCACAGCTAGAATACAAGCAAAAATAAATATGTACTTATCCCCATCTGCAAAGAATCTTCTGATTACAAAAAAAGAGTATCCTATTAGGACACATATAATTACACCCAATATAATGGCTCTCTTGTCGAATATCTGCTTATCATTTATAAAAGCAAGATTTAAAAAGCATACCATACACAATAAGAAAGTAAGAAAAAGAAGTTTTAATTCATCATTTTTAGTAGTATTCATAAAATCACTATCCTTATCCTATTACTCTAAATATAGTGCTGCCAACTTTAATTTCATCTCCATTATTAATCATTGCAGTACCTGAAATTCTTCTATCATTTACTAATGTTCCATTAGTACTGTTCAAATCTTCAACAAATATTTCTCCATTTCTATGAAATATATTTATATGATGAGAGGAAACATATGGATCATCTAATATTATGAGATTATCTTGTTTCCTTCCTATGGTAATGTCTCCTTGAAGAGGTACAACTCCACCCTTTCTAAGATTTGATGGCACTTCGCAATATAATATTTCAAGTCCTAGGGTTTTCCTTCTAACCTTTTTCCTTCCGCCATTTTTTACATCCTTATACATAATTTTAAGTGCTGTAAGAATAATTATATAAACAATACCGATAATTATTATTTTGAAAATTAAACTCAGTTTACTT
>JAQSXU010000271.1 GCA_029256485.1 Clostridiaceae bacterium
ATTACTGCATTAACCATTTCTCTTGTGTAAGAAAGATTAACTCTATTGCCTTTTCCATATGCTCCACCTACCCAGCCGGTGTTTATAAGGTAAACTTCTGCATTATTCTTATCAACTTTTTCACCTAATAATTTTGCATAAACTGCTGGATTTAAAAGCATAAATGGTTCTCCAAAACAAGCTGAGAATGTAGCTTTAGGTTCTGTTATTCCTCTTTCTGTTCCAGCAACCTTACTTGTATAACCAGACATAAAATGGTACATAGCAGCTTCTTTTGTTAATTTACTTACTGGAGGCATTACTCCAAATGCATCTGCTGTTAAGAATATTATTTTATCTGGAGTATTTCCAACTCCACTAACTTCAATATTTTCTATATGATGTAATGGGTACGCTGCTCTAGTATTTTCAGTAAGTGTACCATTATTGTAATCTGGAACTCCATTTTCATCTACTACTACATTTTCAAGTAAGGCACCAGATTTAATTGCACCATATATTTCTTTTTCCTTTTCTTTATTAAGACCTATAGCTTTTGCATAACAGCCGCCCTCAAAATTGAATACGCCATTATCACACCAGCCATGTTCGTCATCTCCTATAAGTTTTCTATTCGGATCTGTAGATAATGTTGTTTTTCCTGTACCTGATAATCCAAAGAAAATCACAGTTTGTCCATCTTCTCCTTTATTTGCTGAACAGTGCATTGGTAATACACCTTTTTGAGGAAGTAAGAAATTCATTACTGAAAACATAGATTTTTTTATTTCTCCTGAATAAGCTGTTCCACCTATAAGAATTATCTTCTTTGAAAAATTCATTAATACAAATGCTTAATTATCTTCTTTGAAAAATTCATTAATACAAATGCTTCTGAATTTAATCCATCTTCAATTCCCTTTGCCTTAAAACCTGGAGCTGAAATTACATTAAATTCTGGCATATGTTTAGAAAGTTCTTCGTCAGTTGGTCTAACAAACATTTGATTTGCAAACATGGCTTGGTAAGCACATTCACATACAACTCTTATAGGAAGAGTATATTCTTTTAAAGCACCTACAAAACCATCAAATACAAATAGATCTTTTTCATTTAAGTATTCCATTACATCAGCATAAATTTTATCAAATACTTTTTCATCTATTGCTAAGTTTACATCTCCCCAATTTATTGTGTCTTTTGTAATATCATCTTTCACAATAAATCTATCCTTAGGAGATCTACCAGTGTATTTACCTGTATTTACAACTAAAGCTCCAGTATCTGATAAAGTTCCTTCTCCTCTTTCAGTTGCAAATTTTATAAGTTCTTCTACACTACTATTTCTATATAAGTTGTTATATTTCTTTATATTTAAATTATCTAAATTTATATTCATTATAAATTTATCCTCCTTGTTAAATCACACGTTAATTTTACATTAGTACAAATAATCGTCACTCTATTATATTTCAATGAATTCATATATTTCATAAAGTGATATTTTAGATATTACTTATAGTATTTTTACTTTCCTATAAATACTTAACATAAAACCTAGATAAATAAATTTTCATCAGGTTTTATGTTATTTTAATACTAATACAATATGAAATTATAAATTATTTTCATTGGTAAAATTATTCTTATTATTACATTAAGAACAATCTATAAAGTATTGTTATAAATAATACTTTGCATAATAATGCAAATGGATAAGTTGCTCCATAACCAGTAGCTGCATCATCACTACCTATTGCATCAACTGCAGCCCCAAGCCCTGGTGTTGAAGTCATACCACCACATATAGCTCCTGCCAATATGACCCAGTTAAGTTTAAATACATATCTTCCAACTATGAATCCCATTAAAATTGATGCTAATACAACTACCAATCCCATCATAGCTAACCAAACTCCTGCTCCTGCAAAGATACTAATAACATCATATCCATAAGTTAATCCAACTGTTGCTAAGAAACATACTAATCCGAACTGTCTTATTGCACCAAGTATTTTACCATCCATTCTGAAATGAATCATACCAATTTGACCTACATTACTGAATATAAGCGCACTCATTAATACTCCCCCTGGAGTACCTAAGCTAAAGTGTCCTAATTTTCCTAGTGGAATGTTTATTGCTCCTATAATGTATCCAACAAAACAAACTAATGCAAAGGCTACAAGATCAAAACCAACTTCTTTAATAGGCTTTTTCTTTGATTTTTCACTATCTATAGCAGCTTCTTTTTCACCATCTCCAGCAAACTCTTTCATTGATTCTGCAAATGCTTCTTTTTCTTTTTCAACATCTATACGGAATAATTTAGGAATAAGCACTACAGATAATATTATTGAAACAACTCCAAATGGGAATGCTGCTGTAAATCCTGAACTTACATCTGCTTGAGTTGTCTTAACAACTGCTGCTTTTTGTTCATCTGTTAATTCCTTAGTATTTTCTGGAGTTAACTTTCCTGACTTATCAATCATTTTTAATACTTTAGCTTTATCTTCTGTCGACATAGTATTATATTTTTCCACTATTTCATTCCCATGTTCTTTAGCTGCATCAAGTGATGCTGCTAGTCCTGGTGAACTTGTAAGTGCTCCAGCATATATACCAGATACTTGGTGAGGGCTGTAATTTTTATTAGTTGCTAAAAATCCATAAGTCAATGCAACTCCTGTAAATGTGATTACAAAACCTATAACAATAAGTTTAGCTCCATATCTTTTTAATACACCTTTTAAATCCTTACCTGCTAAAAGTCCTACTGCTGCAATAAATAAAATAAGGAATAAATTAAAAAGATCTGTAGATATTGCTCCATTAGCAACTAATTTCTGTGCTGTTTTATTAGTTGCATCATTACTAAGTATGTTTTTTGCATATGTTAATACTGACCACCCTACTGCAATTCCTGCAAATAAAGCTCCTGAAAAACCAAACTTAAATTGACCTATTTTTATTTTTCCAAATAAAAGTCCTAAGAATACTGATAAAAATAGTAATACAAACGGACTCATTACAAGACTATCGAAATTTATCATGGTTATTTCCTCCATTATTTTTAATTTAATTTATCTATTGTTATCTGTAAATAATAATTATCATTTTTTTAATATTTTTCTCTTGTATACACATAACCATCCATTATTCTACGTGCAGTTCTAAGAATTTTTACGGATTCAATCTTTCCATCATTAGATTGAGCAATTGTATCTATTACTCCACCTGGATGACCAATTGTAATTTTATTACCACTGTTTTCAACTAGCTTATTAACTAAAGTTCCTTCAATACTAGCAGCCGCTGTTATACATACTGCACCTGTTATTGCAAGTGCCTTATGTGGCTTTTGCATAGACATCATTCTAACAACTAAATTCATATCATGTTCTTTTCTTTCATTTCCACTTAAATCCATATAGTCAGCGGCTGCTGATACTATAGTTGATTTTGGTACAGCTGGAGATTTCTTTGTAGCTTCTTCTTTACTTGAAAATCCACACATTTCAGCTGCTATAGAACGTATTTCTTCTATTAACTTTAATTTTTCATCTGTAAAATCTTCTGGTAGTTCAGTACCTTTTAATCCAATATCTCCAGCATTGATAAACACTAAAGGATTAGCTGCATCTACTATTGAAATGCTTATTTTCCCTATAGAAGTTTCTATGAAATCAATTACATTACCTGTAGGTAGAAGTTTTCCTGTTACTGATCCTTCTGGGTTACAAAATCCAAGATATATTGGTGAACCTGGGTTAGGCACTCCTGGAATATATGCATCACCTTCTGTTTTTGCATGTCCATTTTCAACTTCTACTTCTGAAGTTATTAATTTATTTGTATTTGTATTTAATATTCTTACTTCCACCTTTTCGCCAGTTGCTTCAACTAATCCTTCATCTATTGCAAATGGACCTACTACTGATGAAATATTTCCGCAATTGCCTTTAAAATCAACTACTCTATCAGTTAAACTAACTTGAGCAAAAGTATATTCAATATCATATTCTTTGCTATCTGATTTTTTTATTATAGCAACCTTACTTGTTAATGAGTTAGCTCCACCTAAACCATCAATTTGTCTTGCATCTGGACTCCCCATTACATCTAAAAGAAAATCTGACCATTTAGTCTTATCTTTTGGCATATCATCATAATGAAATACCGCTGCCTTACTTGTCCCGCCTCGCATTAAAGTACATTTAACTTTGTTCATTGTTAGCTCTCCTCCAAAACTTTTATATCTTGTATAAAACTTAAATAAATTGTAAAATTATTATTAGGTAATCATTTATCATTTACTCTTTGAGATGTTATTTAAATCACACCACATAATTTTAATAGCATCCCAAAGAGTCTTTTTATATTGTTGAGTTTTTGTTTGTTGAGTTTTTATTATTATATATTTTTTAATTTAATGCATTGATTATTATAGTAGCTTCTTAATGAAATTCAATTGTCCACCAGCTAACAACACTTCTTTTTGTCTATCTGAAAGCGTTGCATAAGTCTTAATTTCAAATCCTTGTGTTTCATTTGTTATAACAAATTCACCTTTACTTACTAATTCTTTAACATTCTTAATGACTAATTTATCATCTTGATTTATTCTGTCGTAATCAGCTGCATCAGTAA
>JAQSXU010000064.1 GCA_029256485.1 Clostridiaceae bacterium
CACAGAGAATAATTATGATGAGTATGGTGAGTTAAGTATAGATCATTTTATTCCTTGGAGTTTTGTGCTTCATGATCAAATGTGGAATTTAATACCTACATTTAAGAATATTAATAGCAAGAAAAGTGATAATTTGCTTCATTATGATACATATATTGATAGGTTTTGTGAAATGCAGTATGAAGCATTTTGTTTCGTAGTTGATGAAGATAGGAAAAATCAACTTGATGAATATGGACAAGTATTAAAGATTGATAATCTTAAGAAGTTCAAGCAGGAAAATATGGAAGAGGAATTTGTTAAGAGGATGAAACAGGAGATTGGACCAGTTTATGGAGTGGCAGTTAATCAGGGGTTTGGAATTGTAGAAAATTTAATTTTTTAGGTGGCTAACAGTGAGAGATATAATTTATTTAATTGAAAATGGACATGAAAATGAATATTTGGATTTTAAAGCAAAGGATTATGTTGATAAAGGTGAATTTTTGATAGATATTATGTCTATGGCAAATTCAATGGATGAGGGTGATAAATATATAATTATAGGTGTGAAAGATAAAATTAATGGAGAAAAAGAAATAATTGGAATTGAAGAAACAAAAGAACAAGCGGAATTTCAGCAGCTCGTAAATGAAAATATTGAGCCTAAAATTAAATTTGAATATAGAACAATTCAATATAAAGATAAAATTTTAGGATATTATGAAATATCAAAAGATAATAAGGATAGGCCATATATGGCAAAGAAACAATATACAAAAGGAAGAAATATTAGGCAAGGTGAATGCTTTATCAGAAAAAACTCAACTAATTCAATAGCACTAAGGAGAGATTATGATATTTTTTATAATGAAAGAAGAGATATTAAAATATCAATCAAGGATTATGTAATAGTTGTACAAACTATAAAAAATCCAAATCCTTTTGGTCCATATGTGGATGCACCATTTAAAATAAATTTAATAAATAAAGGTAATTCAAAAATAATATTTTTAGGGGGATATATATTAATAAAAGACAATGATGGAAAAGTAGTATGTCGAAATGAAATTGTGGGACATAGGAAAATTGACAGAAACCTAGATTTTAAATTAGAGTTGGATGGCAAAAATCAATACTTAGATGATTTATTCTTAAGTTTCAGTTCTGAAGATTGTGTGAGATTAGGAATGGATGAACATGGATATTGTTCGGATTTATTCAATGTAGAAATTATATTAGAAGATACTGAAGGATATGAGTATAAGACAAGTCAGGAAGGTGTTGTAATTAAAGCAAAAGGTGATATTCTGCATAAGGTAAGAAGATTAAGAGGAGTTAGAGAATTTAAATTTAGAGATATATTTAAAAAGTAATATTGATTATTTGTGAAAAATATATGCGGTTATGCAATGTTTATTGTATTATATTATAAGTTTGAGAAAGGTATGATTGTAATGATTAGAGTTGATAATTATGAACCGATTGCATTTATTAGATGGATTGAAGACAATTCTCGTGATAATATAGATGAATTAATAGATGCATATTTATTAAATAATTCTCATATGTGGAATTTTAAATTGTTTTTAAAATTTTATCAGGATTATTTAGTTAGTAAGTTAACTGATAAATCAGAAGTTGGCTATTTATTGGACCTAGAAGAATTTTGTAGTAGCAGTAGGAATTTATTGTATATAAAAATAGAAAGTCTTGATAAAAAGCCTATTCTACATCCATTTTTGCAAAATTTCATTTATTATTTATCATATAAAAATGAATATAGTATACTAAACCTAAAATTTCTTGAAGTGGCTAAGGATACATGGAACAGTGAAAGAGGAATAGTAGAGTGGTTTGAAATTAGTACAAGCATTTTAAGTGATTCCATTCTCAAAAGTTATGATGTTTATACAAATAATTCCATGTATTTTATGCATAGATATAATTTTAATATCTGGGCTATAAAAAAGAAATGTAGTGAACAAATTTCATTAGCTAGTTTATATACATTAAGCAGAAAAAATTATTTAAAGAAAATCGCTTATGGTGACTATAATCAGAAAATTAAATGTGTATATGACATGGTAAATTCAGCTAAAATGCAATACATAGATTATGAAGGATATATTATTGATTTTATAAAATTTTTAGATGAAAATAAGATAAAAATAAGAAAAAATATGCCAATGTATCTTTTGGATAAATATGTGGATGAATACTCATTTTACAACAATGCTATAAACAAAAATAAATTAAAAAAGTATATTAATAAGATAATCAAGGATAAAAAAAGTTTAATAAAATTACTTGAAATGTTTACAAAGAAAGAAACTATTCAGTTTGATATTGAGAAATATTATGAATGTAAAAATCATTGCATTTTACTATTTGAGGCAAATGGAAATTTATCAGGTTTCTTCGAGAAGTATCTAGAAGATTTACATAATTATAGTTCAAGTACTTTAAATATATATTTTACAGCTGAGGATTTGAAAAATAATATCTCAGCATATAAAAAGATAGAAAAGTTCTGTTTTATTAAAGTTGAAAAGAAAGAGATTCCATGTTTGCTTGTATGGAATCATGAAGAAGTAGCTAAAACCATATCATTATATAAATTGGAACATAAAGATATTTATTTAATTATAAAGCAATTTATTGATTGTTTAGAACAATATAGTTTTAATGAAAGCATTTCATTAATTGAAGAAAAAATTAAAGAGTATAAAGATAATATGAATGAAATAAATAAATATTATTTTAATAATTCTCGAATAACTTCTGTGGGTGATGGGACAATAGTAATGAATTCAAAGTCTGAAAATATTGAAAGGTGACGATAAATTTGACTAAGTATAATTTTAATAATTGCAAAATTGGATCAGTGGGGGATATGACTGTGAATCAAAATTTATCATTAAAAAACAGTATGTCTGATAGTGAAAGTAAAGATCCAAATTTAAAAGAAAAAACAACTCAAATATTTATATCATATTCATGGAAAGATGGACAAGTAGCTGATACTATTTGTAATATGTTTAAAGACTTAAGAATGCACGGTATGGAAATACATAGAGATAAGGAATGCCTTACTTTTATGCAAAATATAAAAGATTTCATGAAGTCTATAAAGAAAAAGGATTATGTGATAATTTTAATTAGCGATAGTTATTTGAAATCATATAATTGTATGTATGAAATTAGTGAATTGGTCAAAGTTGATGATTATAAAAGCAAAGTAATGGTTTTGATAGATAAAAATGTTGATATTTATAATGCTAAGGGAATAAACAAATATATTTTATTTTGGCAAGAAAAATGCAAGGAACTAGAAAAAGAGCTTAATGAATTAGAATATTATAATCAAAGTGTTACTATTGATGAATTACGTAAGTCAAAAGAAATTAATTTAAAAATATCTGATTTTTTACAAGAAATAAAGTATTTAAATTTTTCACCGTATGATGAGAATATTACAATAGAAAACTTTAATAAAATAATTGAATTTATTAAATAAAGTACTTTTAGTTTACAAATAAATTTGAAATTCATTATATGCAGAAAGTGCAAAAAAGAAACTTGGACAAGCATAAGCTAATAGAGTTATAGAGGAATTAAGGAATAAAAAGCTGACTGGTTGTCAATAATTCTTAATTGGTAAAATGCTGATAGATATTAAATAGAAGTTAATAATAAAAAACATGTTCTAATTTTAGAACTGGATTCTGATAAAAAAGAAATTGAGTTTAGAACATTAATAAGCAGGATGGTGGTTAAATCTTGGTATCCTATTTTGAAATGTAAACTTAGTTTTGGATTATGTGATAATTTAGCAAAGGTAGTTAATTATATTGCTGATACATATAACTTTGGAAGTAACTATAATAAAGGTAAGCTTTTTGAATTTATATATGAGTCGGAAGACAAAATATTAAATAAAATGTTAAAGAAGGATGGGCATACTATGAGCTTACATGCTTTTAACAAAAGAGAAATCCAAATATTCCAGGAATAGCAATGAAATTGGAAGCACCTAAAGAAAGAAAACTGAGAGAACAGACAAAAATATGGAAGGCTGTTATAGATTAAAAACATATTAAAGATTTATATACTGGTTTAGATTTCACAGATAATAATTATGATGATTATGGTGGATTAAGTATAGATCATTTTATTCCTTGGAGCTTTGTGCTTCATGATCAAATGTGGAATTTGATACCTACTTTTAAAAATATTAATAGTAAGAAAAGTGATAATTTACTTCATTATGGTACTTATATTGATAGATTTTGTGAAATGCAGTATGAAGCTTTCTGTCTCATAGTTGATGAAAATAGGAAAAATCAAATTGATGAATATGGACAAGTGTTAAAGGTTTATGATCTTAAGAAGTTCAAGCAGTAAAATATGGAAGAGGAATTTGTTAAAAGAATGAAACAGGAGATTGGGTCGGTTTATGGGGTGGCTGTTAATCAAGGTTTTGGCGTATTAACTAATTTTATTTAGAAAGTTAATATGCAGAAAAATTTTTCATCAAAGTATATAGTGAAGTAATATTGATTTTTTTGTGGAAAACATCGTAAGGTTAGATAATGTAATTTAAGTTTGTTTAGAAGAGGTTATGAGAATGAAAGAATTGATTAAGAAAATGTAAATGTGCTATGTGATTAACTTAAAATATTGTTAATTTATTTAATTAGAATCAAGGGGGAAGGGAAAATGGAGGATGTGGATGTATTAAACTATGAAAAATTTAAATCTATTGTAATACAGTATTATGGAAAACAAATAAAATATAGTGATTTTGAAAGATTATTAGTCAATATTTTTCAAAAGATTAATAATTCTCAGGAAAAGAAGCAGGTTTTAATAAGTATGAATAAAGAATTTACATTCATAATTTTATTAATATATTTGTCAATTAATGAGTATATAGAAAATGCATGTAATTCTAGCAATAACATCTTAAATAATCTTAAATCTGGGGATAAGCTTGTTAAAAATGGTAAATTAGTTGTGTTTGATAAAAATGATGATAAATATATTTATATGCTTGATGGTAATTGTAAAGTTATGATTCCATTAGAAAAGGCGTACACTTTGACAAAATATATGGGGACAGCATCAAGAATTAATAATTATGAAAATAGTAAAAGAGTTACTAAAAAAATCATATCAGAATTATTAAATATTAATGAAGAGGAATTTATAGGAGATATAAAAAAATCAACGTTAATAGTATTTGAGAATAAAGAAAAATTATATAACATTATAGAGTCAATTGAAGTAATACATAATGAAAAAAAATATAAACTTTCTGAAGTTTTTCCATTTTCATATCATTCTTCAGAGGGAAATTATGAATTTTTAAGAGGAAACAGAATTAAGCAAAATGCATTAATTAAATTTACTACTAATAGTTCGTTGGCATTAGACTTAATAAGAGAAGATGAAAATATAAGTAATGTTATTTTTATAGGAGAAAGTACATATAAAAATTTTTTAGATACTGAGATAAGACAAATTGAAATGTATGATTCAGTAAATAAAATAATATTACTTGATACATGGGAAAGTACATTTGATTTTACTATTTTTGATGATGAATATTTAATGTATGCGTTTACTAAAAGCGTTATTCTAGATAATGTAAATTTATATGGTGACATCACAAAGGATTGTGATTCACCTTTACAAGAATATAACAATTTAATTTTACTTAATTTTGTTAATAAAGAAATAAATATATATGAAGTAAATGATGAGGATATTGATAGCAATATATATGATATTACTGCAAATTTAAAAAGTTTGTTTGATTATTCATATGATAATGTGCAAGTACTTGATTTCTTGAAGATAAGTTATTCATTGTGTAATAAGATTGAACAGACATTAATTCCTTTAGGAGAGTCTAAAGAAAATACATATAATATTAATAAAAGATTAGATAATTTAATAAATATTTCTAAAATATTTCCAGAAAATAGAGCTGAATATATTGTTATGCAAGAAATTATAGAACTATTTACAAATATTATAAAAGCAATAAAAAATGAAAATGAGAAAAGTAATTTTATTATGAGACAATATACTGATAAAAATAAATATGATCTTTTTATAAAAAATAAAAATGAACTTAATGCTGTAAAAATTTATTATAGTAAATATCCGAGCCATAAATTTAAGATAAAATTATTTGACAGTTTTAAAGAATCAAACAGTTATGAAAATTTGATTATCCCGTTTTTTATAGATACCAAATATTTAAATATTATAGGGACTAATAAAATTCTAAATTTAGACATTATAGTTTATAAACGTGAGAAATTTAAAATTGATCGGATCGTTAATAAAACTCTTAATATGTTGAGATATATAGTAAAAAAGAATAAATTAATAGATTATATTGAGGAAGAAAATGAACTTCCAGTAATTAATAAATATTATATTAATGATGATAAAAAAGATAATGTAGAATTAATAAGTATAGAAAAACAGGTT
The DNA here is from genome assembly GCA_029256485.1 of Clostridiaceae bacterium. Next base: position 6,487 of record JAQSXU010000064.1, read on the forward strand.
GATAAATTAGTTGAAGAAAATCTGCTTAACATTTATTTGAATAAAGCTAAGAACGGTTCAATTGAACATGAAAGCAGTAGTATGAATATTAGAAAGTTTATAATGTTTAAAGATGGAAATTATGCATTCTTAACAAGCAACTATAAAGCAAATGTTTTAGATAAAGCAAATAATGATATTATACAAAAAGAATTAAATGAACTTAATATTGATGACAGACTTATTTTCACTATAAATAAAATTAATGGTGAAGAAGATATAGTTAAAGTAATATTAAAAAAGTTGCTTGAAGTAAAAGAATTTAGTGAGAAATATGAACAATATTTTAAATTAAATAGATTTTGGAAAGATGAATTGATTAAATACATGGAAAAGTATAATTTAAAAGAGGAAAATATATGTGAAGAATTTAGATATAATTCAAGAATTATTAATAAGGTGACAATAATTAACTGGATAAATGGAAATATTATTGGACCTAGAGATCCTAACGATATAAGAATTGTGTCAAAGATAGTGAATAACATTAATTTAAGTAGTCAAATAGATAAAGTAGTAGAAGCCTGCCAATATGAAAGAAAAATTCAGATTCATGTACGGAAGGCATTAGCCAAAATAATTGTAAATTCAGTTATAGAGGCTGATGTTGAAGAAAATGAAATTCAAAAACTTATTATTAACGCAATAGATGATATAAGGAGATATGCTTATATAGGGAAAATAGATCTAATTAGAGAGGTCACAGAAAACATAAATATCCAATATATAAATAGGGTAATTGAGAGAGAGGGATAATGGTGAGTAATGATTGTATTTATGCAAGAAAAAAGATTATAGAAAGAGCTAAGGCAGAAATGCTTGGGCCAGGTTCAGAAGATATTGGCGGAAATATTAGGTGTGAAGTTATATCTGACTCTCCAGTGGAAAGATATTCACTAGGAGTATTGTTTCCACAGGAAATAGTTTACGGACAGGATGATAATGAAAAACAAAAGATTATTGAAGAAAATAATGCTATAAGTGATGAGCAGATTAAAGAAGAAGCGAATGAAGAAAATAATTTAAGAAATGAGCCTGTTAAATCTTCAACAGTTCTTGAAGAAGAATCGTTAGACGAAGAAATAGGTATGACAAATCAAACTATGCCTTCAGCAATGGGACTGACTTGCTTTATAAAAGGAAAAACTGAAAAAATAATTATAGAAATAAGTTGTGCTAAATATAGGGCAAGCAAGTTTAGAGATTGTATGGTTGAAATTAATGAAACTGTAAACATTGAGAAATATATGCTTGATGAATATGTATATTTTGAAGATGGATATTTAAAGCTTAAGAAAAATATTACATCTAAAAATGTTACAGATTTAATTTCTGGAAGAAAAATTAAAGAAGAAAGACCAGATATAGTGGCAGTATTATATAAACTAGCATCACTTTGTACATCCGAGGAGTTTCCTAAACATACGGGATATGTAAGAATTCCGTTTTTAGAAAAGAAGAAGGTAGAGATAGATGTAAACAAAGAAATATCCAGTATATATATTACTGAAGATGGGGCAATTGATGAAAATCAAGGATGTTTAAAAATAACAGTATTAACTAAAAAATATGGGAATGATATTTTTAGTCATACTGTTGTGATTATAAATGAATATAAATCTGAACGCCGATATAATAAATGTTTCTTTCAGCCTGAAATAAGAATTAATTCTGAAGATAATAAATTTGTTTTTATTGAAAAAAGTGAGATAGATAGGAAATATAATAAATATATGGAGGACAGTGAACTTATTTTCAATTTATTATATAGAAATAAAAAAAGTTATGCAGTAGGGCATGGGGTTGCAACTGGTCAAAATGTTGAAATTCAGAGTGGAAAAGGAGAGGTATATACTGATTTTTTTCCGAGTTATGAAATTCCACAGCTTGATTTTGAAATAAAAAGTCTTGGGGAAAAAAGCATAGAAATATTATCTATGTTTAATATGTCTGATTTATCAAATATTAATAAATACGAAAAAATAGGATTATTAAATGATTTTGCAAATGCTTATGAAAAATGGATTAATGAACAGAAAAAATTAGGTGATGAATTAAAAGAAAAATATGAACTAAAAACAATAAATAATTTAATAAAAAATTGTGAAGATTCATTAGAAAGGATAAGAAAAGGAATCTCTATATTATCTGAAAATTCTAGTGTTTATGATGCTTTTATTTTAATGAATAGAGCAATGCTTATGCAGAGAGCGCATTCAAAGTTTACAGGAAGTGAATATGACAGATTTCCGGGGGATAAAGATAATTCCATTACAGAAATTAATTATTCAAATATACCTAAAAAAGATGCAGCTTGGAGAGCATTCCAGCTAGCATTTATATTGATGAATATATAAGCTTTTTCAAATCCGGAAAGTACAGAAAGAGATATTGTTGATTTAATTTGGATTCCAACTGGAGGTGGTAAAACTGAAGCATACTTAGGACTTACTGGATTTACTATATTTTTAAGAAGATTAAATGATCCTGTAAATGGTGGTGGAACGGCAATTATAATGAGGTATACCTTAAGGCTTCTTGCTTCTCAGCAATTTATAAGAGCATCAATATTAATCTGTGCGTGTGAAAAAATTAGAAGAGAATTAAATATAAGCAAAAAATATAATCTTGGGGAAGATGAAATATCAATAGGACTATGGGTTGGAGGAGATCCAACACCTAATACTAATAAAGATGCGAAAATAGAATATTTAAGTTTGACTAAAGCATGTAAAAGTAAAGAGGAATTAGAAGAAAATAAAAGGGAGCATAATAAATTTCAAGTGTTAAAATGTCCATGGTGTGGAACTAAACTTGAAGTAGAATATGTTGATGGAAAGAAAAAGGGAATATGGGGATATGATTACAGCAAAAAGAATATAATATTCTGCCCTGAACCAAAATGTGATTTTAATAGGAATCTACCTATTCAGGTTGTAGATGATGAATTATATAAGAATCCACCTACTCTTCTTTTTGGTACGGTTGATAAATTTGCTTCTCTTCCTTGGAAAGGTGAAGTGTCAAACTTATTTGCTTTAAATAAAGGTAATAATACAAGAGCTCCTGAATTAATTATACAGGATGAATTACATTTAATATCAGGACCATTAGGTACTATTGTTGGTTTATATGAGACTGCAATAGACGCTATGTGTAGCACTAAGGGAAAAAGACCTAAAATAATAGCATCAACAGCAACTATAAAAAGAGCAGAAGAGCAGTGCAAGATGCTTTTTAACAGAAAAGTTATGCAATTTCCACCTTCTGGATTAAATATAGAAGATAATTTCTTTTCACATGAAGTATCAACTGATAAGAAGCCTGGAAGAATGTATGTTGGATTAATGGCATCAGGAAAAACAACAACAACAGCACAGATAAGACTTTATACTGCACTAATGGAGTCATTAAATCTTATTGATATAGACGATGAAATTAAAAATAAATACTGGACTTTGGTTGGTTATTTCAATTCAATTAGGGAACTTGCAAAGACCACTACATTGGTTAATGATGATATAGCAAGTAATATTCAAAGATATATGAAGAGAATTATTAAGTTTGATTCAACTAGATATGCATATAATTTAAAAGAATTAACAAGCCGGCTGTCATCTACTGAGATTGTGAAGACTTTAAAGAATTTAGAAAATGAATATATTAATAAAGAAATAGAAGGGAAAACAGTTAATAATATTAACCATGCAATTGATATTCTTCTTGCAACTAACATGATTAGTGTTGGTGTTGATGTAAGTAGATTAAATTTAATGGTTGTATCTGGACAGCCAAAACAGACTTCTGAATACATTCAGGCAACAAGCAGAGTTGGAAGAAAATATCCTGGACTTGTATTTACTTTATATAATGCATCTAAAACACGAGATAGGTCACATTATGAATTGTTTTATTCTTATCATCAGACATTTTATAAATATGTAGAACCAACAAGTATAACTCCATTTTCAGAGCCTGCAAGAGAAAGAGCACTCCATGCAGTTTTTATAAGTCTTGTGAGACATATTATAGGACTAAATTCAGAAGATGAAGCAAAGGACTTTGATGAACAAATTGAAGGTTTAAATGAAGTTAGAGATTACATTATAAATAGAGCTGGAGATCTTGATAATAGTCAAAATCACAATATGGCAGAAGATACAAGAAATGAATTAAACAATATAATTAGTAGATGGATAACAAAGATTGAAACATCCTCTCATGATGAAAAAGTAAATTATCATAATAAGAAAGCAGATAAAAATCTTTTAGAGACATTTTTAAACAGAAATAATTCAAATGCATTTCCAACAATGCAGTCTATGAGAAATATAGATAATCAGGCAGGAGTTGAAATAATAATTTTGGGAGATGATGAGAATGCAAGAAATTAAGAAAAAAATACCATTGCCTGACACCGCTTATAAAGTAAGATTTTCGCAAGCTGTTACTCCTTTTGGTGTAGGTGCTATGGTAGATTTTAAAGATCAAACGTTAATGGTTGCAGCAACTGATTATTGGACAGTTGCTGCGAGTGAAGAAATACATGATGAACGTTTAGAAAAGTTATTAAAGGTAGAAAAGTTTTGTTTACCTCCTGAAAAAAGTGAAATACGTAAGATTCCTTTTGTAAGATTTCCAAGATGGTATTTCTGTCCTAAATGTAGAAGATTGAGGCCAATAGAAGATTGGGAAAGAGATTTTATACCTAGAAAAGGTACTAAAAATGAAAGCATGATTAAACCTATATGTATGGAATGCAAGTTGAAATTAGTTCCTGCTGGAATACTAGTTGTATGCAGGCATGGACATGTTGACGATTTTCCTTGGGAAAAGTGGGTGCATATGAAAAAAAAATCAGGTAGTATATGTGGAAGTTCTCAATTAGAGATAAAAAATACAAGTAGTTCATTAGGATTAGAAGGTTTGATTGTAAAATGTAAAACCTGCGGGGCAACAGCTAATTTAAAGGGAGCCTTTGGAGAAAATGCTTTTGAAAAATTTAAAATAGGATATAAATGTACAGGCAATAAACCCTGGAGTGGAGAAAAAGGTGACTGTTATGAAGAACCTAAAAGTATTCAGAGAGGTGCATTAAATATATATTTTTCTAAAGTAGTAAGTTCAATAGTAATACCACCGTATTCAAGTGATATACATATACTTGTAAAGAGTAGTAAAAAATATTCTACGCTATTAGAGATGCTTGAAGATGAGGATTATGTTGAAGCAAAAGGAAAGATAAATATAATAAATAGTTATGTAAAGAAAATTGCAGATGATATTTATCAGCCAGAATCAGTGGTACAAATAATATTAAATAGAGTATTTAATGACAATGACTCTGTTGATACAGAAACAAAGGAACAATATAGAATAGAGGAATATAAAGCTCTAACTGGTGATATTCCACAGGAATGTATGAATGAACGAGATTTTAAAATAGAAGTGCAGAACAATATTGTCGATTATAATATTGAAAGTCTTAAACGTGTTACACTTGTAAAGAAAATGAGAGAAGTACGTGCACTTGTTGGTTTTAGCCGAATAAATCCTGTTGAGGCAGATACTATGTCTGGATTTGAAAGTCGTGAAAATAATAAGGGGTTTATTTCAATTAAACCTAGAGATAAAAATTGGTATCCAGCTTATGAAAGCAGAGGAGAAGGAATATTTATAGAATTTGATAATGATATGATCGAAGAATGGATTAATAAAAATCCTGGAGTCTCCAAGAGAATAGAAATTTTAAATTGTAGATACAATCAAAGAGAAAAGAAATATGGTAATAAAGAAAGAAATATTACGCCTAAATTTATACTTCTCCATACGCTAGCACATCTTTTAATAAAACAGTTGAGTTTTGAATGTGGATATGATTCAGCATCTCTTACAGAAAGAATCTATTGTAATACAAAACAAGGAATACCAGAAATGAGTGGAATACTAATATATACTTCTTCAGGAGATTCAGAAGGTACTCTAGGCGGACTGGTAAGACAAGGAAAAGCTGATATGCTTCCAAGAATATTTAATGAAGCTGTAAAAAAGGCGACATGGTGCTCTTCTGATCCAGTATGCATAGAAAGCAAAGGACAGGGGAGAGATGCACTGAATTTATCTGCATGTCATGCTTGTACACTGATATCAGAAACAAGCTGTGAGGAATTCAATGTACTGCTTGATAGGGCATTGATTGTTGGAGAACTTGAAAACAGAGAAATGGGTTTTTTTAATGATATTTTAGACTAACAATATTTCATTTTGAATAAATTAATAATAATAAAGTGTATAATTTAGGAAGTATATTATAATAAAATACTAAATTTAAGAAAGTTTATTATAGTGTTTGACTATAAAGGAAAATTTAAATTTCCTAGATATATAATTTATTAAAACACGCTATTAAATAAGTATAAATACCAATTATTAGCGTGTTTTAAGTTGCTTTATAAGAAGAGTTATTAATTAGTAAAAGTTTAATCATCATCAGTAAAACTAAATGATTCATCATAATCATGAGTTTCTATTTCAAGATCAAAGATAACCTCTTCAATATACTTAATACATTCATCAGTATGTTCTAAAATATCTTTTCCCCAAAACCTTATTACAGTCCAGCCAAGAGCATAAAGGTCCTTGTCAATTTTATTATCCCTTTCAATATTTTTTGAAATTTTATTAATCCAATAAGCACTGTTATTACTATGTTTTAATTTTTCTTTTTGGAAATTCCAACCTTTACCGTGGAAGAATTCACCATCACAGAATATTGCAATTTTATATTTCGTTAGAACTATATCAGGTTTTCCTGGAATTTCATTATAGTGTTTTCTATATCTATAACCTCTGCTCCAGAGGGCTTTACGTAGCTTTAATTCGATTTTTGTATCTTTGCTATTAATATTTTTCATGTTTTTGTGTCGTTGGGATTTTGTTAAGTTATCCATAGTAAGTACTCCATTTAGATATTTATATATAATTATATCATTTTTTATTATTAATTTTTCAGGTATAATAAACTTAAGCAAAATATTGTAGAACATTGCTAATAGAAACTTAAAATGGAATTAATAGAGGTAAAAGTTATGTCAAAAATAATTTGGGACAAGTTTTTTGAAGAAGAAAAGAAAGAGTACATGGAATTTTTAAAAATATTTGGTGCTTTAAGTGGATTATTTAAAGATAATAAAGACGGAGCTAATGCAAGAAAACCATATTTATACTACAGAAATCATGAACAGCTATTTGCAAGAGTATTTAGTGTTAAAGATTTAACTAGAAAAGATAGTGCTTTTGATGCATTGGGAGTATGGGGGGATGATAGAGTTGGAATTGGCCTTAAAACGTGGATTCATTCCAAAGATTTAACTTATCAAAAAGTTGCAGAATTTAATAAATTAGCTCCAACAGTTATAATACCGCTAATTGAAAATGGTACACCGGAAGATGTTGTTAAAAAAGTTGCAGAGCTTAGAAATGAGCGTATAATGCTTGATAAGCGTTTATATAAAACAAATAGAGATGTTTATCATTATATTACTCGTGATGATAATGTGATGAATATAATAGAAACACCCTACGATTTAATAGATTTAGATAGTATTAAGTTTATAAAAACAGATGGAAAAACTTATTCGTTTAATGATAAATTTCATAACTATAGATTTTACAAAAGCAAGAGTGTATTATTAGAAGAATTTGATGCATCACAAGGAGAGATAATAGAAAAAATACCAATAGAGCAGTACGATGATCCTTTTGAACTTATTAAGATGATCACCATTCCAAGTGGAAAAGAAGATAGGGTAGAGGAAACAGTTTATTTGCCACTTTATCAAGATAAAAAGGAAGGTAGAATTGTTACTGACTGTTCTGGTGTTAATATTCGTCATTCAAAGCCTAAGAATAAAGGAAGTAATACACCTAGACCTGAATATGAAATTGAAGTTAGAATAAGCACTTGGATACATCATATTTTTCCAAAATTCTTTGGTATAAATGCATTTGAGGAAGATCAGATTAAAAATGTGAAATTAAATGATTTTGATCTAATTTTACCGGATGGAAGAGTATTAAGAGGAAGGATAAAACAGTCAAATGGAAAGAGCCTTCAGACTTCTCCTCAGGGGGCGCTTGGCGAATGGATTTTAAAAGATGTATTGGGACTTGAAAATAGAGAAGTAGTTACATGGGAATTATTAGACAAGCTTGGCATTGACAGTTTAAAGGTGACAAAAGTGGATGATAAACATTTTTATATAACAGTAGCAGAAACAGGAGCCTATGAAAAATTTAAAATAGATAATATGGATAAAATATTTAACAGTGGTTTGAAAGGTAAGCAGATTCCTTATTTTAGAACAGGACTTGTGCGAGAACTTGAAGAATAGTAATATATCAGTAAAATTATATTTTATAAAGGGTATTAAAAAAACAGATTAGGGAAAGATATATTGGTCAATTTTTATAAACTTGTATATCTAAAGTATAATAATTTATTTAATACCTTTACAAATAAACATATGTTCTATATAATGAATCGTAGAAAAAAATTTAATTGTTTTAGTTGTATATTAGATGTTATACTATTGCAGAATGCTTTGCATTATTTAAAGAAGAAAAGGTGGTAACAAATAAGATGAGTCGTGTATACAAGGTAGGAAGTTTGTTCGCTGGGGTTGGAGGTGTATGTCTTGGATTTCAGAGTGTATTCGATAAATGTAGAAAATATAAACTTGTATGGGCAAATGAAATTGACGAGTATGCATGTGAAACTTACCGAACTAATTTTAAGCATAAATTAATTCAGGGAGACATAAACAAAGTTCTAAATCCAGATATCATAGAAAATCTATTAAGTGAAATAAATAAAACTGATAATAAGAAAATGAAAGAGTTACAGAGTGAGTATAATTATTATAAAAAGAAACATGAAGAAATTCTTTCAGTAAAATTAGATGTTCTATTAGGCGGATTTCCATGTCAGGCATTTAGTATAGCTGGAGAAAGAAAGGGCTTTGCAGATGATCGTGGCAATTTATTTTTAAGTATTATAAATTTAATTAATCAGTTGCAAGAAAAATACGGAACAGACGGCAGATATGGGATTAATGGAAAGCCTAGGGTTTTATTTTTGGAAAATGTAAAAAATTTAAAAAGTCATGATAATGGAAGAACATATGAAGTAATTAAGGGGCAGCTTGAAAAATTGGGATACATAATAAAAGCGAATGTATTAAATACAATGGATTATTCAGATTTGCCACAAAATAGAGAAAGAATATATATTTTAGGCTTTTTACATAAAGAAGATGCAGATAAATTTGATTTGTTTGATAAAATTGAAAGTTTGAAAAGAGTTAAGACTGAACAGGAAAGAATAGTTGATATAAAAAAGATAATAGATTATTCAATAAATACAGAATCATATGAGAAGTACTATTATTCGAAAGATAAATATCCTAATTATTTTATTACTACAGAAGAATATAATAAATTGTCAGCTGACAAAAGAAAAGCTGAAAGAGTTAATTTGGATGAACAAATAACTGAAATGTATCAATTTTATCAAGTTCGAAGAGGAATGTATGTAAGAAAAAACAAAAGTGGAGTTTGTCCAACATTAACAGCAAATATGGGCACTGGTGGACATAATGTACCTCTTATAAAAGTTAGTGATGGAATTAGAAAACTGACTCCAACAGAAGTATTTAAATTACAAGGCTTTCCAATAAATAACGGATATAACTTACCTACTGAATATAAAGGAAAAGTGTATTCTGATTCACATTTATATAAGCAAGCAGGAAATGCTGTTTCGGTTCCTGTTATAGAGTTTTTAGCGAAAGAGATATTAAAAATATTAAATTAAAAAGTAGAATTTAGCTAGTAATTTAGCTAAATTCTACTTTTTAATTTCAATATAATAAATATAGGTATATAATGAAATAAATGTAGAAACTAATTATTTTCTGAAAAGGGGATGTCTTACATAAATACCGAAATACTAGAACCAAAGATTTATAGTTTTATTAAATCTTTAAGGGATATTGGATACACATATGAGGTTGCTATAGCAGATATTATAGATAATAATATTACAGCAAATTCTTCACAAATTAAGTTATATAAATTATATGGAGATGCTAGAAATGAAGAAATAGTATAATAGGAATAACATACTCAATAAATTATTGACATTAACTAAAAGTTTACTATATATGGATTAGGTATATATGATTTATATATGATCAATAACTATGTCAGTAGGTGAAGTCCACGTAACTATAACCATATCTCCTACTTGTGCATTCCAGCTAGCAAACCAAGGATCTAGTTCTTTTAAATTATTGTTTCCGCTAAGATTTTTTGCATAAATACTACCAGCAGAACTACAACCGCTAGATTTAAGTTGTCCATAAAAAAGACCATCTGCTGAAGTATAATTAAAAACATTAACTCCTAGGACATCTTCATGTTGCGGATTATAATTAGAATTATATATATGAAATGATCTTGCATAATTAATTGGAATTGGTATATATGTTTCGTGGTATATAATCGGTCTTGAATTAGTATATCTGTGAGAGCCCCATCCTAAGTGGGTGGCTCCTATTTGTACAGGAAATGTATTACCTGCAACTGGCATAAAATCACTCCTTACAAAATATCTGAAAATAGATACTAAAGTTTTTGTACATTTATAGTAAAGTATTTTCTGCAATAATTTATAATTGTATGTTATTAAGTATATAGTACATTGATTTACATAATATTACAAGAAAAGTTGCATAATTGTGAAAAAGTTAAAATAAATTTCTAAATATTACAATCATATCATATATAAAAATCTTTTTTATAAATCAATAAGAATGTTTAATAATTAGAATTTATTATTATAAACATTTTTATAATATATTTATGTTTATAAATATATTTCAAGGTGTTATATCATGAGCAATTTAATTTAAGAACAACGTTATAAGAAGATGAAAAATATCAAAAGCAAAAACACTAAGATCCAAGTAAAACTATTTAAAGCATTATGGAATAAAGGCTGCGGTATAGAAAAAATTACAAAGAATTATCGGGAAACCCAGATATTATTTTGACTAATTATAAAATAGCAATTTTTTGTGATGGTGAATTTTTTTATGGAAATAATTGGAAAAGATAAAACTTAAGGTTATAGAAAAGTAACAACAGCGAATATTGGATAAAAAAGATTTCTAAAAATATAACAAGGGATTTACAAATAGATAGGCAGTTATACTATTTAGGATGGACTGTAATAAGATTTTTGGAAAATGATATATTAAAATATCGATGAATGAGAGAAACTAAGAGCGTCATATTTGATTTAATGATTGAAAGGAACTATGTTGAGATATTTGATAAAATGATATTGAGTAGAGATAAATTTTATATTAAGAGTCTTGTTTAGCATATATAGTTTAGTTGGAAATTAGCAGAATTATTTGCAAAATACATTGGAGCTACAGCGGAAAACAAAAGATATAATTTAGTTCCAGTAAAACCTGATTGGTCAGATAGTACTGATCTTTTAGGATTTAGAAATATTGAAGGTAAATTTACCTGGAGTTATAACTAAGGTTTGTTATGAAGCTATGATGAATCCTGAACTTCCATACTTCATTTGCTTAGATGAAATGAATTTAGCTAGAGTAGAATATTATTTTAGTGACATTTTATCTCATATGGAAACAAGAAGATTAAATGAAGATAATGAAATAATAACTAATACTCTTCTTAGTGAAGAGCAGATAGGCAGGGATTCAGCGTCTATTAGTGCTTATGGAGAT
>JAQSXU010000272.1 GCA_029256485.1 Clostridiaceae bacterium
AATTGCATAGTTAGTTGCATACATCTTAGTATTTGAGGCCAGGTCCCACAACGAATTTACTGTTGCCGGCTCCCACTGAGCAGGAGGTAAAAGCTGAGCTGGCTGGTAAGCTCCATCTACATAGGAAGTATCGTATTTTTTTAAATAACCGTATGCAGTGTTTTTAACAATTTTACCGTCCTTTACAATAATCACTGCAGCACCTGGAAAACCATCATTGATTTCATTATTAATATAATCATCAACTTTGTTTAGCTTTTCAGAAGAAAAACCAACTTGTTCAGGAGCAGCTGCATTGGTTATTTGATCATAAGCTGCATCCTGCTTTTTCATCAGGTAATTATTATTGTTGATACATAAGGTTCCTATTTGAAATAACCTTTCCATATAAGGCAGTGACAAATAATATTTATTGTCCTTCCTGAACCCGTCTACATCATTGAAAACCGTATCTGTATAGTAATTTAGCATATTAGTGGTAACATTAGCCCCTATTCTGTTGGTGCCCACATTTATTTCAAAATAGTCTTTATTACGGTAAATAGTTAAAATATCAGCAGTTCCCTTAGCTGCACCATCAAATACATACCCATTTTTTCCATACTTATAGGTTAAATTTAATAAGCCTGTCAAGTCTTCAACTGCGGCGTATGCTTTATTATTCTTCTTAACAATAAGATCTGAATTTATGAGTTGTGGTGCACCATATACACGAGCGTCCCCGTCCATAAGCCATACTTCTGCAACACCATTTTGGGCTCTTACATATTTTTTATCATTTGGAAAAACAGTATCTTCTTTTACGGTAAGGCCTATATAAGCGTTGTCAGTTGTGTTTGCAAAGTTGAAAGTCATTTTTAGCCCGTAGTCATCGGTGGTTTTTTCTGAAACTTTACCTGGAACTTGCCTATCTAATGTGACTGCAGCTATATTTCCAGTATACTTATTATCAAATCTGTGATAATGTACAATAAGCTGCATTGTACCTGGCGCAGCAAAAACCGGGCCGGCAGGAATTAGTGATAGCAGCATAGCTATAATTGTAATAATTGAGACTATTTTCTTTTTACAATACATTTTTAATCCCCCTTTTTTCACTTTATTATTGTAATTTTGTGTCTTTTTACTTAGGAATGAGATTTATGTTCTTATACACTTCAGTATCAATTTGTGCAGATATAATTTGGTGTGGTATTACCTTGCATCGAATTTAATTTTGGCATATTAATAAATCCTCCTTCCATTAAATTTGTACCATCACTATGAAGAACTGATTTTTTATCAAGTATTGTTCATAAAAGATTTCCCCAAAAGAAAAAGAGCCAAAAGAATAGAAGTAATTCTTTTGGCTCATGCTTGATATTACTCAATAACACGCCTATATTATAAGGAATTTAAAATTAATAACTTTAATAATTGGAAATTTAGGTATATATTATAACTCCCTTACAGTATAAACACTTTCCCAAATTATGTCAATAACTTTGTTGTAAATATTATAACTTCTTATTGAAACATTTACTACATATCTAAAACCATATATTTTTATTTTATGACTTATCTTATATTAACAAAACCCAAAAATTATTGGGAACAAAAATGCTACAATTGCCATCCAAATTGCATAAACATATAGATAAGTCGTCTGCCACTTTTCAATTTTAGTAAAATCAATGTTTTTTCTAAAATAACAAATATATAACCATGCAAGTCCTATGAGATTCACTAACAATATTAAATTTTCACCCAGAGCTGCAATTTTATTAGGAGTAATTCCAAAGGTTGATAACCTTAAAAGTATTGCAGATAGTGCAAATCCGTCTATAATAAGGGCTGTTATGATCAATGCAAGATTCATATAATCAAACAAATTGGCTTTATCATGAATATCCCTGGCTGAGATTACGTATAAAACCAATCCAAGTACTAATACAAGCATTAAATCAAATCCAATTAAGAAATTTCTGTCAATGAAAAGACTTTTTCCCGTTACAATCATGGATACTATAAAAGCACACATAGTTATTAAAAAAAGAGGAGTAAATATTTTTGCTAATATTGGGGCAAAGTTTTCTACTATGCTTTTTTTAGCCTCTACTAAATACACCGTAATCATAGCAGCAGCACAACCGCCATAAACAATTAAGTAATTTCCAATAAACCAGCTCAGGTCAATCTGAATAGCCCTAAATATCATATTGGTAAATACCACCAGCACCATTAACCCGCAGAATATCAAAACCCCATATATTACTGACTCGCCGGTAAAACGAATAAAGTCCATCCTGCTCCTGCTGGTTCTCCATTTCTCACCCATATATGCAGCACCGGTTATGAGCCATAAAAAAATAGAAACATGAATACCGGTTAATAGTTCAGTGTTTTTAGGGCTAAAGGATGGGTAAATATTGATTACTATTGCAGTAAAAATAAAAATTCCCATTATTGATGCAATGCTTTTCCAGCTTAATTTACGTTTAATTATAAAGAAGAGTGATATAAATGGTAAAATAAACAAAGCTAAATTTTTAAGATAAAATAATTCAGCTGACGGATTATTAAAATGAATACCGAAAATTTCAGGTATTTTTGCTAATGTTCCTGCAAGTATAGAGAAAATAACTACTAATATAATATTTTTCATGTTTTCATTTCTTGAAGAAGCATCAGTATGGTCTACTAATAAATGCTTCCAAAGGTTTTCTGAATTTACCTTGGAATACTCCTGTGATATCATATTCACATTTCCTAATCGTTTCACGCTGATTAAAAAGGCTTCATCCTGTGTAAGTCCGGCTTTAATCAAATCCTCCATTTCATCACGAAGATGATTTTCTAATTCAAGGATATCAGTGTCCTTAAAATTTCCTCTTGCCCGTAAATGGTCACTCCAGGAACGGATATTTAGCTCTAAGTCAAACATGCTGTACCTCCTTATTTTTCATTTTTATTTAACCAAGTTTTGGTGAGAGCAGTATTAACCATCTCCCATTGCTTTTTTTGCAATTCCAGTTCTTCAAATCCTGCTTGTTTTATACAATAATATTTTCGCTTACGCCCTGCTTCAGAGCCCTTCCAATATGATTCAATAAGCTGCTGTTCCTCAAGACGATGTAATACCGGATACAGCATTCCTTCAGTCCAAACCAGTTCATTTCCTGACAGTTCTTTTACCTTTTTGATAATGGCATAGCCATAGCTGTCATTGTCTTTTAAAATAGCCAGAATTAAAGGTGTTGCAGAGGCAGCGATCAAATCCTTCGATACATTCATAACTTTCTCCTATATACCTAACACTTCTATGTATATTTTAATTATACATAGAACTTCTAGGCATGTCAATAATTACTTAATATCTATAATGTGCTTATAGTAAAAAATAGAAGGTATATAAAATTAGATTATATATACCTTCTTAATTATTATTTTATAAACTATCTAATGCACATTCAGCTGACCCTGAGTGGTACAATAAAGCAGGCACTTGAGAAAGCGGAAATAGAATTGAAATGAAAATCTTTGCAGCGAAAATTGTCAACTCTGTTTACCCTTTCTTGAAAGGGGTCAGGTACCTTACAAATTGTTAAGGTATATATACAAAACGATGTGGAGCAATTGTCTGCTCTTTGCCCGGACAATAGACAGATAGAGTTGGTCCTTTAATGTTCGCTGTGGGTATTTCAGGGATTGTTATATTGCCGTTCTTGTCTATGAATCTAATTCCATCCAGGTTATAGCCCCAGCTTCTTATTCCCTTGTACATAATGGCAAAAGTTGATTCATTCCACCCTTTGACCTCATTTTTAACAGGAATTTTATTCAGCATATTGATTACAATAGACAAGTCATTTTCCGGATTGTATTTTGTGGTTCCCTTTGAGCCCCAGTCCTGTTTATGTATTGTTACCTTACTTGACTTGGATCTATCATAATATAACAAATATCCTGATTTTAA
>JAQSXU010000065.1 GCA_029256485.1 Clostridiaceae bacterium
TCTGTGAACAATCCATATAGAAATTATTATATCTGGAGGGATGGAAACCATGGAAAGGCCCCAAATAATTGGGGATCCTTTTTCAGCGGCTCTGCATGGAAATATGATAATGTAACTGGTCAATATTATCTTCATCTTTTTTCTGGAAAGCAGCCGGATTTAAATTGGGAAAATGAAAAAGTAAGAAATGAAGTTTATGATATGATAAATTACTGGTTTGAGAAGGGAATAGATGGCTTCAGAATGGATGTTATCAATCTTATTTCAAAGGTTCCAGGGCTTCCAGATGGTGAAAAAGCTGAGAATGAGCTTTATGGTAACGGATATCCGTTATTTGCCAATGGGCCTAGAATACATGAATTTTTACAGGAAATGAATAAAAAAGTTTTGAGTAAGTATGATATTTTTACTGTTGGTGAAACACCAGGTGTTGACCCGGAAACTGCAAAGCTTTATGTAAATGATGATAGAAATGAACTGAACATGATATTTCAGTTTGAGCTTATGGATATAGATTCAGGCAGTGACAAATGGGATTTTAGACCATGGGAGTTAACTACATTTAAGAATATAATGTATAAATGGTATGACAGCTTAAAAGAAAAAGGATGGAATTCACTTTTTCTGAATAATCATGACCAGCCTAGGATGGTATCAAGGTTTGGAAATGATAAGGAGTATAGAGTAGAATCAGCCAAGATGCTTGCAACTTTCCTGCATACCTGGCAGGGAACACCCTATATATATCAGGGTGAAGAAATAGGCATGACTAATGTACAATTTAAGGATTTATCTGATTATAAGGATATTGAAATAATAAATATGTTTAAAGAAAAATCACAGAAGGGTTTACCAAATGAAGTAATAATGAACTCCATTTATGCTAAGGGAAGGGATAATGCAAGAACACCAATGCAATGGGATTCTTCTAAGGGTGCAGGCTTTACTAAGGGTAAACCATGGATTAAGTTAAATCCAAACTATAAGGAAATAAATGTAGAGGATTCTTTGAAAGATAAAAATTCCATATTTTATTACTATCAAAAACTCATTAAACTTAGAAAAGAACATGAAGTAATGGTATATGGTAATGTAAATCTGCTTCTTAAAGAACACAAAAGCATATTTGCCTATACAAGAAACTACAACGATGAGAAGCTTTTGGTGATACTTAATTTCTTTGGAAAAGACGCTGAATTTAAAATGCCGGTGAATATTAATTATGAAAAAAGTGAATTGCTAATAAGTAATTACGAAGTTAAAAATAATAATTTTTTCAATATTAAATTAAGACCTTACGAGGCCAGAGTCTATATGCTTAAATAAAAGTATAATATTAAGCATTCAATCATTTTCTGATTGGGTGCTTTTTATAATATAATGAATTATAATATAAATGATCAGTAAAGGAGGTAAAAATATATGAAACAAAAGATATGGAAAAGAATTTTTACAGTAATAATTGCAGTTCTTTCTATTACATTTGTGGCAGGTTGTTCCCAGCCAGTAAACTCTAATAATATAACAAGCCAGCAGACACAGGTTGAAAAGAGCACTGAAAATAATAATGGCAACTCAAATGGGTCTTCAGTCAATGGAAAACTAAAAGTACACTATATAAATGTTGGACAGGGTGACAGCATATTGGTGCAGCAGGGTGATAAAAATATGCTCATAGATGCAGGAACCAATGCTTCAACCAGCTCATTAATAAGTTATCTTAGAAGCCAGAATATAAAAAAAATAGATTATTTGGTATTAACTCATCCCCATGAAGATCATATTGGCGGCGCAGATGCAGTAATTAAAACATTTGAAATTGGCAGCATTTATATGCCTAAGGTAACTGCAAATACTGCTACCTTTAGAGATGTGGTGAAAGCCATGAATGCTAAAGGACTGAAGGCATTACAGCCGATAATAGGAACAAATTATAATCTTGGACAGGCTGCTTGTGAAATTTTAGGTCCTGTAACCACTGTTAACGGAGATTTAAACACATATTCCATAGTAATTAAAGTTACCTTTGGAAATAATAAATTTCTGTTTACAGGTGATGCTCAGGCATCAAATGAACAGGATATGATTAATAAAGGTTTTGATTTAAGTGCAGATGTTCTTAAGTTAGGTCACCACGGCAGTCACACATCAACATCTCAGAATTTTCTTAATAAAGTAAATCCTAAATATGCTATTATAAGCTGCGGGGTGGATAATGATTATGGTCATCCACATAAAGAAACAATGGACAGACTAAAGAGAAAAAATGTTATAGTTTACCGCACAGATGAAAGCGGAACCATTGTGGCTGAAAGTGATGGAAAAGATATAAGCTTTAGAGTAAAGCCCGGTGACTATAGATATGGATCACAAGTAAAAAAATGATCGAATGTAACCTGGCAGCACCCGACTTTTGTCGAATGCTACCTGGTAGATAAATAACTTCAACTACAAATTTATACAGCGTGAAAAAGCGTTGAAGATTAGCTATTTTCCCGCTGTATTAGTTAGGTTTACGTAAATTATCTACAGCACCCGATTTATGACGACTTGGTCTTCACAAATCTAGCAATTCTGCTCATGGCTTCTTTAATGTTTTCCATGGAAGATGCATAACATGCTCTTATGAAGCCTTCACCGCATTCGCCAAATGCATTCCCTGGAATTACAAGAACTTTCTCTGATCTTAGAAGCTCTTCACAAAATTGGTCTGAGGTTAAGCCTGTAGATTTTATGCATGGGAACACATAGAATGCGCCCAGAGGCTCAAAGCAGTCCAAACCCATCTTTCTAAATTCATCTACCATTACACGCCTTCTTCTGTTATATTCTTTAACCATAGCTTCAACGTCATGGTCGCTGTTTTTAAGAGCTTCAATGGCAGCATGCTGTGAGGTAGTAGGTGAACACATAATGGAATACTGGTGTATTTTTTTCATAGCTTCTATAATAACAGGATGTCCACAAACATAGCCAAGTCTCCATCCAGTCATGGCAAAAGCCTTTGAAAATCCATTGATTACAAGAGTCTTGTCCTTCATTTCCGGAAAGCTTGCAATAGACACATGCTGCTGCCCATAAATCAATTCAGAATAAATTTCGTCTGATATGACTATTATGTCCTTGTCTTTTAAAACTTCAGCAATAGCAGCCAATTCATCTTTAGTCATAACCGCCCCAGTAGGATTGTTAGGAAAAGGTATTATAACCACTTTTGTTCTAGGTGTAATGGCCTCTTCTAATAGTTTTGGGGTCAGCTTAAATTCATCCTCTGCTCTTAAATTTATAACTTTAACTGAAGCTCCAGTAAAGGCTGTGCAGCCTTTATATGCCACAAAGCTTGGCTCCGGAACTATAACTTCATCCCCAGGACCAACTAAGGCTCTTAGAGCAATATCTATACCTTCACTTCCACCAACTGTAACTATTACCTGATTATCAGAATTATACTGAAGATTGTATCTTCTATCCAGGTATTTGCAGATTTCCCTCCTAAGTTCAATAAAACCTGCATTAGAAGAATAGTGAGTATGACCTTTTTCCAATGAATATATACCAGCCTCTGTTACATTCCAGGGTGTGACAAAATCAGGCTCACCAACCCCTAGAGAAATGACGTTATCCATCTCATTGACTATATCAAAATATTTTCTTATACCTGATGGAGGCATATTTTTCACATTAGTTTTAATCATATTTTCCAGTATCATATGAATATATCCTCCCTGTCATCTCTTGTTTTTTCTCCAAAAATAGTACCATTATTTTTATACTTCTTTAATACAAAATGAGTAGCAGTACTAACAACGTATTGCTGAATTGCCAGCTTTTCTGATACAAAACTGGCTACCTCTTTCATTGTCTTTCCTTCAACAATTACAGTGAGATCAAAGCCTCCGGAAGACATAAGATAGCATGACTTAACCTCTGGAAATTTATAAATTCTTTCTGCAACCTTATCAAAGCCTTCTCCTCTTTGAGGGGTAATCCTAACCTCAATAAGCGCTGTAACAGTTTCTCTGCTGGTGTTATCCCAATTCACTAGAGCAGTATATCCAGCAATTATATTTTCATCTTCACACTTTTTTATGTATTCCTTTACCTGTTCGACTGATTTCCCTGTCATTACTGCAATTTCATCTGCAGTAACTCTGCAGTTTTTCTCTAAAATTTCTAGTATTTCTTCCATAAAATAAATCCCCCTTTATAAAAAAATAAAACTTCTCCATCCCTGAAAGGGACGAAGAAGTAATTCGCGGTACCACCCTAATTAGTGCTTAAATATAAACACTCTCTCTATTGAAACATTATTGTTTCAAGACTCATAACGTGAGTGCACGTCTCACACTACTTTGAATATATTTATATTCATTTCGCGGCAAGAAATTCTATGGCTGCTTTCCACTTAAACCATTACCGGACTTTCACCATAACCGGCTCGCTTAAAATTATTTCTAAGTGTACTCTCCATTTCAACATTTTTGTTAGTTTATTTGTTTCTAACAATTTTACTAAATTATTAATAATAATTCAATAGTTTTTTTGATATATTTTTATTTTTTATAAATAAAAATTAATATTTACATTTAATAGGGTTTATGTTATTATTAATTCAATTTTATATAATTCTATCAAGAGCGGTGGAGGGACTGGCCCAATGAAACCCGGCAACCTGTATGAACAAGGTGCTAATTCCAGCAGCGGTAAATAAAAGCTGAAAGATAGAAAGAAACCGGCAGCTCTTCTATCTTGGAAGAGTTTTTTATTTTTTAAATTATATAGAATTAAAATATACTAAATTGAAAGGGATGATAAAATAAATGCCAATAAAAATTCCACAGGATCTCCCTGCTCAAGAGATACTGCATGGAGAGAACATATTTGTTATGGACGAACAGCGTGCATATCATCAGGATATACGTGCTATAAAAATAGTGATTTTAAATCTTATGCCTACAAAAATTGTTACTGAAACACAGCTTTTAAGACTACTGGGAAATACACCGCTTCAGGTGGAAATAACTCTTATTCATCCAAGTTCTCATGTATCAAAAAATACTTCAATAGAGCATTTGACATCATTTTATTGCACTTTTGATGAAATTAAAACGCAAAAATTTGATGGCATGATAATAACAGGGGCTCCTGTAGAGCAATTGGAATTTGAAAAAGTGGAATATTGGGAAGAGTTAACCAAGATATTTCAATGGACAAAGACCAATGTTACTTCAACACTGCACATATGCTGGGGTGCCCAAGCTGGCTTGTACTATCACTATGGTATACCAAAGTATGCTTTAAAGGAAAAAATGTTTGGAGTGTTTACTCATAAGGTAACCATAAATAATGAGAAGCTTTTGAGAGGATTTGATGATACATTTTATGCTCCCCACTCCAGACATACAGAGGTAAGAAAGGAGGATTTAGAGAAAATTCAGGATATAAGTATTATAGCTGAATCCAGTGAAAGCGGCATTTATATAGCGATTTCTAAGGATGGAAGCAAAGTTTTTGTAACAGGACATTCTGAATACGATCCATTAACCTTAAAATTGGAGTATGAAAGAGATATAAATAGAGGCCTAAATATTTCAGTGCCTAAGAATTATTTTTTAGAAGATATACCTGAAAATGAACCTATTGTAAGATGGAGGGCACATGCCAATTTATTATTTTCTAACTGGTTAAACTATTATGTTTATCAGGAAACACCATATATTTTAACTTATAATAAAAATTAAAAAGAAAAAAATGATAAATCAGTAAAAAAAAGTATTGACACCTAGATGAAATCTTATTATAATAAACCCAATAACTAAATAAAAAACTTATCAAGAGTGGCGGAGGGAATGGCCCTATGAAACCCAGCAACCAGTATATTTCATTTGTATACATGGTGCTAAATCCTACAGCATTAGCTGAAAGATAAGAAGAAACATTGGTAAACTTCTTTCGGCAAAGAAGTTTTTTATTTTGTATTAATAATTTTGGAAAACCAAATAATTAAACTCTTATCAAGAGAGGTAGAGGGAAAGGCCCGATGATACCTCGGCAACCTCCAGGCTCATTAGTCTGAAAGGTGCCAATTCCTGCTTCAGGTTAGATAATCTGAAGAAAGATGAGAGAAAGCTGTAACTTTGTATTTATAGCCCTCTTTCATCAAAAGCATTTTGTGAAAGGGGGCTTTTTATATTATCCTTGCAGAGAGTAATCTACTGAAATTTATAAATCGGTATAAAATAAATTACTAAAAATATTAAGGGGAGATTAAAATGAGTGAAAGAAAATTATCATTTGAAACATTGCAAGTACATGCTGGACAGGAAGTAGATCCTGCTACAGGAGCAAGAGCAGTTCCAATATATCAGACAACTTCATATGTATTTAAAAATGCAGATCATGCAGCAAACCTATTTCAACTAAAGGAGCCAGGTAATGTTTATTCAAGAATTATGAATCCAACTACAGATGTTTTTGAAAAGAGAGTTGCAGAACTTGAAGGTGGAGTTGCTGGATTAGCAACAGCATCAGGATTAGCAGCAATTTTATATTCCATACTTAATGTAGCCAGCGCAGGAGATGAAATAGTAGCAGCAAGCACACTATATGGCGGAACTTATGAATTATTCGCAGTAACATTAAAGAAACTTGGAATAAATGTAATTTTTGTAGATCCAGATGATCCTGAAAACTTCAGAAAAGCTATAACAGATAAGACCAAAGCATTGTATGGTGAAACAATAGGAAATCCAAGAATTAACGTTTTAGATATAGAAGCAGCAGCAAAAATTGCTCATGAAAACAAAATACCACTTATCTTAGATAATACCTTTGGAACTCCATACTTGGTAAGACCAATAGAATACGGAGCAGATGTGGTGGTTCATTCAGCAACTAAATTCATTGGTGGACACGGAACCACCATAGGAGGAATTATAGTAGACGGAGGAAAGTTTGACTGGAGAGCCAGCGGAAAGTTCCCTGATTTCACAACTCCTGATAAAAGTTATAATGGATTAGTATATGCGGATTTAGGAGCTCCAGCATTTGCTTTAAAGGCAAGAGTTCAGCTTCTTAGAAATACCGGTGCAACACTTAGTCCTCAAAGTGCATTTTTGTTTCTTCAAGGATTAGAATCTTTATCTTTAAGAGTTGAAAGACATGTATCTAATACAACAAAAATAGTTGATTTCTTAAGTAAGCATCCAAGGGTAGCATGGATAAACTATCCTGGATTAGAAGGAAGTCCATATAGAGATCTGGCTAAAAAATACTTACCAAAGGGAGCAGGTTCAATTTTCACATTCGGAATAAAAGGGGGACTTGAAGCTGGAAAGAAATTTATTAATAGTGTTGAATTATTTTCATTACTTGCCAACGTGGCAGATGCTAAGTCACTTGTAATTCACCCATCAAGTACTACTCATGCAGAGCTTAATGAGGAGGAACAAAGGGCAGCTGGAGTTACTCCGGACCTTATAAGACTTTCAATAGGAGTTGAAGGCGTAGATGATTTAATATACGATCTTGACCAGGCTCTTAATAAGACAGTTTAGTATTAAAATTTTAAATTTTTAATAAAAAAATTATTCAGTGGAGCAGGTCTTCCAAGAGCATAACCCTGAGCATATTGAATTCCAAGGTTCCTTATTATATCTACACATTCAATGTGCTCAACTCCTTCTGCAACAATCTTTGCTGAGGAGTTAACCATGCTGACTAAATTCTTTATTGCCATTTGCTTATTTTTACTTTCAACTAATCCCGCCATATAACTGCGGTCCAATTTAATGTAGTCAGGCTCAAATTCCATCCAGTGCTGTAAAAACGAATACCCTTCAGCCATTTCATCTACCGCTATCATAACACCGCACTGCTTTAGCATTTTTATTACAGATTTTAATGTTTTCCAATCGCTGATGGGCTCTTCTTCTGATAATTCCAGAACTATAGAAGGTACAATTCCTGAAAATTCACGCCACCAGGCTATAAATCTCTTGTCCAATAAAGTAGAAGGAAAAATATTTATGAACAGTGTATATGTATTATTAAATTTAAATAGCTGCTGGGCTTTTAATATTAATTGATAATCAAGTATTGTTAGATTTCTCTGGATTTGCGCCTGATAAAATAGCTCCATTGCATTGAAATTGCGATGAACTTTACTGCGTACAAGTGCCTCAAACCCAAATACATCCATAGTATCTAACTGAAAAATGGGCTGGTACCAGCAAGTAAGATTTGATATGTAAATACCATGATCCGAAGAGAATGTCAAAAAAATCACTCCCCTTAAGTAAACTATAAAAATTGTTTGCTATTTATACTTTTATCAGAATAATAACATATATTGAGCTATGGTGTCAAATAATGTATATTCAAGTAATTTAAGTGAATAGACATTATATTTATAAAGTTGGAAAATATTATTTTTTACTTTAATTGACTTTTGCCAATATTTAATATATTATGTATTTGATAATTTAACTAAAAATTATTTCTAATAGCTACGGGGTGATTAAATGTACATGGGTGATACTGTATATGTGGTTGGTAATGCAAAAACCAGTGCTGATAATGCAATAACAATGCATTTTAATTCCTTCTATATAGGCTTTGTAGTAGATATAAACACAGATAAAATAATTGATTTGAGTTCATCATCCACATTAAGAACTACAGATGAATTTATAAAATATTTGTTTGTTAACAAAAGCTTGAAAGCTTTTCAAGCAGAGCTGGAAGAAGAAATAACCAAAAGATATCATGGTTCATCTCAAAAAGCCATTGTAGTGGCATATAAAGATGCAGTTAAAAAATATAATGAAATAAAAGAAAAATATTTTTAATTTACTGCTTTGTTTAAGTGAAATGGGTTTACCCCTATTTTAAAGTAAATGAAATCCAGTAAAAGCAACGCAATTGTTATGCTTTTTCTGGATTTTTTTATATTATATTTTAGGAGGTCTTTAAATGAAAATAGTGGATATAAAAACTAAGGGAATATCAGTGCCATTAAGAACACCATTTAAAACTGCTTTAAGAACTGTTGAAAATGTGGAGGATGTTATCGTTGAAATATATACGGATACAGGAAATGTAGGATTCGGAGAAGCCCCACCAACAGGGGTTATTACAGGGGACACCACAGGCGCCATTAAAGCAGCTATTGAGGATCATATAAAAAAATCTATAATAGGTTTGGATATAGAAAATTTAGAAACCATTATGCAGAAATTAAACAGCTGTATAGTTAAAAACACCAGTGCAAAAGCAGCAGTGGATATAGCAATATATGATTTATATGGACAATTATATAAAGCGCCTTTATACAAGCTTCTTGGTGGCTACAGGAAAGAAATTATCACTGATATAACAATCAGCGTAAATGAACCCGATGAAATGGTAAGGGACTGCATGGATGCAATAAAAAGAGGCTATAACACCTTAAAAATAAAGGTGGGGAAGGACTCTAAAAAGGATATGGATAGAATGAAAGCTATAAGACAAGCTGTTGGCTATGATGTAAATCTCAGGATAGATGCAAACCAGGGATGGAAGCCTAAAGAAGCAGTAAATGTTCTGAGAAAAATGGAAGATGTAGGTCTGCAGATTGAATTTGTGGAACAGCCTGTTATAGCACATGATATAGAGGGTCTTAAATTTGTTACTGACAATGTATCCATACCTGTTTTAGCAGATGAAAGTATATTTTCCCCCATGGATGCCTTAAATGTGCTAAAAACAAGGGCAGCAGATCTAATAAATATAAAACTTATGAAAACAGGCGGAATTTATAATGCCCTTAAAATATGTTCTTTAGCTGAAATATATGGAGTTGAATGTATGGTGGGATGTATGCTGGAGGCAAAGGTAAGTGTAACTGCAGCAGTACATTTAGCCTGTGCAAAGAGTATTATAACTAAAATTGATTTAGATGGACCTGTATTGTGTAAAGAAGACCCAATAAATGGAGGAGCAGTATTTAATGAGAGTAGAATAATACTTTCTGCTAACCCCGGCCTTGGAATTACATCTATAAATTATTAGATCCAATACTTAAAATTAGGAGGACATAACATGCTTGATAAAGAAATATTGGATTCAATTGATTTTAGCAAAATAAACTGTGCATTTGTGATAAAAAACCTAATGACAGGGGAAAAGTTTGCTTACAATGAAAATGTAACAGTGCCTTCAGCCAGTTTAATTAAAATACCTATGATGATGGAAACTTTACGACAGGTGGAAGAAGGAAAACTATCATTAAATCAAAGAATATTGGTACAAGATGATGTAAAAGTGCCTTTTAGCATATTAACTCTTCTGGAAAGCGGCAACAGCTATTCATTGAAGGACGTACTTACTCTTATGATAATACAAAGCGACAATACAGCTGCCAATATACTTATAGATATTGTGGGAATGGATAATGTAAATAATTATATTAAAAGCTTAGGACTGAAAAGCACAGTGCTTCAGAGAAAGATGATGGATGCAGATGCAAGAAAAGCGGGAAGAGAAAACTACACCAATGCTGAGGAAATGGCTGAACTGCTTGAGATAATTTACAAAGGGGATAAGCATAATTATCAATATAGTACTATAATGAAAAACATATTAGTAAATCAGCTTGATAATAGCATGATGAAGCTGCATATTCCTGATGATACAATCATTGCTCATAAAACAGGTGATTTAGATGGAATAAGCCATGATGCAGGAATTGTATATACGAAAAATATTGATTATATTTTCTGTAGTCTTAATTGGGATGCTGTTTCAAACAATTTTGCAAGAGAATCAATTGGTTTATGTTCTAAAATAGCTTATGATTATTTTATAAGTAAAAAATAATATTCTCTATTTTTCAGCCTTCAAATGCCTATAAATAAGCCCTTGAAGGCTTTTCTATTAGCTTTTGCCTTTAAATTCAGCACCACATTTTTTACAAGTAATTGTAAGCTTACCTTTTTTCCTAGGTACTCTAAGCTTTTGAGCGCAGCTGGGGCATTTAAATATTTTATACTTTCTAAAATCACCAAATTTTATTTTAAGTCCATAGATCTCTCTTTTTACAATAAGAAGTAAATTTTCAAAGGCACGAAGTTCTTGGTACCTCTTGTATTTGTTTTTTGAAATACTTCTAAATGTGGAGTATATCACCAATACCATACCAGTAATCATTGTAGATCTGGAAAAAAATAAAAATAATCCAATGATTAAAAGATACTTGGATAACTTGTCCCATCCATAGGACTCATTAAAGTAATGGGAAAATCTATTCAATTTAACACTTCCTCTGTATAAAAGTTTTGTTTAATAATAGATGTTTACATTATCATATAAACACTGTTTCCATTCAAGAAAACATTTTGTTAACTTTCACAAAATTAAAATAAAGACATATCTGCACAGCAGGTGTGTCTTTAATATTAGTTATTTGAACTTTGTACTTTTAACTGAAGGTTCATCAGTATTATTAGCTGCTGAATTTAGGGCATTGATACTATTACTGTTTTCCATACTACTAATGGCTTTATTTACTTTTTTATTTTTAGTTTTTTTATTAGTGTTCACAAATTTATCCCCTTTCAATTTAAAAATATAACCATCTTTTTAATACAGTTATAGTATTTGCAAATTATTATGCAATATGTATAGTATCTTTCTTATCTAGTACATAATTTGAACTTAATTGTGAAATAAATAACCCTAAAACATTGAAATTCAGTTTTATATGCAGAAATATAAAATTTTTTATATTGTTTTGTTTATATGTAAACGTTGTAATAACAACCTTTACATAGCTGTAAAAGAGCTGATAATGCCATGTTAACTAAATAACTATTGTAGAAAAGTTAAAATAATAGTGGTAAACTACAATCAATAAGTGGTCAGACCATACTACCAAATTTAACATTTTATTTTTACATAAGGGAATACTAAAAAATACATGATACATAATAAGTTATAGATTAGGAGGTTTATTATGAATATGTACTTACTGTTCTTCATTGCGTTAATACCTGTAGTTTGGCTAATGATCTCATTAGGTGTGGTAAAAACACCTGGACATAAGGCAACACCACTAACTTTAGTGATAACGCTATTATTAGCAATTTTAGTGTGGAAAATGCCAGTGGCGGATGCGGTAAAAGCAGGTCTTGAGGGGGCTGCAAGTGCATTGTGGCCAATCATCATTGTAATAATAGCAGCAGTATTCATTTATAACTTGTCAATTCATACAAAGAGCATGGATGTAATTAAGCGAATGATGACTGGTATTACGACTGACCAGAGAATATTGGTTTTAATATTAGCTTGGGGGTTCGGGGGATTCCTTGAGGCAATCGCAGGATTTGGAACTGCAGTTGCAATTCCAGCTAGTATTATGGCAGCACTTGGATTTGATCCTATTTTTGCAGCAATTATATGTTTAATAGCAAATACAACTCCAACTGCTTTTGGCGCTATAGGACTTCCAGTATCAACACTGGCAAAGCTTACAAACCTAGATCCAATTACACTTAGCTATGCTGTTGGACTGCAGTTATCAGTTCTTATAGTAATTGTACCAATAATTTTAGTAATGCTTACAGGAAAAAGTGTTAAAGCTATTAAAGGGGTTTTTGGTATAGCTTTAGTTTCAGGATTATCCTTTGCAATTCCAGAGGTAATAGCAGCTAAGTACATGGGAGCTGAACTTCCAGCGATACTTGGATCTGTAATATGCTTAGCAGTAACAATCGGCTGGGCTAAGATATTTCATAAAGACAAGGCTGCTAAGGATGCTGAAAAAATTCCAACACAAAAGGCATTCATGGCCTGGGTGCCATTTATATTAGTATTTGCCATAATAATATTTACAAGCTCACTATTCCCAGGAATAAGTAAGAGCTTATCAAAAATCAGTACTACAGTTAAAATTTATCATCCATATACCTTTACATGGATTAATAACCCAGGTTCACTGATTGTAATAGCAGGAATTTTGGGGGGCTTATTACAGGGTGCAAAATTTGGAGAAATAATTAAAGTTCTGGCTGGCACTGTAAAGCAAATGAGCAAGACAGCAATTACAATAGTTTCAATTGTAGCACTTGCTAAAATTATGAGCTACAGCGGAATGATAAAGTCAATTGCAGTAGTTTTGGTAGCGGTTACAGGGCATTACTATCCTCTAATTGCACCAATCATAGGCGCCATAGGAACCTTTGTTACAGGCAGTGATACTTCTGCAAATATTCTGTTTGGATCTCTTCAGGTAGAGGCTGCAAAATCACTGGGATTAAATCCATACTGGCTTGCGGCAGCAAATACCGGCGGAGCTACAGCTGGTAAAATGATATCACCTCAAAGTATTGCAGTTGCTACAGCAGCAACAGGACTTGTAGGGGCAGAAGGTAAGATATTAAATGCCACATTAAAATTCTGCATTGTATATGTGGTGGTTTTAGGAGTTATAGCATTCTTTATGGGATCAATGTTTGGCTTTTAAGCTAATAACTATAAATATTAACCATTGACATAAATATTATGATGGGGGGAGTACAAATGGCAAAGATTAAAATACCATATCATAAGCAAAGGCTTGAAATTGAAATTGATGACAAAAATTTAGCAGGAGTATTAGAATCAAAAGCAGAAGAGTATAGAGCGAGTAAAACTCAGGAGGAACTTGTAGAGGAAGCCTTAGACAATCCTATATGTAGTGAAAAGCTTGAGGAATTAGTTAAGGGTAAAAAGAATATGGTTATTATAACCAGTGATCACACCAGACCAGTTCCAAGTAAGGTTACAATGCCTATATTACTAAGAAGAATAAGAGCAGTAAACCCTGAAATTGAAATAACTATATTAATAGCCACAGGGTTTCATAGAGCCACAACACATGATGAACTTGTAAATAAGTTTGGAGAAGAAATAGTAAAAAATGAAAAAATCATAGTCCATAACGCCTTTGATGAAGGCTCCATGGTGAAACTTGGAACTCTTCCGTCAGGTGGACAGCTTATAATAAATAAATTGGCTGTTGAAACAGAACTATTAATAGCAGAAGGATTTATAGAAGCTCATTTCTTTGCTGGTTTCTCCGGTGGAAGAAAGAGCATACTGCCTGGTATTGCATCAGCAGAAACAGTTATGGCCAACCATTGCAGTGAATTTATAGGCAGTGCTAATGCAAGAACCGGAATATTAAAAGATAATCCTATACACAGAGACATGCTTTATGCAGCAGAAAAGGCAAATCTGGCTTTTATATTAAATGTTGTTATTGACAGCAAGAAGAAGGTTATAAAGGCTTTTGCAGGGCATAGGGAAAAAGCTCATGAAAAGGGATGCGAATTTGTAACAGAACTATCAAAAGTTGATAAAATCCCTGCTGACATAGCAGTTTCGACTAATGGAGGATATCCTCTGGATCAAAATATATATCAATCGGTAAAGGGCATGACAGCAGCAGAGGCAACCTGTAAAGATGGGGGAGTTATCATAATGGTTTCAGCCTGCAATGATGGACATGGTGGACAATCATTTTATGATAACTTGGCACAGGCTAAATCACCAGGAGAACTCTTAGACAGAATAGCTAAAGTCCCAAGAAGCGAAACTGTTCCTGATCAATGGGAATTTCAAATACTAGCAAGAATGCTGGATAAATTCACAGTAATACTAGTTACAGATATGTGTGATGCTGAAATGATAAAAAATATGCACATGGAGCATGCATTTACCTTTGAAGAGGCTCTAAAGAGAGCTTATGAAATTAAAGGAAGTGACGCTAAAGTAGTGGTAATTCCAGATGGAGTTTCAGTTATAGTTAGATAAAATTGTATTTTATAAATATAAATTGGAGGTAGAAACATGGATATTTTAGTATGTATTAAACAGGTTCCAGGAACTTCAAAAGTTGAAGTGGATCCAGTAACAGGAGTATTAAAAAGAGATGGAGTAGATTCAAAAATGAATCCATATGACCTATATGCTCTTGAAACTGCATTAAGAATAAGAGAAAAAGTTGGGGGAACTGTAAAGGTAATAAGTATGGGACCACCTCAGGCTTTGGATGTAATCAGAGAAGCATACATGATGGGAGCAGATGAAGGGGTACTTCTTTCAGATAGAAAATTTGGGGGAGCAGATGTTTTAGCAACATCGTATACAATATCACAGGGTGTTAAACAAATGGGAAATGTAGATTTAATACTATGCGGAAAGCAGACAACAGATGGAGATACAGCTCAGGTAGGACCAGAAATGGCAGAGTATTTAGGAATACCACATATAGCAAATGTTATTAAGATAGAAGAAATAAAGGGCAATGCTCTTGTGGTTGAAATGGATATGCCAAATACAATAGAAGTAGCTGAAATAAAATTCCCATGTCTTTTAACAGTGGATAAGGATATATTCCAGCCAAGACTTCCATCCTATAGAAAAAAACTTGAAACAAAGGATAGAGAAATTAAAATATTAAGTTTTAAGGATCTACAGGATCAAAATGAAAAGAGATATGGCTTAAATGGATCCCCAACACAGGTTGAAAGAATATTTCCACCAGCAGTTAATACAGATAAGGAAATGTGGACAGGAACCGGAGAAGAGCTTGGAAACAAGTTAGCTGCTAAACTCAAAGAGCTTAAATTTATATAACATAGAATATAAGGAAGTTAGGAGGAAATTATTGTGGGTAAATTAGTTGTAAATCAGGAGAAAGTAACTCCTTCAGTTATAGAAGAATTAGTAAAAATATGTCCTTTTGGAGCATTAGAAGATAAGGACGGAAAAATAGAAATAAATGCAGGCTGTAAAATGTGCAAGCTTTGTGTTAAAAAAGGACCTGCAGGAGTAATGGAATTCGTTGAAGAAGAAACTACAAAAATAGACAAAAGCCTGTGGACAGGTGTATCTGTATATGTAGATCATGTAGAAGGAGATATACACCCAGTAACTTATGAGCTAATAGGAAAGGCAAGAGAACTTGCAGCGAAAATAAATCATCCAGTATATGCAGTCTTTGTGGGACATAACATAAAGGACAAGGCAGAGGAATTACTGCACTATGGTGTAGATGAAGTTTTTGTATATGACTATGAGGAGTTAAAAGACTTTAGAATAGAGCCATATACAGCAGCAGTAGAGGACTTTGTAAATAAAGTTAAACCATCAACATTATTAGTTGGAGCAACAACAGTTGGAAGATCATTAGCACCAAGAATAGCAGCAAGATTCAGAACTGGATTAACAGCAGATTGTACAATACTTGATATGAAGGAAAACACAGATTTAGTTCAAATAAGACCAGCCTTTGGCGGTAATATAATGGCTCAAATTTTAAATCCAAACAATAGACCTCAGCTTGCAACAGTTAGATATAAGGTTATGAACGCACCAGAAAGAGCAGCCGAAGCATCAGGAAAAATTACAATTGCAGATATTAACAAGGCAAAACTTGCATCTAATATAGATGTTATAAAGGTAACTAAGAAGGTAGTGGAGCCAAGCATTTCAGATGCAGATGTAATAGTTGCAGTAGGAAGAGGATTAAAATCTGAAAAAGACTTAGATATGATTAGAGAACTAGCAGATTTACTTGGAGCACAAATAGCTACAACAAGACCATTAATAGAAGCAGGCTGGTCAGATGCTAAAAGACAAATAGGGTTAAGCGGAAGAACAGTAAAACCTAAATTAATCATAACCTGCGGAATATCAGGAGCAGTTCAGTTTGCAGCAGGTATGAATAATTCTGATTGTATAGTGGCAATAAATAAGGATCCTAAGGCATCAATATTTAATGTAGCTCACTATGGAATCGTAGGAGATATCTATGAAATAATACCAAAACTTATAAACGATATAAAAGAAGGAAAAGGAATAGCTTAATCTTATATAAATATAGTTTGGAGGTTTTAAAAATGGCATTGGATTGCAGTAAAGAGTATAAAAAATTAGATGAGAAAGATATAAATTTTTTAATAGAATTATTGGGTGAAGACAGAGTATATACAGGGGAAAATGTAAGCGAAGACTTCAGTCATGACGAATTAGGGGGAATAAGCAAAAAGCCTGAAGCACTAGTAGAAGTTTTAAACACAGAAGAAGTTTCAAAGGTAATGGCTTATGCTTATGAAAACAACATTCCAGTGGTAGCAAGAGGTTCAGGAACAGGCTTGGTTGGAGCATCAGTTCCACTGCAGGGCGGAATAATGATTAACATGACAAAGATGAACAAAATACTTGAAATAGATGAAGAAAACCTGACATTAACAGTGGAACCAGGCGTTCTGCTAATGGAAATAGGTAAGTATGTGGAAGAGCATGACTTGTTTTATCCACCAGATCCAGGTGAAAAATCTGCCACAATAGGCGGAAATATCAACACTAATGCAGGAGGCATGAGAGCTGTAAAATACGGAGTTACAAGAGATTATGTAAGAGGTCTTACAGTGGTACTTCCAACAGGAAAGGTTATTGAAGTTGGAGGAAAGGTAGTTAAAAACAGCTCAGGCTACAGCATAAAAGATTTAATCTGCGGATCAGAGGGAACTCTGGGAATAGTTACAAAGGCAATACTTAAACTTTTACCGCTGCCAAAGAAAGCAATAAGTCTGCTTATACCATTTCCTAATCTTGATATGGCTATAAACACTGTTCCAAAGATAATAAAATCAAAATCCATACCAACAGCTGTAGAGTTTATGCAAAGAGAAGTTATACTTGCTGCTGAAGAGTTCCTTGGAAAGAAATTCCCTGACAATTCATCAGATGCATATTTACTTCTTACATTCGATGGTAACAGTAAAGAGGATATAGAAAAAGACTATGATAAAGTTGCTAAAATATGTTTAGAGCAAGGAGCTTTAGATGTATATATAACTGATACAGATGAAAGAAAAGAAGCAGTTTGGTCAGCTAGAGGTGCATTCCTTGAAGCAGTTAAAGCTACTACAACAGAAATGGACGAATGTGATGTTGTTGTTCCAAGAAACAGAGTAGCAGAATTCGTTAAATATACAGATGAGCTTCAAAAACAATTTAACATAAGAATAAGAAGCTTTGGACATGCTGGTGACGGCAACTTACACGTATATGTATTAAGGGATGAGTTATCACAGGAAGAATGGGAAAAGAAATTAGCTGAAATATTTGAATGCATGTATAAAAAATCCATTGAATTAAAGGGATTGGTATCTGGAGAGCATGGAATAGGATATGCTAAGAGACCATATTTATTTGAACAGTATGGTGATGACTACATTGAATTAATGAGAAATATTAAATTAGCTTTCGATCCTAAAAATATATTGAATCCAGGCAAGGTTTGCGAATAAAAAAA
>JAQSXU010000273.1 GCA_029256485.1 Clostridiaceae bacterium
GGTAAAACATAAAAATTAGGAGGAAATGTATAATGAAAAAAGTAACAAGTTTAGTATTAGTAGCTTTATTAATTCTAAGCAGCTTCAGCTTTGCTTTTGGGGCAGATGTTGAAACTACTAAAATTACTATTATCCACACTAATGATACTCATGCAAGATTGGAAAGCACAGCAACCGAAATAGGCTTTGCAAAAATAGCAACTTTAATTAAGGAAGCTAAGGCTGCAAATCCTAACACATTGGTTCTTGATGCCGGCGACACACTTCATGGCATGCCTATAGTTAATATAAGCAAGGGCGAAAATGCTATAAAGGTGTTGGAAGCAGCAGGATATGACTATATGACATTGGGAAACCACGATTTTAACTATGGCAAAGAAAGATTGTTTGAGTTAAAAGACATGTCTAAAGTAGGAATGCTTAGTGCCAACATTTTAAATGAAAAGGGTGAATATGTATTCACACCATATGTAATTAAAGAAATAGGCGGAGTTAAAGTTGGAATATTTGGGCTTACTACTCCAGAAACAGCATATAAAACAAGTCCGACAAATGTAGAAGGATTAACTTTTGCAGATTCTATTGAAGTTTCTAAAAAAATGGTTGAAGAACTGAAAGACAAGACAGATGTTATTATTGCACTTGCGCACATCGGTTTAGATGAAAGCTCAGTTGTAACTTCTAAAGCCATAGCTGAAGCAGTTCAAGGCATTGATGTTATAATTGACGGACACAGCCACACATTGTTAGAAACAGGAAATCTTGTTAATAATACTTTAATAGCTCAAACAGGCAATTACGATCAAAATTTAGGTTATGTTAATATAGAAGTTCAAAACGGCGAAGTTGTAAATAAGACTTCAGAGCTTCTTAAAGCAGAAGCAGCTGCAAATACTTTGGCAGACCCTGATTTAACTAAGGTAATAGATGAAATAAAGGCTGCAAACCAGCCGGTATTTGACAAAGTTGTAGCTAAGACTGATATATACTTAGATGGTGTAAGAGCAAATGTAAGAACTAAAGAAACAAATCTTGGAAATTTATCTGCTGATGCAGTAAAAGCTGCTTCAGGAGCTGACATCGGATTTGTTAACGGCGGAAACATTAGAGTTGATATACAACCTGGAGACATTACTTTTGGTAAAGTAGCTGAATTATTCCCATTTGGAAATACAATTCAAGTTAAGAAAATTACAGGTGAAACTTTATTGGCAGTACTAGAACATTCAGTAAGTGGATATCCTGCAGCTCAAGGTGGATTCTTGCACGTAAGCGGACTTACATTTACATTTGATCCTGCACAACCTGTTGGTTCAAGAGTTATTGAAGTAATTGTTGGAGATAAGCAATTAGATAAATCCGCTGAATATACAGTTGCCATCAATGATTTCTTAGGAATCGGCGGAGATGGTTACACTATGCTTATAGATAATGAAGTTGTAGGCGAATTTGGCACATATGAAGAAGTATTCGCAGATTATTTAAACACTAATGGAACTAAAGGAATTGATGTTTCAGGAAGAATAACTGTAATACAAGCTGTTCCAGTTCCTGTTGAACCAGCTCCAGCTCCTGCTCCTGCACCTGTTGAACCAGCACCAGCTCCTGCTGAAGAAGTAACATACATAGTTATTTCAGGAGATGTTCTTTGGAAAATTGCAGAAAAATACAGTACTACATGGGAAGCATTAGCTAAATACAACAATTTATCAAATCCAAATTTGATATTCCCAAATCAAGTAATAAAAGTACCAGCTAAATAATAAAAAAAGTAATAATAGTAAAATCGCATGTTATTTATAATAAAATAACATGCGATTTTTAAATTAAGTTTTAATTTTTACATTAAATCATCAATAAAATTATACTTACCCTTAGCTAACTTACGAATATTTATTGAATTCAAATACCTTATAATTAAGTACACCAGTCCAGAAACTATAATAATAATTCCACCATTAACTTCTATACTAGACTGACTATCTCTTAGCAAATAACTAATAATGCTCCAGAAAATAAAAATCAGAAGTGATATTAATGATTGTAAATTCTTCTTAAATCCTTTTTCAGTACTATATAATGGAGCTATAATCCCTTCAGCTATAAAAGCAATTACTACTACTCCTACATAAAAAGGATAAATTATAGGACTTGATTCCCATGATAATCCTCCGTACTGCAAAAGTGCTGATAACAAGAACCATGCAAAGAAGTAACCTGATAACTTGGATAAAAAACTTAGTAATATTTCTCTTATACTTGGTCCACCACTATTTTTTATTATTTCACTTGTAAATCCATTTAAATCATCCCCTATAGAATCCTTTAAACTTGAACCCCTAAGCTTTAGCTCTTGTGCCATTCCTATCAAGTCTCTTCTAACCACTTGTGCATCATAAGAGTTTACCCTAAATATACTCATGCTTTTCATAATATCTTTAATCATAAGTTTATCATCTTCTCTTAACTCATTTAATTGCTTCTTATTTTCTAATTCAAGTAAGGTTAACTCATCTCTAAACATATTCTCATTCTCCCCTCATTATTCTATCAACTGAATTTTTTACATCATTCCATACATGTTCAAATTCATTCAAAAACTCTTTTCCACTGTTAGTTAAAAAGTAATATTTCCTTTTTGGACCAAGTGGAGATTCCTTATATACTGAAGATATTATTTTCTTTCTTTCAAGTCGTACCAGAATAGGATAGGTTGAGCCTTCTTTCACATCATCAAATCCAAAAAATTGTAGCCGTGATACTATCTCATAACCGTATGTTTCTTCCTGGCTAATTATCTTAACTATACAACCCTCAAGTGTTCCTCTCATCAACTGGGAACGATCTACCATAAAATTCACCTACCTTGCACAACATAATAGTTAACTACATTGTACTGCACAGTAGATTGCATGTCAAATTATTTTTGTTAATACGATTAACAAATTTAAACAAAAAAGTAAGAGAGCACAATTCATCACAATTATGCTCTCTTTAAAAATTTATTATTCTATTTTTCGTTATTATTCAACTTAAACACAGATAGTTCCGGTGGCGCCATGAATCTTAAAGGTAATTGTGACGTGCCTAATCCAACATTTACATAAAGAATGGTTTGTCTGTAATTATCAAAGCTGTAAATTCCGTTTGTATATTTTTTAGCCAATAACGGAAATGAATTAACTAATGGAAGATTTATCTGACCACCATGGCTGTGCCCTGATAAAAACAAATCTATATTGTATTCAAGCAAGTAATCTATGACATCCGGTTCATGGCTCAATACAATGTTGAAACTATCTTTATCAAGAAAATCTATCAGCTTATCTTTTTCAAAATTTCCAAATATTGAATCATCCATACCGATAATATTAATATTATAATCCTCTATTGTAATTTTTTCATTTTTTAATAGAATAAAACCACTATTTTCAATTATCGTTCTATAAATCTGCTCGGCTCCACCACCATAATCATGATTGCCATAAATTGCATATTTGCCTATATTTGCATTTATTTCAGATAGCGCTTCCCAAATCTTATGAACATTATCCTTATTTTCGTAATTATTGAATTGATCTATTAAATCACCCGTAAATACAACTATATCAGGATTTTGTTCATTTATTTTTTCTGCAACCATTTTTATATCATTTTCATCGAAATATTCGGACACATGCATATCAGAAAACTGCAGTATCTTCAACTCTCTACTGCCTTTGCTTATATAACTGCTCTCTATGTTTTCGTAATGCACTTTCAAAAAATTAGGCTCAACATAACGAGCATACATAAAAAAAACTATACTTAAAAGAAATATCGTTGATAAAATACTAATTAATTTTTTCACTGAACTACTCCTACAAATGTATCAAGTTGTAGTATATCAAATTTAACAAAAAAAATAAAGCTAAACTTAATTCATGCAT
>JAQSXU010000274.1 GCA_029256485.1 Clostridiaceae bacterium
GGCTTCTGATTCAACTTATACAGCTGTAACAGATCAAGTGACTTTTGGTGGAACTAAATCTTCAGCTACTAATGTGAAAACTGATTCAAATGGTAATAATTATGTTACAGTATTCCAAAGATTTTCAGTTGCTCAAGCTTCAGATAATATAGATGGTCTAAAGTATGCAAAGAATTCAGATTTATATTTCATCACAGATGAAAATGGAAGTTCAGAAAATGTATTAGGATTTGGTACTGGATTTAATGGAAAAACAGGAGGAACTTCTAGATTTGCATGCAGTGCTACAGCAGGTATAACTAGTTCTTGGTCGGATGATGCAAATGGAAAAATATATTGTGAGACTTTAACTCCAAAATCTAAGAATGGATATAATTATTTAGACCTTAGTGATAATAATAATACAGATTTTGACGCAACTAATAATAATGCTGGACAAACTTGGATATTAAGTAAAGGATATATAAAGACATGGGATCCTAAGGCAGAAGGATTTGTAAAATTATACAAAGTAGATGGTGGGATGAATAAAATGTCTGCAGGCAGCAAAGGAGATATCATTGTATGGAATGAAGACGATGATATTTATTCAATTATACAAACTGCTGGGGCAACTTCAACAGGTAAAGCAACTACTACAGATGCAGCTGCAACAACTACAGCTAAAGGCTGGGTAAAAGCAGCTGATGGAACTTGGTCTTATAACAAAACTGATGGAACTAAAGCTACTGGTTGGTTACAAGATGGAGCTTGGTATTACTTAAATTCTAACGGTATTATGGTTACTGGTTGGGCTCAAGATAAAGGAAATTGGTACTACTTAAATGCATCAGGGGCTATGCAAACTGGTTGGGTTAATGACAATGGAACTTGGTACTACTGTAATGGATCAGGAGTTATGTTAGCTAATACAGTTGTTGATGGATATGTATTAGGAGCTAATGGAGCTTGGGTTAGATAAATTGTTAAATTAGTTAAAATTAAATAATATTAAATTGAAAATATCTTAGAAATCAATGATTTTTAGGATATTTTCTTAATAAATATTATTTGTAGTATTTATGGAGGTTAGTATGAAGAAAATAATAGAATCAATTTTAAATATGTTTAATAAATTGAGTTTAAAAATAATAGCAAGTACTTTATTTACTGCTGTAATAGGAATAGTAGTGTTGCTAATATCATTGGTTGTCTCAAATAATTTGGGATTGTTTAACATAAAATATATTGATAAAATTATAACATTTGGATTAATAATTTTACTTGTATTTATAATACTATTACTATTATTTTATACTTTTATAATGAAATCGATTGACTATATTACAATATATGCAAAAGTATTATCAGATGGAAAGCTTAATTCACAGGATATTGAAATTGGAGGCAAAAATAATTTTAATATACTTGCTGAGGCTTTAAATGGTTTAAAATCTAATTTTCTATTTTTACTTGATCAAACAAAAGGGAATATACTTGTTTTATCAGATTCAATTGAAAAAGTATCCATGAATATAGATACTGTTTTTGCAGAAAATGAACAGGTTAGTAGTGAAATGCAAGAGATATCATCTAAATCCCAGGAACAATTAAATATAGTATCTGATACTATTTCAAAAACAGATGAAGTAAAGAAGAGTATTGATAATATTAATGTGAATATAAAGGAAGTTGAGACGATAGCATCTGATGCTAATTCAGCAACTACAATAGGTAAAGAAAATTTAGATATCTATAATGAAAATATTAATTTGATCTCTAAGAGCATAGGGGATACACATGAATTTATTACAGAATTAAAAGCTAGTGCTTCAAAAATTGGAAGTGTGGTTCTTTTTATTGTTGGATTAAGTAAACAATTGAAGCTCTTATCATTAAATGCATCTATTCAAGCTGAAAAAGCGGGTGAAGCTGGAAAAAGCTTTGCTGTGGTAGCTCAAGAAATTACTAAGCTCTCTGAATCAACGAAAGAGGGGATTGATAAGATAAATTCTATTATCACTAATATATTGGACGGAAGTGACAATGTAGACGATAGTATAAAACAAAGTATAAGCTATTTTGAAAATGGAAAAGCTGTTTTTTCAAATATATTAGAAGTATTTAATGAAATTAGTACGAAAAATATTGTCCTTTTGAATCAAATTAGTAATATAGGTTTAGAAGCTGTAAATATTAATTCGAATATAAAAAATACTGTTATGCTTAGTCAAAAAGTAAATGATTCATCATTAATTGTGTCTAAAAGTACAGAAGAGGTTGTATCTTCTATAGAACAAGAATTAGGAGAACTGCAGGAAATTAATTTATCAATGTCAAATTTGCATGTTGAATTAGAGAAAATAGAAAATTTTATAACGAAATTTGAAATAGATATTAAGCCAATAGCATCAAATCCCAAAAAGGCATTGAAAATTGCAATTATTATACCACCACTTGGAGTAGTATGGGATATAATTAAATTCGGTGCATTATATGGGAAGAAAGTTCTAAAAGGGAAGAACACCAGTGTTGATATAATACCTGTAGACTGGTTTTCACCCGATGGATATACTACTGTTCTTAGAAAGTGTATAAAAGAAAAGTATGATGGGGTAGTTACTCCAGGATTTAAAGAAGAGGAATTAAGAGGTTTAATTGAAGATAATATACCAATTGCAATTTATAATACAGATATTAAGGAAAAGAAGAATCGTATTGCGTATGTAGGAGAAAACTCATACCAAGCAGGAATTGTTGCAGGAAAAGTCATGGTTGAACGTATGGGTGAAAGTGGAAGAGTATTAATATTAAAATCAGACTCTCATTATGAAAATTTTGAACTAAGAGTAAAAGGCTTTATGAATGCAATTGATAAGACTAAATACATTAATGTAGAAGATGTATTAGAAGTGCCTTTAGGGGACGAAAAAGTTTATGATCAAGTTAAAGAGTATCTAAAAAAGAATACTAATATTAATGGAATAGTAAATGTTACAGGTGGCTCATTAGGTTTAGCACGAGCTATTGAAGAATTAAATATGTCAAACAAAATTATAACTATAGTATTTTATGATAATAAGGAAAAAATTGTTGAGCATATAAATAAAGGTTCAATTACTTGCACAATAGGACAGGATCCATTTAGACAAGGGTATGATAATCTTATTTACATGTATAATTATCTTGTTTCAGGAGAAAAACCAGAGGCTTTAGAAACATTTACTAAGGCTGAAATTATGGACATTAGTAAGGCAAAGCATTTTTTAGGATAAAGAAATAAAAATGCTAATTATCAATATAAAAATCCAAAGAGAGTTCTTTAAGGTTTATAAGTGAAGATTTATTACTAGAAGAATCCAATAAGGCTTCAGCAGAAATAATGGATTTGATAACATTAGTAAGCAATGATACAAATGAAGTTATTAATACTTCAAAGCAAATGGACGATTTAATTGCTGAACAGACAAATATTTTTGGAAGAACAATTAAATCATTTGATAACATATTAGAATCAATTCAGAAAGTTGCTCCAATGGTAGATGATACATATAATTCTATAAAAGATGCGATTCAAGCTAAAGAGATAATAGTTAATAAAATTGATAACATATCATCCGTTGCAGAAGAAGTGTCTGCAACAACTGAAGAAATATCTGCTTCTGCAGAAGAAATGTTTTCTTCGACTGAAGAAGTTTCAAATATAGCTTTAAAATTAAAAGGATCAGCAAATGATTTAATTGCTAAAGTTGATGGATTTAAAGTGGACGAATAATAATTAAAATCAATAGCTATAAAATAAAAATACAATGGGAAGGCTTTAGGATTTTTATAAAGTCTTCTTTTTGTATTTTTTTCTTAATTTTATATATTAAAAATAAAGCTGGAACTGAGTATAAAAGGGTAACAAACGTTTGAGCAGAATTGGTAGAAAAAATAAGGTTTTTGCAGAGTTAATATTATCATTATCTATTTGGTTTTTAAATAGAGGTTGGAGGATGAAATGCGAATTGCAGTTGTAGATGGACAAGGCGGAGGAATTGGGAAAGCCATTGTAGAGAGATTCAGAAAAGAATTTAAAGATACAATTGATATTGTAGCGCTAGGGACTAACTCATTAGCAACATCATTAATGCTAAAAGCAGGTGCAAATGATGGAGCTACAGGGGAAAATGCAATTGTTTATAATGTTTCTAGAGTTGATTTTATATTAGGCCCAATTGGAATAATTTCTGCAAATTCGTTACTAGGAGAATTAACACCTATAATGGCAAATGCTATATCAGAGAGTTCAGCCCAAAAAGTACTTATTCCCTTGAATAAATGTCATGTAGTAGTAGTTGGGGTTGAAAATAAGCCTATTCAAAATTATATTGATGAGGCTATTGATATAGTAAGCGCACAAAGCATGAAATAATTATAAAAAAGTATTCAATTGTATAGTTAAACTGGCAAGAATACTTAGAACTAATTTAATTCTTGTTATTTATTAATATATGTATAGCATACTAAAAAACGTTAAGCATGAAGCTTAATATATCACATATAATAATAAAACATAATACGATAAGATAAAAAATATAAATAATGAAAATTAAAATATAACCACGAAGGTTAACCGTAAATATCAATGCTTACGGCTAATTTTGGTGGCTTTTTTAGTTGAGTTTTATAAAAAGGAGAATGAATTATGACTGAATTATTAGAAAAAGTTGAAAATTATTGGGATAAGCGTTCAGAAGGATATTGTGAAGTAAATTTGGAAGAACTAAATAGTTTCAAGAAAGATGCATGGAGAGAGCTAATTAATGAATATGCACCAAAGATAACTGGAAGAAAATTGAAAGTTCTTGATATTGGAACAGGACCAGGATTTTTTGCTATTATTATGGCAGGTTGTGGTTATGATGTTACAGCTGTGGATTATACAGAAGCAATGCTTGAAAAAGCAAAAAATAATGCAAAAAGTCTTGGAGTTAAGATACAGTTTAATAAGATGGATGCGCATAAGTTGAATTTTGAAGATAACACTTTTGACTTGATAATTACTAGGAATTTAACGTGGAATTTGGAAAGACCAAAAGATGCATATAAAGAATGGCATCGTGTACTCAAACAAGATGGAATTTTACTAAATTTTGATGCTAATTGGTATCATCATGTATTTTATACGGAAAAAAGAAAAGCTTATGAACAGGATAGAGAAAATGCTAAATTAAGAAAACTCAAGGATCATTACCTAATCACTGATACAACTAAAATGGAGGAAATTGCAAAAAAATTACCTTTGAGTAAAATTAATAGACCAGCATGGGATATTGAAGTGCTAGATGAAATTGGTTTCAAAAGGATTTTAATTGAAAATAATATTGGAAATAGGGTTTGGAATGAGGAAGAAAAGGTTAACTACGGATCTACGCCTATGTTTATGATAGTGGCAGAAAAGTAGACAAGAAGATTAAACCATTAAAAATATTAAAAAACAGTATGATTAATAGAGGTGAATAAATGAAAAAATATATTGGACTTCGCTTACTTCAATTAATCCCGATTATTATAGGTATTACATTTGTGTCTTTTGGTTTGATG
>JAQSXU010000275.1 GCA_029256485.1 Clostridiaceae bacterium
AACGATTACAGTCTGAAAGATAATTTAAGATTCTAAGATTAGGTATATGTCCAAATAAACTTTGATATTTCTCAGGATTTTCCTTTATGTTTTCTACTAGTTCCTCGTTTATTTTAAAATAGGATCCTGGAATAACTGCTGATGAAATAATAGAATCTATATAGATGCTTAGTTGGCATAAACTGTATTTTGACAGATGAAGGCCCTCAACAACTAAAGACTTATGCTTCATATCAATAGATTTAATACCGATCCAATATTTTGTTATATTGTCATCTTTATTTTTATATTCAATACTCAACCATTTCCCTTCATGGATGGCTTTGAATATATCTTTACTAATATTTTTCATAAATGCACCTGCTATAATTATTAAGGCCCTTGCAAAACAATTACATAACAATTACATAACAAAGTTATAT
Source organism: Clostridiaceae bacterium (assembly GCA_029256485.1). The sequence goes on from JAQSXU010000275.1 coordinate 423, forward strand.
TTTCTAATCTTGTTTGTAAAAGCCCATATTTCCCCACTTAAATAATCATACCAGTAAATTCTATCTATATCAACTTTCGATTCTAATATTAGTCTATTTGTTATTGGCATATTTCTGCATAAATAGACAAGATGTTGTTTTTATCTCAATTCATGAAGCATTTTAACAATTTTAATCATATGCTTTTTTTCTTGCTCTATTAAACTGTTAAAAATTTTATAGGTTTCAGTTCTATGATCTATGGACGCAATAATCTCTGTATAAAATTCAATTGAACTCTGTTCAATTTTTAATGCAATTAGAAAGAACTCTTTTTCATTTATCTTTTCAAACTCTAGATTTTTTTTATCATAAAAATTAAACTGATCCCTTATTAGCTTTAGAATTCTTTCATTAGGTATTATTTCATAATCGATTCTTAGAAATAATTTCTGTATAATTTCTTTATGTAATTCCTCCTCATAAGAGAATTTGATTACCGTTTCTTTTAATCTGTCACTGCATATTATTGATATTCTTTCATACAGTAATTTTGCATTTTCCTCTAACTGAATTAAATTTTGCATAAAATTATTATTATTCATAACTATCCCCTATGATTTTGATTATTAATTTTCATATAAATTAATATTAACTGGTGAATTTTGATCTTTTAATTGATCCCCATGATTTACTTCCCTTCTTATAGTTAAAAAAGGCTGAAATTCTCCAAAAAACTGTTAACTGCCGATAGGAAAGTTGTTCAATGAAACTAAATAATATTAGTTTTGTGATTTCAATAACATTATTATATCGTTTATACGATAATTCCTCCAGCAGGATTGCAGAAAAAGAGAATAACAATCCAAATAAATAAGCCATGAGAAATACATAAACAAAAAAAGCAGAAGTAGTTCCTGTAATAATTGCAATTGTAAATAATAAGTAACCTATGCTTTCAATAATTGGTCCTAGCATTTCTACAAAAATGAAATAAGGCATAGATAACATACCTACCGTTCCATACTTTGGATTAAACAGCATCTTTTTATGCCTTAATAAGGAGTCGATCAAGCCTCTATGCCAACGAATTCTTTGGCTTTTCATTCCCTTTAACTTGTCTGGTGCCTGGGTCCAACAAACTGCATCCGATGTGAAATTAATTTTATAATTAATCTTATTTTCACGAAAATATTCATGTAATTTCAAGGTTAATTCCATATCTTCACCAATGGATTTGCTATATCCTCCAACTTTTATGACTGCAGATTTCTTAAATACTCCAAATGCTCCTGAAATAATTAACAGAGCATTCAGCCTTTCCCAACCAATTCTACTTGATAAAAAAGCTCTAAAATACTCTACGATTTGAAACACTACGATTGGATTTTTGGGAAGTCGAGCCTTAATAAGTTTTCCATCCTGAATCGTACATCCATTGGCTATTCTGACAATACCACCTACCGCTATGGTTTCTTCATATTTTAGAAACGGTTTTACAATACGAAGCAAAGCATTTTTTTCTATGATACAATCCGCATCTATACCGCAAAACAGTGGATATCTGGATACATTAATCCCTGCATTCAATGCATCTGCTTTCCCCCCATTGGCTTTATCAACAACAACCAGATTAGGTAAGTCAAATGAACCATAGGTTCCTCTAATTTCATTACAATCTACTTGCATATTAATTTCCAAGTCAATTTTTCTTAATTTAAAATACTGAATAACTTTATTTAGGGTATCGTCTTTAGATCCATCATTTACCAGAATTATTTCATAATGAGGATAATTTAGTTCTAACAAAGATTTTATGTTATCTATTATAGTTTCCTGTTCGTTATATGCTGGTACGATTAACGAGATTGGTTTCGTATAATTACTAATAATTGTTATTTCACTATTCATTACATTAATGAATTTTTTCAGCTGGTCTGTAGATAACAATATAAGTAAAATATAGAAAAAGCTTATAATAAAAAAATAGCAAAACAAAAGTATACTTACGCTGTCAATTATTTTTAAAATCATATCCATGTACTATCCCTCAATATTCTTTACAATCTCATAAATTTCTTTGTTTGAATTTAAAAAGTAATAGGCAAGAGCTGAGATTTTATCGTCATTCATAATAGACAAATCAATTAATGCAAAAACACCATCTTCACCCATAAAAGAAAGAGTTCTAGCTGCATTATATCTAACCCACCATTCTTTATCTTTCATCATAAATAAAAGTTTGTCCTTTATAATCATAAAATTAAAATTAACCATACCTTTAGCAATTGCAGCTCTTACTTCCCAATAAGTATCCTTTAAATATAATATAAAAAGTTTTTCTACATAATCTTCATTTTTACTATTACATAATGCAGTAACAGCAGCTATTCTTACTTCTTTTGTCTCGTTTAGGAATTTTAATAATTTATCTGCAATCTCAGGGTTTTGAATTTCTTTCTTAGCTGCAAGTACTTTTAAAATAATAATTTTTCCAATTTCATTTTCTTCCTGATAAAGTAATGATAACAGATCCAATATATTTAATTTTTGTCTACTAAGCATTTCAATGATTCTATCACTAAATATATTGGATATTAATAATTTTTTTATAATATGTAACTTTTTCTCTTGTTCAACTTCTAATGCTATAAGTCCAAAGAAACAGGTATACTTTATGTCAATATCATCAGACTCCGTATATTGTAAGAAAATATCATAAGCACTCGGTATATTCATATTCACTAATTTTTTAAAATATTTAATATCTGCTTTTTTTTTGATTTTATTAATTAGAAAAGTATCTAACTCTAAGCTTTTGATTACTTCTTTAACATCATTATTGTTTAATTCAGGTAAATTATTAAATAGATCAATAGCAATAAGTTTTGAATTCTCATTTCGTATGTATGCTTTCATCTCTTTTAAAGTAATTTGCTGCTTAATATATTTTAATATAAAAGGTTTGGTCTTTCCTTCTAATATTAACTTATATTTTTGAAATAAATCTGCCCTAATTATTTGATAATAAATCATTATGAGAATAAAGAAATTAACAAATATTAATATATTAATAGTAAGTAAAATAAAATTTCGCATATAAATATTCATTTCCTTTACCCTTCTTTCAATTTATTTCTTTAAAATACTACATTATTTAACCTATATCGCTATATTAGCATAATTATGGTATGTTGTAAATTCAAGAGTATTTATTTTCTCATGCTTAGTACTACTCCGTAAGTTTCGCATAGTTTTTTATTTTTAGTATATTTCATTTAAGACTGGCATATTTCTATTTACAAAAAAACCTTCCTCTGCAGTGTTAAGAGAAAGGAATTTAAGAGATATACTTGTTAAATAATTTTATATAGACTTTAATCTAAATGTATTAATCTGATATATGCACCATATCCATTACTTTATACCCATTATTTTGTAAGTGACTGTTAATTTCTTTATCTGAAGTTTGATCGTCATAGCTTACCTCTAAATAAGTCTGACCAGCTTCTGAATACAGTCATTTTTACTTATTGATGATACCTTTCCAGTAATCACAAAAATTCCTTTCTCTACCTGAAAAATTAGAATAAGGAATTTGACATTATTGTTTTTACTATGAGATGATTGCATTTTCATTCATTTAGATTTGATATAGTAATACCATAACAGGCATAGTAATTATACTCACTACGGTCGTCGTAACATTGATTACACTTGCATACTCTGCATCTTTTCCATAGATTTGCGCCATTTGCGTTATGGATGATGCCGTTGGAGTAATCGTAGCAAG
>JAQSXU010000006.1 GCA_029256485.1 Clostridiaceae bacterium
GCTGAAAATGGAAATATTGTGTTAGTAGGTGCTGTGACAAATTTTATAAATACTGCAGATATACTAATATGTGATATGATAGAAGAACCTATAGTTATTCAATGTGCCCAAAAACATCTGTGCGAAAATATTATTGATTTAAAGACAGCTAAACAACATCAGCGGTTAAAAAAATTGAATTCAAGTAAATATGCTGATACTTTAAAAATCGACGTAATAAAAAAGTATATAAATTCCGTAAAACATTCCTGTGAGGGTAATTGGAACATTGTAAATAGTGTAGTTAAAGGCAGTACAAAAAACAGCCCATCCTATGGGATAATTGATGAAAGTGATATGATATGGGCATTTCAATATAATGATGATATGCCTGAAATTCCAAAGGTCATATCAGACAACATTAAAAAATATAAATTGCCTGTGGTTGGCTGCCACTTTAGAGTTTTAGATGAGCCGGAACTTATGATAAATCCACCCTCCTGCTGGCCTATAGATTTGGATTGCAGATTTTCATTAATGGAGGGAGACATAGCATTAATGCACTATATTGATGCCTATAGTTTTAAAAGGATGAACAAACCGCAGTGTTTTGTAAAAGATATTCTATATCATAATGGTAAATTAGAAGAGAACTGCATTGTAGTTGAAAGTAACAACAAGGAAAAAGTGTACTCTTGCAAAATTATAAACAATGTTGTTTATGGATTTTGTCCCATAAATGAAATTGCCAGCATAATAATTGACTATGCTGGAAGGGCTTAAAATATAATAGTAAAATTAAAAAATGTCTGGAAACTTACAAAATAAGTAAGTCCCAGGCATTTTTATTTGATTGATAAATTTTTCACTTAAATAACTTAAATAATTATTAAAAAAATTAGATAAGGTATACTCATAAGAATTAATGTTGTAGAATAAAGTCGATTTAAGGATAATATTAGTCCGGATTACTTTAAGTTATGTGATATCACACCCTATAATGTTAAAAAATCCACAATCTACATTCAAATTATAATATTTTATTTTACTAAAAAGCAAAATACTAAGGAGGAAAACAAATGAATATTATGGAAATCATGAAAAAGATAGCTACAAATGCAGATATTGTGGGAGCTATTGCATCATCAGTATTAATTATTTTATTTGGATATTTTTTAAGAAAAAAAAATGTGTTTAAGGACACCACTTCAAAAATTTTAAGTGAAGTTGTTCTTTCAGCTGCAATACCAGCATTGTCTTATACTTCATTTATGGCTGATATAAATGAAAAAAGCCTGCATCAAGCAGTAAATCTGTTAATTTGGGGTTTTGCAGTATACATAATTTTAATATTTGCCACAAAGTTTTTATATTATAAGTTTAATGGAGATAAAAAAGAAGTACTAAGAGTACTTACTATATTTGGATCAACTACATTTTTCGGAATTCCAATAACACAAGCAGTTTACGGAGCTACCGGAGTAATGTATGCTTCAATATTTAATATTGCATACAGAGCATTCCTATATTCTTATGGATATGTAAAAATGTCCGGCTTAAAAATGGATAAAGCTAACATAAAGAAAATGATTTTTAATCCTATTATATTGGCTACATTTTTAGGTATACTTGTTTGGATAATGCAGAAGTCACTTCCTCAAGTAACTATAGTATCAGGGGGAAAGGCAGCACATTATGCTTTCTTAAGAATAGATAAAACAGCTTTATGGCTGTATACTCCACTGTCTTATCTTTCTAAGTTAGCTTCCCCGCTTGCCTGGCTTTCTATTGGTGGAACACTTGCTGAGATTTCCTTAAAAGAGGCTGTATCTTCAAAAGAATCCTGGTATTACACAATAATAAAGGTAATATTAGTTCCTGTCTTAAATATTGCAGTACTATATTTACTTAATGTAACAGGAATATTAAAAATTTCTTATGTAGCCCTAGCTACAGTTGTTATTGCAATGGCTACACCCACTGCTACAGTAGCTGCCGCTTATGCAATCAGCTTTGGCAAGGAATCAGTTGTTACTTCAAATTGCTCATTTCTTTCAACTGTATTTAGTATCATATGTATGCCTATTTGGATTGTAATACTTGAGGTTATAAAACAGACTAATATATTTTCATAAAAATGATTTTAGGAGGATAAAAATGAAAACTAAAATAGTATGTTATGGAGTCAGAGACTTAGAAGTTGAGTATTTTAATAAATTAAATGAATATGGATATGAACTTGAATTGATTACTGATTTTTTAAATCACGAAAATGTTAAGGAAGCCATAGGTGCTTCTGCCGTAATGATAAGAGGCAATTGTACTGCTGATAGAAAAAACATTGAGTTTTTAGGTAAAAATGGAATTAAGTACATACTTACGAGAACTGTTGGATACAATCATATAGATTTACAAGCTGCAAAAGAACAGGGGATCAGAATTGCAACAGTGCCTGCTTATTCACCAAATGCTATAGCTGAGCTTGCGCTTACACTTGCCATGATGCTGTTAAGAAATACAGCTTATGCAGCAAGTAAAACCAAAGAAAAAGACTTTACCGTAGATTCAAATATGTTCAGTAAAGAAATAAGAAATTGTACTGTAGGAATAATAGGAACGGGAAAAATAGGTCTTACTAGTGCAAAACTTTTTAAAGGTCTTGGAGCTAAAGTAGTTGCTTATGATGTATTTCAAAGTGATGCAGCAAAAGAAGTGGTTGAATTCATGAGTCTTGAAGATGTGTTATCTCAATCTGATATCGTATCTGTTCATGTTCCTTTTATTAAAGATGTAAACTATCATATGGTTAATGAGAAATTTATATCAAATATGAAGGATGGAGCAATATTTATTAATACTGCAAGGGGAGAACTTCAGGATATTGAAGCTATTTTAAAAGCTGTTAAATCAGGAAAACTTGCTGGTTATGGAACAGATGTATTTGAAGGGGAATCCTCATTCTTCTCAAGGAATTTAAGAGGAAGAGAACTTGAAAATAAAACAGTTGAAAATTTAGTCAGCTTGTTTCCAAAGGTAATAGTCACCCCCCATATAGGTTCATTTACAAATCAGGCATTAACTAATATGGTCAGCATTTCCTATGAGAATATGAATGATTTCCTTACATCAGGAAAATGTAAAAATGAAATAGCATAATTATATAGCTGATTTTTAATTACTTTTAAGCACTAGAAAAAATTCTAGTGCTTATATAGTATTTTGGTATAAATTTATATAGTATAATATGATATAATGTATAATTGGGTGATTTTATGTCGAATAAATTTGAAAGAAAAGTGGTAATTAGAGCAGTTTTAATAGCAGTTATTCCTATTATAATATCATATGGGATTTTTCTCCACGATAAAATTGATTCAATTGATACAAGAATAAAGGACAACCTTCATAATGCAGCTTTTGTTGTAAGCACCAATCCAGTAATTGTAGAAAAGCTTTCAAAAAAACAAAATGACTTATCTATTCAGTCCATTACTATGGAATATGTGAAAAACCTAAAAGATGTAGACATAATTGTAGTAGCAGATATGAATGGGCGGAAATATTCTCACGACGATTTAAAACAAATAGGAGATATTTTTATAGGAGCAGATAAAAAAGAGGTACTAGAAAACGGAAAAAGCTATTATTCTATTACTCAGGGTTCCATCGGCGTTACTTTAAGAAGATTTGAACCTATTTATTATAATAGCAAGCAGATAGGCTTTGTAATGGTTGGCAAGTATTATAATGATGTAAAATTACTGACAAGAGCAACTCAGATTTCATATTTTTCTCTTTTTATTCTAGTATTAATAGCAACATTAATTTTATCAAAATATTTTTCAAAAGGTATACAAAAATCCATGTTAAGTATGGAGCCAGAAGAAATAGCCAAGCTTTATAAAGAAAAGAAAATAATAATAGACACTATTAGTGATGGAATTATTGCATTAGATAGTAATAATAAGGTTGTGGAAATAAATGAAAACTGTGTTAGGCTTTTTCAGGATTTTTCTCTTGAAAAAGTATTAAATAAATTAAATCCTTATTTAGAGTCAGGTAATTTTTTTGAAATGAAAGAAATGAGGATTAATAATAAAAAACTTTTGATTACAATTAAACCTATCTATGAAGGCAATTTGTATTTGGGTGCTGTTATTACTTTGATAGACAAAAATGGAATAAACAAAATTGCTAAAGAAATAACCGGTGTAGATGAGGTAGTTAAAGATTTAAGAGCAAATAATCATGAATTTAAAAATAAACTTCATGTTATATTAGGCCTTATCAATATCAATCAATATGACGAGGCAAGAAAATATATAATGCAGATTCAGCAGGTGCAGGAAAGTAATTTTCAAAAATATTCCTATATAGATGACTTCTATATTAGGGCTATGATAATAAGCAGAGAACTTATGGCAAAAGAAAAAAATATCAGATTTACTATTGCTGAAGGTTCCTCCCTATATGAAGAACACGATCCTATTGAACATGACGATCTTGTAACCATATTAGGCAATTTAATTGAAAATGCCTTTGAAGCTTGTGTTTCTAATAATAATGAAAATAAAAATGTGGAAGTTTATTTAATGGAAGATCATAACAGTATCCACATTGAGGTTACAGACAACGGAGTATCTATACCTGAAAATATGAAAGAAAAAATCTTTCAAAGAGGAGTTTCTTCAAAGCCTAATAACTCCGGTATAGGTCTTTATCTTGTAAAAACAAAGGCAGACCTTTATGAAGGAAATATAAAATTAAGAGAATTTGAAAATAAGAAAAAATTTATAATAACTTTATTTAAGGAGGAAAACTAATGAAGAATGTACTCATTGTAGAAGATGACCCTATGGTTGCTTTAATTAATAAAAGTTATATAAATTTAATAAAAGATTTAAATTATTTAGGATGTATTACTCAGGAACAAGAGTTAATTGATAAATTAAGTACTGAAAAGGTAGATTTAATTGTTTTAGATGTGTATTTACCCGACAAGAATGGTTTAGAGATATTAAAGAATTTAAGAAGTAATGGATATCTTGTAGATGTTATTATGGTAACCGCAGCAAACAGCAGAGAAGAAATAAAAACAGCCTTTGCTTATGGAGTAGTGGACTATCTTGTAAAGCCCTTTGAATTTGATAGATTTAGTGAGGCCATTAAAAAGTATTTGTCCAGATATAAAATTTTAGATGAATGCAAAGAACTTGTACAAAGAGAAATAGATCATATATGCTGCTTTGAAAAACATGAAAAACCAGGCCTTCCGAAAGGGTTACAGGAAAGAACATTAGAAAATGTAATCAAGGTTTTACAAAATCAAATTTCTAAAACCTGGACTATCAGGGAAATATCCAGTGAAACTAATATTAGCAATGTTACTATAAAAAAATACATGGATTATTTAGAAAGTATCAATAGAGTAAAGGCTGCTCCTTTTTATGGAAATGTGGGCAGGCCTGAATATAACTATATATTTTTAAAATAATATTTCTTTAATTAACAAAAGCTGTGAATTTTAATATTTCACAGCTTTTATTTTAAGGTTTGAAATTATTATTTACGCAATGTTTTTAATGCATTACTCCAAGCAATTACTTGGTCAAATAAAGTATTTACTTCTGCTACATGTCGAGGATCTGGTTTGAACTGGCTCATATTTACGAAATCAGTAAAAAGAGACAGCATAACCTGAGCACGAACATCTGCAATCTGAACCTCAGCCATAATTTGTCTTAATTGTTCAACAGAACGAGCACCACCTGCACTGCCATAACTAACAAAACCAGCTGATTTGTTGTTCCATTCTAAAGATAGGAAATCAATAGCATTTTTAAGTGCTGCCGGCATAGAATGATTGTACTCTGCCGTTACAAAAATGAAACCATCAAACTCCTCAATTTTTGCTGCCCAAGCTTTTGTATGTTCTTTTGAATACTGATGCATTCCCGCTGGCATTGGTTCATCAAGGAGTGGCAAATTGTAATCTGCAATATCAACTAATTCAAACTCTGCATCGTTACGTTTCTTAGAAATTTCATAAACCCACTTTGCTACTGACTCTCCTACACGGCCAGGACGTGTGCTCCCAATAATAATAGCTATTTTACTCATAATTAATTACCTCCTGTTTTTATATAATCAAGGATACGTATATGCGATATCGAAAATTATGTAAATTAATTTATTTTAATTTTTTATTTAATAATTATAATCTATTAATATTAATTATTAACATTATTATATTCCTTTAAATATTTTTTTACAAGTGGTATTATAACTCTTTTCAGTATTAAAATTATTTATATAATAATTGAAGGTTCATTTTCTTCTTTAAACTCCATAGTGAAAAAGAATTAACCGTCCCCACTTTTATTAATAATAAATCAAATTTTACACATAATAAAAAAGGAGTTATATAAAATTACATTAAAAAGGAGATATGAAATATGAGTAATAAACCAAAACCAGACGACAGAAGAAATAATGTGGATAGAATTCAATATAATATTGACAAAACCATTCAAAATTGCGAACTTGCAGATGAAATGATTGCTAAGACTGATGATGAAAAAATGAAAAAAACACTTAAGGAAAAGAATGAAAACAGAGAAGCTTCTCTTGATTCCATGAGAAAAGAAATTAGGGATGAAGCAATAGATAAAAAAAATGGATACAAATAACTGCTATCTATGAATTACCTTAAAGCCATGGGGATTTTCAATCCCCATCAATGTCATTTAATCTATTATTACCTAATTATGAATTCAATTTTATATGTATTTTCTCTCACCCTTATGAACCTGATGTAAGGTCTGTCCTGAATTTCTTCTGTAGCACAATTATCTTCAACAAAATATTTAGAGCAAAACTCCAATTTAGAATTTATTTCGTCTCTTAATTCCTTTCCCCAGGATAATTTTGTCCTTTCAGTTACGTCCATGGTTATTTCACCATCATATAATTTTTCTTTAAAAGAAAGATATACTTTTATCTTTTCCCCAGATTTTAAGTTATCAGCATAAAAAAAGTGTGCAATATCCTTTGGTATGCCAGTTTGTCCATATATGAATACAGACCTGTCAATATGTTTTTCTGCTATTTTAACACTAATTATTATCCAAGAATCCTTGTAAAAAGGATAAACCTTTATTATTTGCTGATACATTTTACATTCTCCCACAATTTATTATAGATAATGAATAAAAACCTTTTCTTTAATTATATCATTTTTTGATAAAATTAGTGTTCTTTCTTCATATTTTTATTGCCTTTCATACTTAAAAACTTACAGTCTTCTAACATAAGCTGTAATCATTGACATAACAGGAAATAAAATTATAAATGGTATGGCATAAATAGGATAAATATTAGCTGCATTATAGGCTTCATCCACCGATGCACTATACATACTAATTGATAGTATACCGCTTATAATTCCAATAGGAATTACTAAAGGTTTATAACTTCGTAATTTGAAAAACTGAGAAATAGATAGTGCTGCGGCATAATAAAAAATACAAAGTTTTAAAAATATACTGAATAACAATGTTAAAGCAACCAATACTTCTGTTCTGCTAATAATTTCTCCTACATTTATTAATCTTGATACCTGGTAGGACGGAAGAACATGGATAGAAGCTATATTCCCTAATACAGCTATGTTTCTTAAAATTACAGTTAAAAAATAAATACTTCCGAGAATTAAACCAGTAAATGCAGCTTTCTTAACTTGTTTTGTTTCATTTACATATGGATAAAACATTAAAAATACAACTATTTCACCAAATGGAATACATACCATAAGATTAGTTCCCTGGATAAGTTCTTTTAAGTTAATTTGAAAAAGAGGTAAAAAGTTTGATAAATGCAAATCCTTAATAGTAAATAAAGAAATAAATATAGCTGCTATTATTACTATCACTGTTATTATGAAACCGGCCCTGGCTATTACCTCTATTCCTTTTTTAACAGTATATATACAAACTAAAATTATTACTATTACAAAAATACCAATATCCGTTCCTTCGAAAAGATATGTGTAAAAAAAATCCACTATAAACCTTAAATTTGCAGGAACTAAAAACCAAAAATAATAAATATACAGCAGAGAAAACACTTTTCCAATGTGCTTCCCATATATTACGTCATTTATTTCTATTAAATTCTTATCTGGAAATTTTTTGTTTAACCAAGTATAAATAAACAATAAAATCGATACAATGAAAAATCCTATTAACAAAACTACCCAGGTATTTTGCTTGGTAACTCCGCTTATAAAAGCTGCTGTAAGTGTATTAGTCTGCAATAGTCCAATAAATAAAAACATTAACTGTGTGCTTGAAATTATACCTTTTTCAATTTTCATAAAAGTCATACCTCTATGTACAAGAATTAGTTTATTTATAATTTAAATGTAATATATCCTTTACTAAAAACTCTATATCCTTTACAGGGTTTATAATGGGTATTCCATTAATGTAAAATAAGCTCATTATAAAGGCTGCCATCAAAAATCCAAAGAATATTTTAAGTTCATGCCAGTACCTATTTTTAATCATAGCTGGTACTTCAATAATTATTATACCTATAAAGATAACTATTATTAAAAATGTCATTTTTTATACCTCATTATAATTAACACTATTCTTCCTTTGACGTGATAGGTTTTGTAATTCTGCCTGTTCTTCTTATTTTAGCATTTACGGTTACATCTACATTAATATTTTGATATATTTTATCCCAATCCTTCTCCATTTTTATCCACTGTTTTGGATAGTGTTGGTATATAATATCACCAACCCCAAATATATCTGCATTTAACTCTCTTGATTTTTTTAGTGCCAGCATTACCTCTTTCTTTATAACATCCTCTTCAGATTTTTCAAGAACCGCAAAGACTTTAGGGTTTGCCATATCTTCAGAAGTAGTTTGTTCTTGTAATTCCCCTTCTTGCTTTATTTCTATTTTAATACTAGCTTCATTATCTTTTATTTCAGGAGTTATTTTACTTTTGGCATGTGTTGTTACTATATTTACCTTATCCTTATCATTTGGTGCAGCTACAGTAATGACTCCATCTTTAATTTTATTAATTCCCCATAGAAGTCCCTGAGTTTCATCTTTATTTAGAATCCCAACCATTTTATCCTTTTTAAACACAGCTGTTTCTGAAACATATGTTATTTTTTTATTATCCTCTTTAGATACTTCAATTATAGGGGCAATTGGAGCTGTTGTTTTGCTCATCAATCTGGATGCAAATTCTCTTAAATCTACAGCGGGTACTTGAGATATTTCTTCTTCACTTTTAATTAATTCTCCTATATTCCTTCCAGGAGTAGTTTCAAGATCTGGCTTTATGTCTAGAATTTCGCTGGCAGGTTGTTTAGATACTAACACCCATTGTAAAAGTCGGGATTGACGATAACGCAGAAAAAAGTCCATATACTTATCGATACCTGTTTCTGCTAAATCTTCTCCAAATATAATGACTTCATTATGTGAAAAAAACAAATCACGATTTACTTTTTTGCTGAAAGCTATCACTGCTTCAGAAATAGTTCTTTGCTGTTCTTTTAAATTTATATATCCAGAAGTACCTACATTGCTGCCGCCTTTTGAAGAACCTTTCATCTCTAAAACCTTTGCCAGCTGCACAGTCATTTCTATGGTATCTGGTTCCTTTCCTTTGTCCATTCCAACACCCATAACAATAGCAATTTTATTTAACTCGTGAGCACTCCAGCAGGAAGTCAGATTTAAAGCTATGAAAATACATATAATTAATTGTGCCCATATTTTTATGTATTTTTTCATTAGACTCACCTCATTTTTTCTCTCCGTCCAATGGAGGCTCAGGCTTTGACCCTGGGCCCTGTCTTTGAAAATTATACCAGCCTATAGTTCTTGGCCTGGTAAACATTCTCCATAAATGAACTCTTACAAATGTATCCTTCAAATCCTCTATACTCAATGGTGCCAGAGGAGCAAAATATGGAGTGCCAAATGATCTTAAGGATACAACGTGCACCAATACCACCAACATACCAATACCAACTCCAAATATACCTAAGCTTCCTCCTAAAATAAGAAATACAATGCGTAGAATAGCCACCAAATCTGTATAAACTGGAACTACAAAACTTGAAACAGCAGTTAAGGCCACCACAATAACCATAAGTCCTCCTACCAGTCCAGCTGTTACAGCAGCTTCACCTATTACCAAAGCTCCTACAATACTTACAGCCTGACCTACTGGACGTGGTAAACGTACTCCTGCTTCTCTTAATATTTCAAATGTCATTATCATAAGGCCAGCCTCCATTATTGCCGGGAAAGGAACTCCTTCACGGCCAGCTGCCATTGTAAATAACAATGTGGTTGGTATCAGCTCCTGATGAAATGTGGACAATACCACATATGTTGTTGGGGCTAATACGCTTATGACAAAGGCTATAAATCTTAAAATTCTTAAAAGACTGGCAAAGAAAGGTCTTGAGTAGTAGTCTTCTGCATTTTGAAATCCTTCAATGAACAGCATTGGCATTGTAAGTGCAAAAGGGGTTCCATCAACTAAAATAGCTGCCCTTCCCTCTAATATTTTTCCAGCAGCTGTATCTGGTTTTTCTGAATTACCCACAGTAGGGAAAATAGAATAAGGAGCATCTTCTATAAATTGTTCAATGTAACCTGATTCTAAAATTGCATCTGTATTAATTCTATTTAATCTATTTCTTATTTCCTTTATAAGTTTAGGATTAACAACTCCCTTTAAATAAACAATGCATATACTAGTCCTTGTTTGTTCCCCAATTTCCATTGTTTCAAAGGTTAAATTTGGATTTTTTATTTTACGGCGTAATAATGCCATATTAGTAGTCATAGTTTCACAAAAACCTTCTCTTGGTCCCCTTACTACAGCTTCTGTTTTAGGTTCTTCTACCCCTCTGGTTTCAAAGCCCTTTGAATTAATTATGAGAGCTTCACTGGAACCCTCGATGAGAAATATAGTATCACCAGATAGACATCCATCTATTATTTCATATATGGATGTGGCTTTATTAACCTTTCCAACAGAAATCATGCTTTTTTTTACAATATTTATATTTCCTGATTCTAATTCACTTTCCAGATTTAGAAATCTGCTGTCATACATGAAGGGTTTAATTATAGTATCATTTATAGTTTTCTTTTCTGTCATACCTTCTAAGAATATAACTGCCGCATTTATCTGCATCTTGGAACCAAAGGAAAATTCACGATAAATTATGTCATTACTTGAGCCTAAAATTTTTTTTAATGTATGCAAGTTATCTTCAAGGTCATCAGATAGTTCAGGCTGCAAAGCTTTTTTCTTTCCAGTATCATTATTGATTTTTGTACTATTCATCTGTAGAAATTTAAGCTTTTTATATAAATAATTAAGCACTTTACTACCCCTGCTTTCATTTTGTTATATTATTTGTCTGCATATAGGCAATTATTCATTTTCATGTTCTCCTTGGTCTGCTTTTTCATTAACACTTTTATTAAAGTTATCATCTGAACATTTCACATGAAAAATGCAGAGAAAAAGCTGGCATATAAAGAATATCAATATAACTGCAGTATATGTCCATGTAAGAGCTATAACCATAATGGGATAAAATCCCCTTCCCTCCAATGACTTTTTTAAAAATTCCATAATCTGCAATTTTGTATCACCTTCACATATATTTAGAATTCAGTTCTTTTCTTTTTAAGCCAGTAAATCATTAACAACAGCAGCGGAAATACATTGGAATAAATTAAAGCAAAATAGTTTGCATCAAATGGATACATCCATCGATGATAGGCATAGCTAGGTTCAAATACAATGGAAAACCACATCAAAAATATACTGAATAAAATAAGTGTAAGTTTATTATTTTTGATTTTAAACACAGTAGTTAATATTTGAACAACAGCATTTAGATATATAGTCATTTTAAAAAATCCACCAAAAAACATAATAACTATACCTATAGCATCCAAATTGCTTATAACAGTGCCAATGTTAATTAACCTTATGGTTTCCAGCAGAGGTACATTTGCAATTGATGCATATTTAACCCCTAATACGGAAATATTCATTATTGAAGTAAGGCAAAGCATTATCCCTGACAATATAAGTGCCTCCATTGCAGCTGGCCTAACAGTACTTTTTTCATTTGCATATTTCCAGTACATTAAAAATACAAAGATTTCTCCATAAGGGAACATCACTACACTTGGCATGGTTTTCAATATGGGTTTAAATCCACTGCCTAAAATAGGCTGCAGTTTGCTAAAATCCACAATTCCTGATATAGAAACAAGTATATAAAGACTTACTATAAATAAAAAAAGAATTGGCATAACTACCTCGCTTGCACGTGCTAATACCTCCATACCTTCGAATAAAGCATATAAACTTACGAGTATAAATATAAAAATAATAACCCATAATGGAGTTTCCGGGAGAGCATTCATCAATATAAGTTCACCAAATTCCCGGGCATTACGAGCTGCGTGCCAGAGACAATCCAGCACATAAAGCAAAACAAGTATTATTCCCAACTTATTCCCTAATATTGTAATAATCATTTCCGCATAATTCTTATTGGGGAAAGCATTATAAAGTTCTGTATAAACCCATACAAAACCTACTCCAATTACTAAAGCAAGCAAAATCACAATCCATGCATCCTGTTTAGCTTTAATGCCTAATGCAAAAAGAGTAGTACTTCCAACCTCGAATATGAACATAAGTGTGAATAGTTGATGTTTGCTTAAGCGTATCATTTTAATTCCCTTCTTTATATAGCATTTCTTGCAGTTACATATATTTTAACCAATGTTACTTTTTAGTATGTATACTAAATCATGCGGCAAAGCAGCATATAAATTCCAGGCGCAAAGTCTTATATTACGACTTTTATGTATTTATTTGTAAATATAAATTCAAAAATATTAATATGAATAAAAAAATTCAAAAACACCGTTGACAACGATCATAAAATTATGCATAATTATAATTACCGGTGGTCAATTTATTAGTAATTCTGAATAATGTAAACGTTATATGTTGTATGCGCAGCAATATATGTCGTCAACTTCATTTATTTGCTTAATAAATGTAAATAATTAAATTCAATTATCAGAATTGTTTGTCAATCTTTTCGCAAAAATGAACATGAACTGAACAATATAAAATATTATAGTTATACCCATTAACATTAGAGAGAGAGAAAGAGGTGTAATTAATGAAAGTTACAAATGTTGAAGAATTAATGAAAAAACTTGAGGAAGTAAGAAATGCTCAAAAGAAGTTTGCTGCTTATAGTCAAGATCAAGTAGATGAAATTTTTAGGCAAGCAGCAATCGCAGCTAATAGCGCTAGAATACAACTTGCAAAAATGGCAGTAGAAGAAACAGGCATGGGGATTATAGAAGATAAGGTTATTAAAAATCACTATGCATCAGAATATATATATAATAAATATAAAGATGAAAAGACCTGTGGAGTTATAGAAAAAGACGCTGGTTTTGGTATAGTTAAAATTGCTGAACCTGTAGGGGTAATCGCAGCTGTTGTTCCAACAACAAACCCAACATCTACAGCAATATTTAAATCTCTAATAGCTTTAAAAACTCGAAATGGCATAATATTTTCTCCTCATCCAAGAGCTAAAAAATCAACCATTGCCGCAGCTAAAATAGTTCTTGATGCTGCAGTTAAAGCAGGGGCCCCAGAAGGAATTATAGCATGGATAGACGAGCCTACAATCGAACTGTCACAAATAGTAATGAAAGAGGCAGACTTAATTCTTGCTACAGGGGGACCTGGCATGGTTAAATCAGCTTACTCATCAGGTAAACCAGCTTTAGGAGTTGGTCCAGGAAACACACCTGCTATAATTGATGATAGTGCTGACATTAAAATGGCAGTAAATTCAATACTTCTATCAAAAACCTTTGATAATGGTGTGATCTGTGCTTCAGAACAGTCAGTATTAGTATTGGATTCAATATATGATGAAGTTAGAAAAGAATTTGCTGACAGAGGAGCTTATATACTTAACAAGGATGAAATAGATAAAGTTAGAAAAACCATTATAATTAATGGAAACTTAAATGCTAACATTGTTGGACAGAGTGCTTACAAAATAGCTGAAATGGCTGCAGTGAAAGTTCCAGAAAACGCTAAAATTCTTATTGGAGAAGTGGAATCAGTTGAACTTGAAGAGCCATTCTCACACGAAAAATTATCTCCAGTTTTAGCAATGTATAAAGTAAAGAGTTTTGATGAAGCTATTGAAAAAACTGAAAGATTAGTTAAGTTAGGCGGATTTGGACATACCTCCTCATTATATATAAATACAATGACACAAAAAGAAAAAGTGGAAAAATTTAGTACAACCATGAAAACAGGAAGAACAATAATCAATATGCCATCTGCTCACGGTGGTATAGGAGATTTATACAACTTCAAGCTAGCTCCTTCATTAACACTAGGCTGTGGTTCCTGGGGCGGAAACTCTGTATCAGAAAACGTTGGGCCTAAACATTTATTAAACATAAAGAGTGTTGCTGAGAGGAGAGAAAATATGCTTTGGTTCAGAATTCCTGAAAAGGTTTACTTTAAATATGGCTGTCTTGGAGTTGCACTTAAAGAGTTAAAAGTTATGAATAAGAAAAAAGTATTTATAGTTACAGATAAAGTTCTATATCAATTAGGTTATGTGGATAAAGTGACAAAAATTCTTGATGAACAAGGAATTTTATATAAAATATTTACAGATGTAGAACCGGATCCAACACTTTTAACAGCTAAAACTGGTGCAGCAGAAATGTTATCATTTAATCCTGATACTATTATTGCTGTTGGTGGGGGTTCAGCAATGGACGCTGCTAAGATCATGTGGGTAATGTATGAACATCCAGAAGTAAAATTTGAAGATTTAGCTATGAGATTTATGGATATAAGAAAAAGAGTTTATACCTTCCCTAAAATGGGTGAAAAAGCAATGATGATTTCTGTGGCAACATCAGCAGGGACAGGCTCAGAGGTTACTCCTTTTGCCGTAATCACTGATGAAAAAACGGGAGCTAAATATCCTTTAGCAGATTATGAATTAACTCCAGATATGGCAATAATTGATGCTGAACTTATGATGGGCATGCCAAAAGGATTGACAGCAGCTTCAGGTATAGATGCACTTACTCACAGCTTAGAAGCTTATGTATCAGTAATGGCTTCAGAATATACAAATGGATTGGCATTGGAATCTATCAGATTAATATTTAAATATTTACCTCTAGCTTATACAGAAGGTACAACTAATGTAAAGGCAAGAGAAAAAATGGCACATGCTTCAACAATAGCTGGTATGGCATTCGCAAATGCATTCTTAGGAGTATGTCACTCTATGGCACACAAACTAGGTGCAGCACACCACATACCACACGGAATTGCCAATGCATTATTGATAAATGAAGTTATAAAATTCAATGCTGTGGATGATCCAAGAAAACAAGCTGCATTCCCACAATATAAGTACCCAAATGCTAAGTGGAGATATGCTAGAATAGCTGACTACCTGCAACTAGGCGGAAACACAGATGATGAAAAAGTACAATTATTGATAATAGCTATTGATGAACTAAAAGCAAAATTAAACATTCCAAAAACTATCAAAGAAGCTGGCGTAACAGAAGAAAAGTTCTACGCTGCTTTAGATAGTATGTCAGAACAGGCTTTTGATGATCAGTGTACAGGAGCAAATCCTAGATACCCATTAATAAGCGAAATAAAACAAATGTATGTGAATGTTTTTGATAAAGTTGAACCAACAGCAGATAAAAAGAAAAAAAGAAAAAATAATGAATAGTATAGAAATGGTGTTTCAAATAAATTTGGAACACCATTTTTTCTTTTAATTAGATTACAACTATTCTGTTCCCTTAATTACTCCCTTTGGAGTTGACTTTTTTATTTCATCTTCACTTATAATTTCCGGTTTTGCCCTTTTCTTATCCTGCATTTTTGCTGCCTTTTTGCCTTCTCTGTGTGACATTTAATTGCTACCTCCTCAATGTAAATCTCTTGTTTATTTCTTTACTTTATGTTTTCCTTCCCTGTAACTTTTATACCAATTACTTATAAAAGCTGTGAATTCAAAGATTCACAGCTTTTACTTTTTACATTTTCAGCTTAACCGTCCCCTTAATTTACTTAACTATCCCAGTCTTTTCAATCATCTTACCTACCAGGATTTGTGATTTAAGCGCTTCCTCACCATTAATTGAAGGCTCTGTATCTCCAATAACTGAATTTATAAAATGCATTATTGCATCTTCAAATCCTCTTCTTTTAATAATTGTCTCCCAGGAAGGAGAACAATTTGTTATAACTTTCCCTTCTCTTTCTGCTTCCATAGTATCCATGTTTTTAACTCTTACTATTGCATTTTCCCCTACAATCTCCAATTGTTCCAAATTAGTTCCGGCACTTCTATGCATACCAATAAAAATACGATTTTTATTTCCAGATATATAATTATGTTCAGCATAAATCATTTGATTTTTCTCATTGATTTCAACATGTCCTTCAATGGATCCTGCTGGTTCTCCCAGCCATCTTGCAGTGTCAACTAAATGAATGTAATCATCTAGCATGGTAAATTTGAAGTCAGCAGGTGTACTTGATTTTATCCTATGTTTTTCTACACGTATCCAAGCTACATTGTTTATTTGGTTTTTTGCTTCTAGATACATAGGAGCAAATCTTCTATTAAATCCCACCATGAGCTTTCTGCCCTTTTTTATGCTTAATTTAACAAGTTGCTCAGATTGCTCTATGGTAGAAGTCAAAGGTTTGTCCACATATACATCCTTACCCATATTTAGAGCTTCAAATATTATATCGTAGTGTGAATCAGTTGAACTGTGGACAAAAACTGCATCACAATTATTAATCAAATCATGTAAACTTGAAAAATCTTTAATTCTATATTCTCCGCAAATTTGCTTTCTTCTGCTTTCGGTTGGAGAATATGCGCCGGCTAAGCTCCAATTTTTTTCTTTTGAAAGAAAAGGAATATAAACCTTTTGTGCAATGTTTCCTAGTCCCACAATTCCAATGTTAAGTTTTCTATCCATAATAATAAATCTCCAATCTATGTACATAATAATATAAGTTTATAATTTATTATATCATCTGATACCATATATTGCATTTAACTTATTTATTTTGTATTATAATTGAATTGGACTTAGTAAAATAAAAATTAATGTATTTTTAGGAGGAAATAAAATGTTAGATTTATTAAAACAAAGAAGAAGCATTAGAAAATATCAACCACAAAATATAGAAGAAAAAAAGATTGAATCTTTAAAAAAATCACTGCTTTTGGCACCATCTTCTAGAAATTTAAAACATCTGCAATTTATGTTTATTGATAATAAAGAAATACTTGAAAAAATCTCAAACTGTAAACCTGGTGCATCATTTTTAAAGGGTTCAGCTTTAGGCATAATAGTCTTAGGTGATGAAAGCATTAGTGATACCTGGATAGAAGATGCATCTATAGCTTCAATAATAGCGCAGTTGGAAGCAGAAGCTTTAGGCCTTGGTTCATGCTGGATTCAAATTAGAAACAGAAAACATGATGATGACAGAACAGCAGAGGATTATATAAGAGAACAGCTTAACATAAAAGAAAATTATAGAATAGAAAATATAATTTCCATAGGCTATAAAAATGAAACAAAACAGCCTCGTAGTGAAGATGATTTAGATTTTTCCAGAATCCATATAAATAAATTTTAGAAAGTGCATTAATAATTCATATTGGTATGCTATAAACACTATTGACATATTTTTGTACAGTGATAATATATGAATGTAAGCAAAAGATTATTATATAAGCAAATGTTAAGGAGTTCACCATGACAAACAGAGAAAAAGAAATATTACAATTAATAAAAGAAAAGCCAATGATATCCCAAAAGGAATTAGCCGGAGAATTAAATATTACCCGTTCTTCTGTGGCAGTTCATATAACTAATTTACTTAAAAAAGGCTATCTACTTGGGAAAGGTTATATAGTAGCAAGCGAAGATGAGTACGTTAGTATTGTTGGAGGAACAAATATAGATATTCAGGGTTTTCCTAATAATAAACTTATTTTACATGACTCTAACCCAGGAAAGGTAAAGATGTCATTAGGCGGTGTAGGAAGAAATATTGGTGAAAATCTTGTAAGGCTTGGTGTAGATACAAGACTTATTAGTGCAGTTGGAAATGATATTTATGGCAATAAAATATTAGACGAAGCAAGGAATATGGGCCTTAACATGGAAGAATCCTTAATAATGGATGGACAAAGCACTTCTACTTATTTATCTATTCTTAATGAAACTGGTGATATGGAAGCAGCTATAGCACACATGGATATTTTCGATAAAATTACTGAAGAGTTTATTGCTTCAAAAAAGCAGGTTATTGAAAACTCTGCAGTATGTGTCATTGATACCAACATTCCCAGAGAAGTTATTGAATATATTTTGACGAACTATAAAGATGTGGATTTCTTTCTTGATACTGTATCCACTACAAAATGTCAAAAAGTAAAAGACCTTATAGGATATTTTCATACTATTAAACCCAATAAATTAGAAGTTGAAATATTAACTGGAATGAAAGTTAATAGGGATGAAGATTTACAGAAGGCTGCAGAATACTTATTGGATAAAGGTGTCAAAAATGTATTCATTACATTAGGTGAAGATGGAATTTTCTATCACAATGGCAGTGAATACGGCAAAATAAAATCCCCTAAAATAAAGGTGGTAAATGCTACTGGTGCCGGGGACGCTTTTGTTGCAGCACTTGTATACAGCTACCTAAAAGAATTTCCAATGGAATTTGCAGGTAGATTTGCCATGACAGCTTCTATTCTTGCTCTGTCTCATGAAAACACTATTAATCCTAATATGAGTATTGAAAATGTGAATAATAAAATGAAGGAGTTAAAATTATGTTAGAAAAACACTTAGACATTAACCCAGAAGTTAAAAAAGCTTTAGATGAAGGAAAAGCAGTAGTTGCTCTTGAATCCACAATTATATCTCACGGAATGCCCTATCCTAAAAATGTTGAAACCGCATTAAATGTTGAAAAAATAGTTAAAGAAAATGGAGCTGTTCCAGCTACAATAGCAATTCTAAATGGTAAATTGAAGGTTGGATTGACTAAAGATGAAATAGAGTATTTAGGTAAAAAGGGAACTGCTGTTGTTAAAGCTAGCAGAAGAGATATTCCATTTATTATTTCCAAGAAATTAGATGGTGCAACAACTGTAGCAGCAACTATGATTATTGCCAATTTAGCCGGCATAAAAGTATTTGGAACAGGGGGAATCGGCGGAGTTCACAGAGGAGCACAGCAGACTTTTGATATTTCTGCAGATCTTCAAGAACTTGCACACACAAAT
The DNA here is from genome assembly GCA_029256485.1 of Clostridiaceae bacterium. Next base: position 19,485 of record JAQSXU010000006.1, read on the forward strand.
GTAGCTGTAGTTTGTGCTGGAGCAAAATCAATACTTGATCTTGGACTAACACTAGAATATCTTGAAACCCAAGGAGTTCCAGTAGTTGGATTTGGCACTGAGGAGCTTCCTGCTTTCTACACAAGAAAAAGCGGATTTAAGGTTGATTACCGCGTAGATACTGAAAAAGATTTAGCATTAGCACTTAAGGCAAAATGGGATTTAGGATTAAATGGCGGCATGATTGTTGCAAACCCTATTCCAGAACAATATCAAATGGACTATGACACAATAAATAAAGCTATAGAACAGGCACTTAAGGAAGCAGATGAAAAAGGAATTAAAGGCAAAGCAACCACACCATTCTTACTGGCAAAGGTCAAGGATATTACAGGTGGAGCCAGCCTAGAATCTAATATACAGCTTGTATACAACAACGTAAAGGTAGCCGCTAGGTTGGCAGTTGAATTGGGACGGTTAACACTTTAAAATTAAATATACTTTTATATAAATTGGTGAAATAAGCGTAATTAACACTTGTTTTGCCAATTTTATTTTTAGTTGTTGGCCTGTATATTTTTAATAGTGTGATTTATAATGTTTTCTAAGCTTGTACAAAATAATAAAATGCAAACAAATGAAACCTTTTATTTGTATAAAAAAATAAAGGGCTATAAAAGATTATTAATTTTAAATGAACTTAGTTTGTGATATTTCAAGATACTTGTTGGACAATAAATTTATTTACAATATCCTTGTACCTATCCTCCGTTGATATAAGTTCCACTCCTATAGTGCAAAGCTTTGATACCCTTGACTCAGTAATATTACCAAGAACGTGGCATATATTTTTAATTTTAAAATTGCAGAGACTTCTCATCAAAAGAACTGCTAATGCCCTACTAGCCTTATTACTTCTGCTATTCTTCACATACATCATTAACTTTTCTATTCCTGTTTCTTCTGAAATGAAAGTTACTATCTGATCTGGGTTAAAGTTTCTAACCAGTACTTTTCTTTGACTTCTGTACTGAGTTTTTTCGTCTTCAAATTCCATTTCCTTCTTTAGTTTTTCTTTATCACACATATATACAAACTTAAGATATCTATCCCTTGCATTATTCACATTTTGACCAAGCATTTGCATTATATATGCTTCATCTAAAAGCCCTGTTAAATCTTTTTCAAGACCTAAATACACCTTTAAACTTGAATATTTATATTTTTCAGGGCAAGTTTCATAACCTTTTATTTTTATAGGGTTATTGTGAATATAAGCTGATAAAGTAATTAGATACCTATTTGTATCAACTATTTTGCTCTTGAATCTATCTTGAAACACGTGCCCATGCCTATCATGAATTCTGTTATATGTTACTGCATATTTAAAATTTAAACCATGCATTATTTTTGATATGTCGGCACCATTGGAATCGATTATAAAATGAGCATGATTAGTCATCATACAGTATGCATATACCTTAAATCCATATATTATTTGATAATTTCTCATCTGTCTTAAGTATTTGTCTTTGTCATCATCTTTTTTGAACAATGGAACTTCAGTTATACTTCTTACCATAACATGGTATATTCCATTCTCCATTTTTATTCTTTGAGTTCTTGGCATAAAAACACCTCACAATTTGTTAATTTCAAACAACTAATAGTATTAACTCCATTTAAGGGTATTATTCAATTTCCATGGAAAGGTTGGTAAGTTGTTAACCGTCCCTATTTTCTACCACATATTAGTAATACCATTTTTATTTAAAATATGATAAAGTAATTAATATTATTATTTGAACTTAACAAACGATGAATTATCGGACATATTTTGAGAGGATGATATTAATGAACAAGGTCATTACAGTTAAGGACGTCACAATTGGTGAAGGATTGCCTAAAATCTGCATACCTATGACAGGGGAAACCATTCCCCAGCTCGTTGAGGAAGCAAAGCATTTGAAAAAAATTGATTTTGATGTTATAGAGTGGCGTGCAGATTTCTTTCAGCAAGTTTTAAATATAGATAAAGTTAAAGAGGCTCTTCAGGAAATTAGAAAGATTCTGCCTTCAAGACCTATTATTTTCACATTTCGCAGTGCTAAAGAGGGCGGGAAAAAGAAAGTCAGCAACAAATATTATGTTGAATTAAATAAAGCAATTGCTGAATCTAATCTTGTAGATTTTATTGATGTGGAATTATTTAATCAAGAAAAAGATATAAAAAGATTAGTTGAGGCAGCTCATTTGAACAATGTTTTCGTTATTATATCTAATCATGATTTTTCTAAAACTCCATGTAAGGATGATATTTTATCACGAATGCGTACGGCCAAGGAGCTAGGCGGAGATATTCCTAAAATTGCAGTTATGCCAAAATGTGTTTCTGATGTGATTACACTTTTAGATGCAACACGAACTATGAAGGAAAACTATGACGAGGGCCCTATTATAATATTGTCTATGGCAGCAAAGAGTGATATAAACAGATGCACTGGAGAACTTTTTGGTTCCGATTTAACATTTGGAGCCGCTAAGAAGATTCACTCAGTAGGACAAGCTTCTGTACTAGACTTGCATAGATTTTTTCAATTTGTTCATAGTGACACTCATAATTAGTTAAAAAGTCCACATTGATTATTTTATCAATGTGGACTTTAGTTATCTTATGTGGTTTTTGAGTTAAACCTTTTCGAATAAACCAATTGTTTGGATTTCTTTCCATTTTCAGCTTAACCGTCCCCTATTTTTAGTACGCTTTTCCCCAGTAAACCATGTGCTTAGCTTCTCTTCCGCAGCACACACACTTGTCTGAAAGCTTTTCCTGTTCAAATGGAATACATCTTGAAGTTACTCCGGCAACTTCCTTTAGCTTTTCTTCACAAGCCTTATCACCACACCACATAGCTTTTATGAAGCCTGGTTTAATTTCTGCAATTTCTTTGAACTCATCTAAATTTACCGCAGTGTAAGTACTTTTATCTCTATGTTGTTTTGCCTTTTCAAACATAGATTTTTGGATATCCTCTAATAACTCAGTAATTTTCGTTTCCAGTTCATCCATGGAAACAAATAGTTTTTCCCTGGTGTCACGTCGTACAAGTACCACCTGATTGTTTTCTATATCCTTTGGTCCAACTTCAACACGAACTGGAATGCCCTTCATTTCATACTCATTAAATTTCCAGCCAGGCATTTTATCACTGATATCAATGCCCACTCTGGCTACCTTTGAAATTCTTTCTTTAAGCTCTTGAGCTTTTTCAATAACTCCCTCTTTGTGCTGAGCTATTGGCACTATCATTACCTGAGTTGGTGCTATTTTAGGTGGAAGCTTAAGACCGCTGTCGTCACCATGCACCATAATTATGGCACCTATAATTCTAGTTGTCATACCCCATGAAGTTTGATAAACGTGTTGAAGCTTACCGTTTTTATCAGCATATTGAATGTTGAATGCTTTTGAGAAATTGTCTCCAAAATTATGTGATGTACCGCTTTGCAGTGCTTTCCCATCGTGCATTAAGCTTTCTATAGTATAAGTTGCGTCTGCCCCAGCAAACTTTTCTTTTTCCGTTTTTTGTCCCTTTATAACTGGTATTGCCAAAACATTTTCAAAAAAATCAGCATAGACATTTAACATATCTATAGTTTCTTTTTCAGACTCCTCATCTGTTGCATGGGCTGTATGGCCTTCCTGCCATAGGAATTCAGTTGTTCTCAAAAATGGCCTCGTTGTTTTTTCCCATCTCACAACAGAACACCACTGGTTGTATTTCTTTGGAAGATCATTATAAGATTGAATTATTTTTGCATAGTGGTCGCAGAATAAAGTCTCAGATGTAGGACGAACACACAATCTTTCAGTAAGTTCCTGTCCTCCGCCGTAAGTTACCCAGGCAACTTCAGGTGCAAAACCTTCAACATGGTCTTTTTCCTTCTGAAGCAGGCTCTCAGGAATAAACATAGGCATATATACATTTTCATGTCCTGTTTCTTTGAATTTTCCATCTAAATATTTTTGTGCATTTTCCCATATTGCATAACCATAAGGACGTATAATCATGCATCCCTTAACGCTTGAATAGTCAACAAGTTCGGCTTTTTTTACAATATCAGTGTACCATTGAGCAAAATCTTCATCCATTGCAGTTATAGCCTCAACAAATTTTTTCTGTTTTCCCATATTTACTTCCTCCTATATAGATAAACAATACATTTATAGTTTAGTTTGTTTATCTTAATTTAAAACTTTTTTTACAAAAAATAAAAAAAACCTGATCCCAATAGGGACCGAGTTGTCGGTGGTACCACCCTCGTTAATATATTTAAAATATACTCACTCATTATTTTAACGGCAAAATCCCGCTGCAACTTACTATTATTTCAGTGCAGAACTCAGAGGCTGGTTCAAAACTATTCTTTTAGAAGTCTCCCACCAATGACTTCTTCTCTTTGAAAAGATAATAATATTTACTATTCCTCATCTTAGTAATACAATTATTCATTTTAAATTCTTGATAAAATAATATAAGATTATAAATGTATTGTCAATAGCTAATTGAAGCAATAATCTTGGTTTTTATATGAATTGGAAATAAAATGAAAAATATGGTATAGTTTATTTATATTATTTTGATTAAGTATAAATACTGAAAAATTAGTAAGGAGGCCGCTATAATGAGTTATTGGAAGGATAAATGTGTTATAGTTACAGGTGGCACTTCTGGTGTTGGCAGAAATTTAGTTTTAAAATTAATAAGCATGGGTGCAAAGGTTGCCTTTTGCGGAAGATCAAAGGAAAAAATGAATGATGTATTAAGCGAAATCGATTTCCACCAGAAAAGCAGAATTTTTTATGATACCTTTGATATAACCCAGCAGGATAAAATTATATACTTTGTAAAGAACGTGAAACATAACTTAGGACCAGTTGATGTATTAATCAATTGTGCAGGAGCAAACTCTGCCAGAGCACTTGTAGAAGATATTAAAATTGAAGATATTGAATATATGCTTAAACTCAATACTCTGGCGCCCCTGATATTTATTCAGGAATGTTATAAACACATGAAGGCTAAAAAACAAGGCCTTATTGTAAATATACTTTCAACATGCTGTTTATTTTCAAATGAAAAGCTAGGATCATATACAGCATCAAAAGGCGCATTAGATAGCTTGACTAAAGTACTAAGGAAAGAGGCAAGGGAAAATAATATAAGAGTTTGTTCCATATATCCTGGCGGAATAAACACTTCTTTCAGGGCTCAGGCAAGAGAAAACTATTTAAGTGCAGATAAAACTGCAGAGGCCGTATTAAAGGCCCTTGATGTAGATACCAGCATTGCCTTAGATGAAATTGTATTAAGACCATTTGTTGAAACAAATTACTGTTAGGCTGTTATTCTTTTTATAGTATTTTCTACGGTTTCTACATTGGCAAATCTATCCTTAAACATACGGAAATTATAATAATTATATAAATCTTCTGCTGTTATATTCCCATTATTAAATGTGGTATTTGTCTTCTCAGGAATAATCAGCTTATATCCATATTCAAAAGCTACCTTACAGGTTGCATCAATGCAGTATTCTGTCTGCATACCTGTAATAATCAATTCATTTATATTTTTACTGTTTAAATACTCTTTTAAGCAGGTATTTTTAAAGGCACTATTATAATTTTTGTTTATGACCTTTTCATTTTCGGCTGGACTTATCTCTTCATAAATCCTCCAGCCATATGAATTAGGTTCTAATTCTTCACCTTCATTATCATTATGCTGAATATAAATTACTTCTATATTGTTTTTCCTGCATGCTTTAATTAAACTTTTTATATTGCTGATAACCTCTTTCTCTGCAAAGGGGTGTTCTGATACTAATGCATTTTGAACGTCTATAACTAAAAGAGCTGTATTTTTCATTTTATTCATCTCCTTATAAAATTTAATGCTTGTCTATAAATTTCTGTAATTCATGGTGCCATTCATCAGGCTCAAAAGTTCCAATTTTAGTTTCTTCTTCAAATAAAAGATCCACTATATAGCGCGGCTTTTTCCCGCCAATATACATTGCTTTTATACATGAAACGCAGTAAACCACAACATTGTGGCAAGGCATTTCATCTGCACGTCCCTTCATCTTCTCCTTAACATTTTCTACTGATAAAGTACCATAAAAACTGTCGCCGCAGCAAATTGACTTAGTGCCAGTATTTTCTGCTTCAACAATTTTAATATTCATTCTTTTAAGAAGTTTTCTTATTGCGGAATGTACTCTTTCTTCAGTACGTGTAGGGCAAGCATCATGAATACTCATCTCCATTCCATTATAGTTAGGAAACGGGAATGTTCTGCTGTCAGCTAATATCTCCCAAAGAGATATAGTTGAAATTCCATCATAAAGCTGTCTGTATCTCCTGTCGCATCCTGCACAGGTGTTGATTACCACAGTTCCATTTTCTAAATTAGGCTCATGTCTGCAGCAAATTAAATGTTCAGGAATATTACCTAAATCCTTATTTAAAAAATCTAATACCTTATTTGCCAGATTGGGTTTATAAATCATAAGAGCACAGCCCGGTGCATAAACTTGTTTCATTTCAATTCCCCCTACAATTTTTTATTACTACTATATTTTACATGAAAAACATTAATAAGTCTCCCAATATTCCAACTAATAATTTTCAAAAAATAGGAACTGCTATGCAGCTTTTTATTATGCATAGCAGCCGAACTCTATATATTACTTAATATTTTATAATGATCCTTAATATTTTTATATGGAATTAAAGTACTTGACTGTTCATCTAATAGAGGGTTTTGCGATTTGAGGTTGCTTTTTGGTAAAAAATACTTTCCGCCCCACTGCTTAATAATCCAGCCTGTTGTGCCAATTGGAATATCAGTATTGGGAGGACATAGTACAGCTGTTCCATCCGTTATAAAAATAGCCCCTAAAATCTTTAAAAAATAGTTTGTACCCTTTACATTACATTTACCCGTTATTTCAACTTCATATAATCTTTTCTCAGAAAGAAAACTCATAAAAAAACCTCCACATAAATATTAAAACGCCCTATAACCAATATATGTATATTATACCATATAGTTGTATCACCTTAAACTTACCTTTAGAAGTGCTATAATTTCTTAATTAACTGATTCTCTTATCTACCATTTAATAAATCTTTATAAATGAAAAAGAACATACCTATTAAAGATAAGTTCTTTACAAACAACACATAAAAATCGTTATATATTATTTTACTTACCCTTGAGTTTCTTCAGTTTCATTCACAGTTTCCACATCCTGGGCTGTCTCCATTATTTCTGTATCCTTTTTATCAGCAGAACTTTGCACATATATATCTTCTTCTAAAGAACCATTACAAGCCTCCCATTTAGTTAATAATCCTAAGCATTTTGAAATTTTTTCATTCAATATACCAGCACCCAGTAGAACAAATGCAATACCCCAATATACTGCAATAGGTTCAAATATTCCTGGCAGTAATTGTGATGGTATCAATAATTTATTAACTGTAGCAGTATCATATCCCTGTGCAACATATTGAGCAACAGTGGTTCTAAATAAAATAATATTGTTTGCTAATGCTGCAATTCCAACAAGTGCTGCAATTGAAGCAAAAACATACATTAAAACTGAAATTGAAGATTTTTTTGATTTTTTAGATAAATTTTTGTCTTTAAGTTTCATAATAACTTTTCTCCATTTCCACCCTTAGGGCTTACACTTTTTTGTCTTTATCATCTATATTACTAAATTATTGTTACAACTAAGTGTCAATTAAATGTCAATATTATTAATAATGAATTTAATCTCCAAGTATTTTTCCCAAAGATAAAATTAAAAATGCTAACAGCCAGGTGGCTCCAATGGCTCCTAGTACAATTAATACTGCTATAAATGGATTTTTTACATTTCTTTCATCCGCAATGTGCTTTCCATCTTCTCTTTTAATTTTAAATAGGTTTCCTGTCATAGCATGAATTTCAGAGTAATTTCTTCTTGTTTTTTCTGAAACCTTTTTTTCCTTATCCTCTGACACAATATCACTCCCCAAAAATATTAATTAAGTTTTACATAGCATCTATAAGTCCATGAAATAAAATACATGGCAGTAAAGATTTAGTTTTAAAGTACATTTTACCTAATACATAACCAAGCATTACTTGTGATGCTGTAGACAACATGAATACCCAGGTGGCTGTCCCCCAGCTCATTACATGGCCAATTCCAAAGATAATGGATTGTATTATATTGCATTTATCATCACTGAAGCCAAACCCTCTTAAACCTGAAATCAAAAATCCTCTAAATAGTACTTCTTCGAAGAAGCCAGGATATAGTGAATTAATAATTGCGCTCATAGTAAATTTCGTTATAAAATTTATGCTGAATATATTATTAACATGAATTATCCCTTTGTAAATTCCCATAAAATTTAAAATCAGCTCATAAATAATATATACAAGAATTACTAAAGCAAGGGATTTGCCAGGCATTTTCCAACAAAAATTATTAAGCTTTATCTTAAAAAAATAACAAATAAAAATTGTTAACGTTATACATAATTCTATCAATAAAAAATATGCTTTATTAAAATTTTGAGCAGTAGAATTATTTAATCCAAATAGATTGTTCAATGTTAAGATTAATATGAGTAAGGTTGCGTGTATAATAACATAAGGTATTAAAGCCTTTTTATTTTCATATATGTGCTTATCTTCGTTGTTACTTAAGGGAAATACATAAATTATTATAATTGCCGCAGTTACTGCTGCAGTCATTACTGGTGCATTTTTATAATATAAATAGTTCTTATTATAAATATTATAAATATACAGACAAGTATATGCCGCTGCCATAAATATAAAATCCTGAATTAGAGATTTATAATTTAATTTAATACTATTTTTCATAATATAACTCCATAAACAAATATTTTGTAAAGCTGAGAAAATTTAAGAGGAAATGTATTTTTGTAAAATTTCATCTATCTTTGGTGTATCTTTTACATTGGATATGGTTATTTTAAGATTGTAATTTATTTTTAGAAGTAAATTCACTTTTAATTGAATTGTGTTTGGTGACACCCAACTATAACCTAAAACCTTATGCCATTTTATTAAATGTATATAATTGTTTTAGCAAAAAGCAAGCTGGAATAATAATCATTATTTATGGAACTCTTATACAACTAATTATTTACCCCCTTGTATAATCATAAATTTATACTAATGAATATAATTTTTATTAAGATAATCAATCATCTCTTTATTTACCTTTTTCATTACTGCATTATTGGGTTTACTTAATTCATAATAATTAATAGTATTTGACTTGCAGTTTTCTTTAATATAGCTGAGTTCATTTAATAAAATAGTTATCTTATCTAATGCAAATTGTTTGGCTTCAATTAACTCATTTTCAGATTTCTTATCTTTTATAATTCCAGACATTCTATTTAAATCTATTCTTATCATATCTAAATAAGTTAATGGCATGCTGCTATACATTATTCCATTTAGAATTGCTGTATCTTCAGAAAATTTTGCAGAAGTTAAATATAAATACTCCTGTTCCGGTATTTGGGTTAAAGAAAGGTATTCTGAAGTATTCTTCAGTTGAAATTGTAAAAAGTCTAAATTATTTTGGATATGTACCCCCTGTTGTGCTTTAATTTTCTCATTATCTCTGTACTGCAGTATTACGCTTGCCAATAAAAAAGCAATGATAATCATTAAATATAAAGGCTTTATTCTTTTCATACATTATCCTCCAAAGTATAATTACTACTTAGAAAAATGCTAGCTATTTAAATAAAACATATTTTTTAATTTCAATTTATCCCACCCTCCAATCTATAAGCAGCCACATTAATTTGTTTGAACTTTTTTAGATGCTTATGTTCTATATAAAAAATTCTGGAAATCCTTTCTCAAAGGAGCTAATCTTTCAGTAACAGGTGATGCAATAGCTCCTGATTTTATCATTTCATCTAGCTTATCCAGAGTTACCCATTGGGCATCCACAGTTTCTCCTTCCTGCATGGTTAATTCAGAAATTTTTATATTTTTTCTTACTATATAAGTATCAACAAATGCAGTTTCTTCTTTCTCCTCACCTAAAAAACATAACTCATTTTCACCAGCAGTAATTCCAGTTTCTTCGAACAATTCTCTTACTGCTCCTGCTCTGCTTGTTTCTCCAGCTATTGCTGAGCCACCGGTATTTTCCCAAAAGTTTGGGTATTCTTTTTTGCCAGGATCACGCAGGGTTAATAAAATCTCATTATTATCATTAACAGTCCAAATATCAACCACTGTATGATATTCTCCTAATACCATTTTATCCTGTCTATTGTGAGTTTTATTTAGAGGCTGTCTTTTATCATCAAATAAATCCCATTTTTCCATTTGCAATTCCCCCTAGCTAATTTATTATCTACTTCCTATTCCTAATTAAATTCACTATTTCTTATCTGTTTTTAATGTTCTTAATCTTAGATAATTTTCTTTTCCCATTGCCCAATTTTTTAAATTAATTAGTCGTTCACCATTGTCTCCATGCTCTTTGTCATTAAAGGCTTCCTGCAATTTTTCGCAGGGTAAATTTGAGCAATGTCCACAGAGATTATATCCCTTGTCAATTGAACATTTTGCTATTGAGCATTCTCCCCAAAATGGTTTACCCTGGCATGCTTGACATCCAGGACAGTTGGTTTTTTCTTTCCATTCACATACTCCACAGTAAGTACCGCACATTCCAATCATTTGTTTGTCCATTTTATTCCTCCAGAATAAATAAAAATAGATACTTTCAGCTTTATTTTCCATCCATATAATACATTTTTTCAAAATAAGAATTAATATCACTGTTTCCATTATAAATCTTACTGCTTTTTCCTGTATTAACCCTAATGTATTGATCTGAAAATTCAATATTAGTTGCTAGATTATTTGGTTCCTTACATAACAATAACCTGTAATCATATGGTTTAGTTTTTTTATCTATTGTTTTTGGATATTCTTTATAATCAAAAGTATTTAAAAAATTTATTAATTTATTAATATCTTCTTTTTTATGAAGGGATTTAGGTTTATTATCTTTATTCATAACTATTATTTGTGTTATATTTCTTTTATTATTATCAAGTTTAAAAGTTGCTCCTGATTTTAAATATAAGACCGCTAAAATGGCTAATGTAAGTGATGCTATTACTAAAAAATAAAAACTATTTTTTTATTTTTCATAATACCCCCATCTAATTTTAGTGCTATGACAAATTTTTTTAATAATATATCTTTAAAATTCTTTAAAAAGATCATTAAATAAGGTTATTATCTCAGAATCAACTTGAAATTCATTGCAGAGTCTGTTAAAAATACACTGTATGTCATTTACAAAGTTATTATTAAAATTTAAATCTTTAATTTCCAACATAGAAAGGTTTTCTTTAATTTCACATAAAAAATCATATGCGCTGTCAGTTTTATTTGATAGATATTTGATAATTCCTTTATGTAATAACCTTAAGGTTTTGTACCATAAAGGCCTGTCAGGCATATAAATTGATGTTATATTCTTTCTGATAATTTCATTATTTAAAATAAAATTAGTATTGTATTTTAAAAGAACATTACTGTTTATCAAATCTTCTTTTGTAATTGTTTCTCTCAAATCTAAGTCTACAGATATGGCATTCTTATAAATCAGGATTAATATACCTTGGGGGTTTTCAGTAAAATTAGTCATTACAGGATTACCATAAACAGTGATAATTTCATCAATTTTAGAACATTCCATATGGCCAAAAATTATCAAGTCAATATCTGAGTACCTTGTAGCTGTGTCTTTTGCCAAAGACCCCTTAAGAATCATGGAAAGATTATTGGATTTGCAAAATTCATAAGCACTTTCAATGTAATTTTTATGATTTAATGAAGGATAATTGATATTTAAATTAATCATAATACCTATCTTCTCCTGAAATAATAAAGTCCACCTTGAGCTGAGGCTTTTGCTGCTGTATATACTTATCCTCGCAGCTCATCCACTGTTTCCACAGGTTCATAAAATTTTCTCCATCTCTCTAATCCTCGATTTAATCGAAGGTCTCTATTGCATTCCACAAATATTCTTATATCATATTTATCATATAACTCACCACATGTACAATACACACCCTCAACTATAATCAATCCATTAGGTAAAATAGTACGCCATTCAGACAAATCATCTTTTGTCCAATAATACTTTTGATATTTTGACTTCTTACCTTCAGTGATAGGGTTAATAACCTGCACACTAAATCTTTTAATATCAAAGTCTGATGCAACTTCTTTATCATTCGCTCCATCAACTGTTCTTTTATTTGAGGTCCTATAAAAATCATCCATATGGATTATTTGTGCACCGCCGTACTTTAAGCTAATATACTCATTTTATTTATCATTTTTTTACCTATGCTTTTTTATTTTATAGTTATTCAATTATACTATAATGGCCATTTAACTTATTTATAGGTATTAATACATTTAGGCTGTCTACGCTGCTTTTGCGTGGTATAAAATGTTCCAAACCTTCCTGATTGTCATCAGGTGAAAACCACTCTCTGCCAAGCCAATTCACAGTCCAGCCAGTAATGCCTTGTGGAATATAGTTAAAACTATGATAACCTATTCCTGTATTATTTTTAGAAAAATTAAAATGAAGAATTTTTGAAATTCCAGTAGGAAAATACTGAATTTTCTCTGTTGTTTTAATTTTAAAAAGCTTTTTTTGTGTAAATATACTCATTTTTATCTCCTATTTTATTTAATTTCATTTTTTATTTTTTCAAGTTGGCTTCTTGATGAATTTCTAGTTAAAAGATAGTTCTTTAACATTTTTTCTATTAATGCTTTTTTTACATTGCTTGAATTTATGGTGCCAGCTTTTATAAGCTGTAAACATCCTTCATAAGGCTTACCGTTTTTAATTGAATTCTTAAGATTAATTAATGCTTGTACCTGTAGATTTACATAATTTGATTTATCCTTTTCCTTTGCTTTTTCAGCGATTTCCACGGATTTATTGATATCCTTAAGCAGCATTAATTGTGATAAATTTAGATATGGGCCTGCAGGATTTTCCCTATTATATGAATCTGAAATACTTACTGCCTTTTCATTGGCTTTTATGGCATTATCAAAATCGTTTAGTTCCTCATATAATAAAGTCATTCTCAACCAAGGCAAATAATTATCAGTTTTTTGCTTTGTAGCTAATATTATTTTTGATTTTGCTTTGTTAAGTTCCCCGTTATTTTCATAAAATGATGCTAAATCTAATAAAGCATTTATATTTCCGGGGTTAATTTCTGTATATTTTTCTATGCACTGAATTCTTATATCTGTATAATTATCACTATTTTGGGGCTTTATTGTTTCTTTGTACTTTTCCCAATTGTTTTTGAAATCTTCTTTAAAGCTTTTCTCATAATCCCCAATGGATAATCCCACAACATCCTTGAAAGCAGTATTAAAATCTGTATCTTTAGTTTTTAACAATATATTCCTGATTACATTTTTATCTTTCAGCATAATAAGCTGATTTACTGCATAATGACTTTGTTCATAAACATTGTAAGATTCATTGCAATACTTTTCCCATTGCTTTTTAGTATTTAATTCATTAAAACTCACTAATGTTTTGGGTGGAATTCCTTGATTCCCTTGGTATGCTGTATACTGTGAAACACCCTCTATAAACCAAATAGGAATTTTGTCTTTTGATATTTGATTTTTATTCAAAAATTCATAAAAAATGTGATGTGTATACTCATGCATTAATATACTTTCTGTATTATCGATTTGATCATTAGGAAATAATAAATTGGTGTAGCAATCCTTAATATAAATATAAATAGTTTTATCTTTTATTGAATATAACCCTGAATAATCTTTTAAGCCTAAGTTCCTTTTCTTGAATACATTTTCATCATAATCAAATTTAATCTGAAGTGGTGAAGAAGTGAAATTCCCAAATATCTTCTCATTATCCGCGGCTGCTTTCTTCAAATATGATTGTATTTATAGCCATGTTTTTTTTAATAAAGTTCCCTTTAAATTTTTCTTAATTAATGTACTTGCACTTAAAATCAAAAAAATCATTATAATATTGGAAGCAACTAGAAATAATATTCTATTACCTTTTAAATTTAATGCTGCTGATATACAAAAATAAATGAAAATCAAAAAAATACACTTAAGGGAATTTAAAACTATATTTAACCATATCTTTAATAGATGCATTCTTTACCCCCAATTATCCAGTTATTTTCCCATAACTTAGGTATAAAATATTTTTTAGGCTTTTCCCGCATAAAGAAATAACTTTTGCTAATAATACTTTTGTAATCAGTATTTTATATAGGAGGAAAAATAAATGAAAGCAGAAAAAATGAGTCAACCTAATAATGGAATTAAATGTGTTGTTAATACTTGCCACTATTATATGTCTGGTGATCATTGCTCAGCATCAATGATAGAAGTTGAGCATAGGAATGCTAATACTTCACAGGAAACAGACTGCGCTACATTTATCCCAGAATTAAAAGCATAACTGTTCCGGAACTAAGTAAGTTTAATACTTAAATATTTTTGCCAACGCTATGGTATAAAGGGATATATTATATAATTGTTCATCATTTTTGAAAAATTCTATAATAAGAATCTAAAGATACTACTATATGTTTTCAGGGACGGTTAGTATAAACCGTTCCCCTTGAATATAAATCAATTAAATAGTTAACTACAGATTTATTAGTCATTATTAATTGTTTAGGAAATTCATTGTTTCTTTTCGATAACAGTGCAAAATATCCTTCTTCATGAAAATCTTCTTTAAATGCTGCGTTATTAAGGCCAAGTCCCTTTATTAAATCGTTATAAAAGTCCTTATAATTTACTACATCTTCTGATGCTAAATGGAAAGTTCCCTTTAAATTATTATCCATTATGTAGCATAACTGCCTTGCTATCATCACATTGATATTAGTATTATGAAAAAGTTTTGGATATACTAACACCTCTTTATTATCACCAACTGTGGATAATATTTCTTTAATTCTTGGACAATCTTTTCCCCATACCTGAGGCAGCCTTAATATACAGGCATTATCATGTAATATATCGGTTATTCTTCTTTCACATTCTATTTTGAATTGTCCATACTCTGTACATGAATTTGGCAAATCACCTTCATAATGGGGTCTGCTGAAGTCATTATCAAAAACATTTGTAGTAGAAAAAAAGTATAAACTCCCGCCCTTTTTCTTCAGATACTCAGCAGCTTTTATATGTATATCCAACTGCTTTTTAAAATCTCCCCTTAAGCAGGAAACTATTATATCAGGTTTTAAAGTGTTCAATAGGCTGTTTACATTTTCAATATCTTCTATATTCATTTTGTAACTTCTATCTTCATTTAATGATATTGGATTTTTAAAGTAAGTTATGTAATACTGAAATTTATTATGCTTATTCATTTCATTAATTATTGCCTTTCCCAAAAGTCCGCTTCCACCTAATATTAAGATTTTTTTCATTGGAATTATCCCCCTATAGATTGTACTTACAAAAATATTATTTCTATTTATAATTTTTAATTAAATAGGTTCTCCAGCTCTTTTCAAATCCTTCACTGGTAGTCCCTAATATTTCTCGTAAATTTGAAGGTGATTTTATTAATCCAATTAAGGAATTGTAGCCATAATTTTTAACAATATATTCTACAGCAGTGTATGAAAATGCATATCCGCCGTCAGATAAATTATTAGAATTCATTGCATATAATGTTGGTATGTCATTTTTTAGTATTTTTCCCTTTAGAGCACCTTTCATATTACTATTCATCTGTTTTGCCTCATAAGCTGCAGTGCCTTCGTTAAGCCATAAAGGTATACCTTTCAAATTTTGGTTAATATTTGATACCATCACGTGGGTAAACTCATGTACCACTACCTGCATTAAGGTGTCATAAGTATGATATTCACCAGGATTTAATTGTGAAACCATTTTAATTTTATTTCCCCACCCAGTTCCTACATCCCACATAGGTGCATTAGGTGCCCCTATTGCATTATGGAATGACTGTATATCAGAATAAATTTCAATTTCAACTTTATCTTTTAAAGATACATTTAAGTCATTTGAAATCCTTTTGTAATTATCTTCAAGGCTCTTTTCCAAATCATTTAAACATTTTACATCTTTATTAAATGAATAATACTTAAAATGCTGGCTTTCCACCTGCAGTTTGAATTTATCTTCAGCAATTGCTTTAGCGCTTTTATTTACTTCACATCCCATTAAGTTCAATGTAAAAATTAAACTAATGCATAAAATAATAAACTTTTTCATAAAAGCCTCCGCGCAAACAATTGCATATTTATTTTACTGTTATGTAATTATTCTACCATATATTGTAATAAATATTAATAGAAGTTAAATAAAATGGAAGCCATTAATATGATTATTTATTATCACTATTTAAACTCTTATTAAAATAATTTAAATCCATTCTTTTTTTCCAGCCTTTTGATTTCCAAAATGAGTTTTCAATTTCATTATTTGTAAACACAACAAGTTCAGCTTTTGTTATTCCTTCTTTTGCTAATGCAGCATATACAGCTTCAAGCAGTTTTGTACCAATTCCTTGTCCCCTATATTCTGCTTTGACAGCTGTGTGATAAGTCACCCTTATTTTCATATTTATTTCCACTTCTCTTATATAAAATATTAAAGCCGCAGTTTTCATAAAATCTGCAGACTTTAATACTGTTATTTTGTTATTCAAGCATATTATTCACCGTTCATTTTTGGAGTGCTCAATTAACTTTATTTATATTCCACTTCTTCAAATCCACTGTCAAATTTTATGTCCTCAGCATAAGTGTGTGTTCTCAAAATTTTTTGTGATTATTTTGTTATTAGTGCTTTTCTTATTTACTAGTTTATTGTGAATATTCATTTCATCATTCCTTTATTTTCTTAAGTACAAAATCAATAAAAAACTAATTCTTATTATTCTGCAAGGAATCAATAGTTTGCTGTTGGGCTGCGATAGTTAGTATTATACTTCCTACCGCAACTAAAAAATTACCCAGAATATTATTATCGTCAGCGGATTGATCTGTTGAAAGAGCAATTGCAACCACAGTTGATAATATGGCAAGTTCATTAGGACATATATCATTAAATAGTGGCATTTAAATTCACCTCAATTTAATATATGCCATTATTTTAAAATAGTTATATAGTACTCAGTAAAACTAAATTCTACCATTTAAACATAACCTTTTTTACTTAACCGTCCCCTAAATTTTAAAGTTTCCAGCCCAGCTGCTCAATTTGGTTATATTTTGCATACCATCCATTTTTCCCTGCTAACTCAGCAGGTGTGCCTGTTTCAACTATTCTGCCGTTTTCTAAAATGATGACCTGATTGGCATCAATAATTCCTGATACTCTGTGGCTTATGGTGAGAATAGTTCTTTCTTTGGATATTTCATTTAATGCTTTGAATATTTTTTGCTCTGTTAATGAATCCAATCCTGAAGTAACCTCATCCAGAAGCAATATAGGTGGATTACATACAATGGCGCAGGCTAAAGCTAACAGCTGATACTGTCCATGTGAAAGACTGCTTTCTCCTTCACCAATTAAAGTGCTATATCCATTCTTTAATTTCATAATATCATCATGCAAATAAACAGTTTTGCAGGCCTTTATTACCTGCTCATCTGTAATAGTTTCATCATACAAAGTCACAGCATCCTTAATGGTTCCATCATAGATTGGAAAACTTTGGGGTACTATGCCTAATATTTTTCTTCGTAGATTTTGCGGCATTTTAAAAGGATCCATACCTTGTATTTTGATGCTTCCTTTGCATGGCTTATATAAACCTGCTACAAGGTTCAAAATTGTGCTTTTTCCTGCACCTGTTCTTCCAACCAGTGCTACCTTTGTTCCAGGGAGCACTGTAAAATTAATATCCTGCACATTATTTTTATTATTATCATAAGAAAAACTTATATTATTAACATCTATATGAACATTATTAAAATTGTTTTTATCTAAAGATAATTCAGTATAGTATCTATCACTTTTTTCAGTATGTCTTATTTCCTCTTTTTCATTGTCAAAATCATTTATCCTTTTTACACCTGCAATGGCCTCTTGAATTGTCTGAAATTCTTCAGCAATTGATTGTATAGGGTCAAACATTCTGGAAATCAAATCCACCACAGCTGCAACGGACCCAATTGTTATTCCCAATGCGCCTAATCCCTTTGGAGCCGCTATAAGAACAGTGAGAGTAATTATTACAGCTCTTAAAACCTGCATTATGCATGGAAAAAAAGAATCCAAACTGCTTGTCTTATGAACTGCAGTTATATTTTCATTTAATGGCTTCTGCAAATTGTTTAAAAAAAGCTGTTCCTTAGAAAATATCTTTATTGTTCTAATTCCATTAAATAGTTCTTGAATTGAACCATTTATATGAGACACAGCCCTTCTAGTGGCCATTTGAGCATTAAAAGTTGCTGATTTAAAGTAGCTGGTTATGAAATAAATTACTGGAATAAATATTAGTAAATATAAAGCTAGTACTGGGCTTATTAAATAAACTGAAATAATAATCCCTAATGACTTTAGTCCATCTGCCAGCATTCCTACTAACCCCTCTGAAAAAAGAGTTCCCACGGCATCTACATCTGATGTAAACCTGCTGATTATTTCACCCACAGCATTGTTTGAATAGTATGATATAGGCAGTGTTTTTAATTTCTTACCCATATTATATCTAATATTTGCAAGAATATCCTGTCCTATAATTGCCATCATAAATTCTCTTATAAAATCAAAGGCTCCGCTGAGTACAGTAGCTAGTAAATAATATAAGGACAATTTCATAACACCGCTGTAAATTCCCTTTGAGATATTATTATCAATTATACTTTTTAATATTTGAGGAGGCACAAGCTGCATGGCAATACCGCCTAAAATAGCAATTAGTAAAAAAAAGCTTTGTATGAATTTATTTTTTATTGTTGATTTTAGCGCAGAGGCTGCAATACCATTATGCTTCATTTATTTCACCGCCTAAAAAGCTTTGTGAGTCTAATATTTTGCTATAAATACCATTTTCATTGATCAATTCATTATGAGTGCCTTTTCCCACAATTTTACCTTTGTCAAAAACCAAAACCATATCTGTATATTTAAAAACTTGAAGTCTATGAGAAAAGATAAATATAGTCCTGCCTTCTGAGTTATGCCGCAGCTCTTTTATGATTTTTGCTTCAGTATTTATATCAACAGCTGAAAAAGGATCATCCAGTATTACAATACTGGAGTTTTTATACAAAGCCCTTGCCAGGGATATTCTTTGCCTTTGTCCTCCGGAAACTCTTGTTCCCTTCTCACCTAGCTGGGCTTCTACCCCATGTTGAAAGTTTGATATATCCTGCATTAAGCATGCAGTGTTTAATACCTTGTCCAACTTTATTTCGTCAGTATTACCCCAAGTAATATTATTTTTTAAGGAGTCTGAAAAAAGGAAAGGATCATGTCCCATGTATGTTATTGCATCAATTTTTTTATTATAATCCATATCTTTTAAATTCTCGCCGTCAAAGCAAATTTCTCCCTCATAATCATATAAGCCAGTTAATGCTAGTCCTAATGCACTTTTCCCGGACCCAACAGATCCTGTTACTCCAACTATCATTCCTGATGGCACCTTAAAAGAAATATTCCTAATAGCATAATTTTGGTCTTCTCCATATTTGAAGGAGAGATTATTTACACTGATTTCCGTTTGCTTAATACTATTCATATGTTCAAACTGTTTAAAATTATCATTGTCTAATAGAGATTTAACTCTATCCCAGGAAGCTTTAGCACCCTGTTGAAGATTAAAAACCTTTGCAGCTGTTGTAGTTCTGACTGCAAGAGCAGTAAACATGGTTATATATGCAGTAAATGTACCAATTGTCCAGCTTCCCCCTATAACCTTATTACCGCCTAAATATATAACTAAAATAATACCTATGCTGGACAGGGATGAGTAAATTGGAGCCAGTCCATTTTGCAGCACATTTACCACCGCTGTTTTTTTAGCCTGAATAGTTAATTTTTCTTTAAGCCTTTTTAGCTCATTGTCCTCTCTTCCATATAAACGCAGTATATTAATTTGCGATACCATTTTTCTAATTTGTGTGGTGGTTTTTGAGTTGGCTGCTCTGGCAGCCTTAGATTTTGATTGAACCACTTTTCTCATCAATTGAGTCAGCAGTATAACTAATGGAATGGGAATAGAAGATATTAATGTAATCTTAACATCATAAAACATAAGTGCTGCAAAATATGCAAGCATAAGCACACCCGTATCCCACAATTCCGTTATAGTTTTCCTCACTGCTTCAACCACAATATCCACATCACCTATGGTAGTGGACATCATATCTCCTACCTTTTTCTTCTCTATGATATTTAAATCAGTATGCAATATAGATTCCATAACCGAGATACGCATATCCCCACTGATTCTATTTGCCATATCCCTGACGTAATATCTCTTAAAAAATCTTGCTACTTGAAAAGATAATGTAATCAGAATAAATGCAGCACCTGAATTTATTATATTGCTTATACTTGGGGAATTAACTGCAGCATCCAGCAATTTACCTTGAAAAATAGGTCCCAAAACTATGGCTGAATTAAAAAGTATTCCTGCAGCTGCTGTTATCAAAAATTGTTTATTATATTTTATAATATAAGATGATAGCTTTTCCTTTTCTTTTGGAGGAGAAAATTTTACTTTCTTACTTTTTTCTTTAATCATGTCATTCATTAAATCCTTTCTAAGTAGTGAACTTATTTTAATTTTATCACTATTTTCTAGGGACGGTTAAGCTTTTTTGGCAATTATTAGTTTTATGATTTTCCTTAATTTTCTCTTTGGAGCTGGAGATTCAATATATGCATTATGCTTATCAATGATTGCATATTCATTGTAAGTGTAATGTTGTAGGACTATAATAATATGGTAAATTCTTTCATAGAATTAATAAAAACCATTTAGAAAGGTGGTAAATAAAATGGAGCTAAGTGAAAGTTTAAATAAAATACTTCTTAAAATTCAATTAAGAGAAATAACTGAGAGTAAGATATATATGAATATAGCTAAAATTACAAAGGATGAAAACAATAAGGACATATTACTTAAAATAGCAGCTGATGAAGAGCAGCATTATAAGTTTATAAAATCATATACTCATACAGATGTTGCTGTTAATAAAAAGGCAGTATGGTTTTATACTTTAATAGCAAAAATCCTTGGGTTTACTTTTGCAGTGAAACAAATGGAAGGAAGAGAAAATCAAGCATACAAGTTATATAGCTTTGATGAATTATCAAAAAAACTTCCTGAATTCGCTGAAATGGCTAAGGAAGAAGAAAAGCATGAATTTCTGCTCCTTGATATGCTGGACGAAGAAAGATTAAAGTATGTAGGCTCTATTGTTCTTGGATTAAATGATGCACTTGTAGAAATAACGGGGAGTGTTGCAGGATTTACTCTGTCCATGGCAAATACAAAAGTAATAGCTTTAGCTGGAATGATTACTGGAATATCCGCTACCCTTTCCATGGCTGCAAGCGAATATATCGCTGAAAAAGCAGAAAACACAAAAGATGCTTTAAAATCAAGTGTTTATACTGGGGGCTCATATTTATTAACGGTTATTTTACTCATACTTCCTTTTCTTTTTTTACCTAAATATATGTATGTACAAGCCCTTATAATAAGTCTCGTTATTGCTGTAATTATAATTTCAGTATTTAATTATTATATAGCTGTTGCTAAAGGGGTTAACTTCAAACAACGATTTATACAAATGGCAGGAGTAAGTTTAGGAGTTGCATTGTTATCCTTTATTATAGGACTAGTAGTAAAAAACGTACTAGGTATTAATTTGTAATTATTTAATAAACCTCCAAGAAATTTCTTGGAGGTTCTTATCTTTTTCATTTCACTAAGAATTAAGGATATATATCAATTTGTTATATTTTTAATTTCCGGAATTATTACTAGGAAAATATCTTGATAGCTGTCCGACAAGATTTTGTATTGGCATAGTTTGAAGATAAACTCTTCCTGGGCCCCTAAGTGTGGATAAAAACAATCCCTCTCCGCCAAAGAACATGTTCTTAAAACCTTTAAGCATTTCAACATCAAAATTTACAGACTGATCAAACATAGCAACATGGCCTGTATCTACTTTCATTTTTTCCCCTGGAGCTAAATCATACTCTTCAATATGTCCGTCAAATTCTAAAAATACTATTCCAGGGCCGCTGATTTTCTGTAGAATAAAACCTTCTCCTCCAAATAGGCCGCTGCCTATTTTTTTCCTGAAAAATGTTTCAAGAGTTATTGAGGATTCACCAGCTAAAAAAGCTCCCTTTTGACAAATAACAGTTTCATTAGCATTTAATGTTCTTGATATTATTTTCCCCGGAAATGAAGATGGAAAAGCTATAAATTCTTCATCACCTTTACTGGTATAAGCATTTAGAAAAATGGACTCACCAGAAAAAGCTCTTCCTATTCCACCAAAAAGACCGCCTTTCATATTAGTGTCCATTGCAATATGTTCACTCATCCATCCCATAGCGCCCGATTCTGAAACAATTGACTCATTGTAATTAAGTTTACAAACCACTACAGGCAGTGTTTCACCTTTAATTTCATATCTCATGATTATCTCTCCCTCAATATATGAATATAATAGAAACGCATTATATATTAATATTATTATACAATTTATTATAAATATTACTATAAAAAACATTACTTTTACTCTATTCTTATGTATATAAAAAAACAGTACAGGTTATGCTTCCCGTACTGTTTTTAGTTTATTTGTTTTATTTGATATCCTAATTTGAAGATTGGCTATTATTATTCTGAGAATTTTGTCCATTATTTTTTTGAGTGAAATTTCCTCTCATCTTTTGCATAACTGCATCAGCTTGAGCTTGTGTAATGACTCCATCGCTTACTAATTTACTTAATGGATTATTTCTTTGTCTGTTTTGAGCATTGTTTTGAGAGTTTCCCTGCTGATTACTCTGTTGATTATTTTGCTGATTGTTTTGTGTTGTATTCTGTCCACTGCTACTTGTACGTGTTGAATATGCTTCTACAATTTTATCAGCTTGAGCTTGTGTTATGGTACCAGCTGTTACTAGAGGTTTTATACTATCCTGCACTCTTTGCTTCATTTGTTCTGGAGACAGCTTATTTACATTTTTTCTATTACTCTGTGTACTGTTACCTGCTGCTTGGGTAGTACTACTGCTATTATTCTGACATCCTGCAAATAAGAATATGGACATATTGATTGCTATGAGGCTTAATATAGTTTTATTGAAAAATTTACTTCTTTTCATATAATATTTTCCTTCCTTTATCTATATTAAATATTATTTTAAATCATATAATTGTACAGAGTTTCTTCCGCCAAACATGCTGATTCTCTCACTATTTGTTCCGCTGTTTGTAGTATCGGTATTCTTCCATTCACTGCCAGGAACAAGCTTGCCGTTTTGTTGAATCCAATTACTAATATTATTACTTGAATTGTTTTTCAACATACTGGCTGCATTGGGGCCCGTATCTCCATTCACAATAGCATATCTTATCTCTCCATTGGCAACTAACTGTTTAAATTTTGATAATGTAATAATTTTATCTGATCCGCTGAACCCTCCAATTGTCATAACAGGTTCTCCGGTTTCAAGTATTAAATCAGAAGCATAAGTCTGTGCTGAAGGAACGGCAACAAGGTATTTTTCATTTGTTCTATTAGATTCTAGGAATTTTATAAGCTTGGAGTTACTGCCTATACTTGAATCCTGCATCTGCCTGTTACTTGCAAGCTCTAGTCCAGCTGAAGGACTGCTTCCGTTCATTTTATAAAACATTGGAGTAAATGACCAAACTATTGGGGCTAAAATAATCCCAATGAAAGCAGCACTTACAAGTGCTTTGCCAAATACATGATGATTACTTAGTTTTTTTATTTTTACACTTTCTAAAGGATTATTTCTCTGTTTTACAATATTAGCCCCAGCAAGTGCTATTGATGAAATAACTGATAAAATGGCAGTTGCAAAAATTATTGCTTTATACCCGCTTGATCTGCCATAATTATAGGATAAAATAAGTATTTCAACTGCTGCATTTACAATAAATGCTGATGGTAATAGCCATGATTTCCAATCACTTTCTTTAAAAAATTCCCACATTGTCACAAGTCCAATACCTGTTAAAGCTGAAATAGATGGTGCCATTGTAGTTAAATAATATGTGTGGAATGATCCTTTAGTAAAACTGAAATAAATACATTCTGGAAGTAACCACATGAACCACATTATCAATGACAATCTTCTTTTATCATCAATGCTGACACTTGACTTTTCCTTTAATTTCGCTGCTAAAAATCCAAATAAGGCAAATGGTAAAAGCCAGGATATTTGATCCGAAATATTATTATTAGCAAAAAGTCTAGTAATACCAGCCTTTGAGCTGTTACCCATGCCACCAAATCCAGCGTTATTAGTAAATTGTCTATTTCTGTTTTGTAAATTTGCTGTATCTTGGAATTGGCCCTGTGTTTTTTCTCGTGAAAAATTGTCAGCTGTTTGTCTTTGACCTTGAGATTGGTTTCTTAAATTGATTTCATTACTATTTCTTGACCTGCTTCCCAATCCAATTCTATCAAAACCATTATGTCCCATTATAAGTTCCATAACACTGTTATTTGTGCTGCTTCCTATAAAAGGCCTGTTTGCAGCAAGAACTAAATCCACAGCAATTGACCAGCTTAAGGATACTAGTATGAGAACAATTGTACCTAAAATCAGATGTTTTATTCTCTTTTTTAAAGGAATGGATGAGGAAAGCAGGTAAGTTATATATAAAGCTGGGGCAACTAAATATGCCTCGGCCATTTTTATATTAAATCCTATACCAACAATAGCTAAACTAATAATTAGATATTTAAGACTTCCTTTTTCTGCAGCTATTAAAATAGCCCAGCAAGCAAGTAATAAAGCTAAAACAAGTAAGTTATCAATTGTATTATTTCTGCTTGCCGCCACAAATATTGGAGTTACAGCTAAACATAATGCTGATATTAGGGCTGGCAAGCTGCCAAATGATCTTTCTACCAGATGATATATAAGCCATACTGAAATCACTCCAGCAATTGCCTGGGGCAATATTATACTCCAGCCGCTAAATCCAAATATTTTTGCGGATATAGTCTGAATCCAAAATCCTAGCGGCGGTTTATCAATAGTTACAAAACCGGAAGGATCGAAAGCAACAAAAAAGAAATTTTTGAAGCTCATTAACATGCTTTTTACACCTGCTGCGTAATATGTATTGGCATATCCCTCTACGCTCAAATTTGCCAAATTTAATATTGCTGATAACATCAGTATAAGTGATAACCACAATGTTTCCCTTGTAAACTGCAATTTTTTCTTCATATTATCAACCTCCTTAAGTCAATATCGACAATGCAGATGGGATTTGTAGGCAGTTTACCGCTTCTTTATTAAATATCTTTTTTAGGTATCTTTACGCACCTATACAGTATCCGCCTCTAATGTGACAGTTTAATAACAGAGTAATTAAAATTTTGTTAACAGTGGGACGGTTAACTTTTTTTATCAGTTAAATTTTTATGTTTTATTGCTATTTAATTTAGCTTTCTCGTATATTAATTGTTAGACAAATTGGTATTTAGCGCTTTCAAATTAGTTAACCATTAAAAGAAAACCCTCTACTAAATTTATTTATAATAGATTAAAATAACTTAAGGCTTGTACAATATAATAAAATGCAAGCAAATAAAACCTTTTATTTAGTGTAAAAAATAAATGGCTGTAAAAAATTATTTATGTTATATGTACTTGAGTGGTATTTTTAAGACACTTGCTGGAGAATAAATTTGTTTACAATATCCTTGTACCTATCCTCCGTTGATATAAGTTCCACTCCTATAGAGCAAAGCTTTGATACCCTTGACTCAGTAATATTACCAAGAACCTGACATATATGTTTAATTTTAAAATTACAGAGTCTTCTCATTAAAAGAACTGCTAATGCCCTAGCAGCCTTATTATTTCTGCTATACTTCACATACATCATTAACTTTTCTATTCCTGTTTCTTCTGAAATGAAAGCTATTATCTGATCTGGGTTAAAGTTTCTAACCAGTACTTTTCTTTGACTTCTGTACTGAGTTTTTTCGTCTTCAAATTCCACTTCCTTCTTTAACTTTTCTTTATCGCACATATATACAAACTTAAGATATCTATCTCTTGCATTCTTCACACTTTGGCCAAGCATTTGCATTATATATGCTTCATCTAAAAGTCCTGTTGCATCTTTTTCAAGACCTAAATATACCTTTAAACTTGAATATTTATATTTTTCAGGGCAAATTTCATAACCTTTTATTTTTATAGGGTTATTGTGAATATAAACTGATAGGGTAATTAGATACCTATCGGTATCAACTATTTTGCTCTTAAATCTATCTTGAAACACATGTCCATGTCTATCATGAATTCTGTTATATGTTACTGCATATTTAAAATTTAATCCGTGCATTATTTTTGATATGTCTGCACCATTGGAATCAATTATAAAATGGGCATGATTAGTCATCATACAGTATGCATATACCTTAAATCCATATATTATTTGATAATTTCTCATCTGTCTTAAATATTTGTCTTTGTCATTATCTTTTTTGAACAATGGAACTTCCGTTATACTCCTTACCATAACATGGTATATTGCATTCTCTATTTTTATTCTTTCAGTTCTTGGCATAAAAGCACCTCACAATTTGTTAATTTCAAACAACTAATAGTATTAACTCCATTTAAGGCTATTATTCAATTCCCATGGAAAGGTTTGTAAGTTGTTAACCGTCCCTATTTACAAAACCTTATTTTTAATCTATACTTTAATTGTCAACCTAAAATTTAATTATGATTGACAATTATTAAGTAAGGAGACGGCTCTTTAGTTTTGGAGTCAAATTTAGTGAAATGTTAAATTTACGACCTCATCATCTATTATGTATTCAATCCTATATTGGGCATGGTTACAGTGAAGAATTTGTGGAAAATATGGACAAGATAGTTTTACATCTTAATGATGATACATCTATAAAACTTGTTAAAACCACGGATGATATTTGTAAGGCGTGCCCTAATAATCTAGGCAATGGTAAATGTCAGTATGAATCAAAAGTTTGTAAATTTGATGCTGGTGTGCTGACTACTTTTAATTTTAAGGACAACTATGTATATTCATATAAATTTTTACTGGGCACCCTGAAAGAAAAACTAACCCAAGAAAACTTTAAGAACATTTGCGGTAATTGTGAATGGTATTCTCATGGGTATTGCAGCACTATTTATGAAAATCTAAAGAAGTAACTTA
This sequence comes from Clostridiaceae bacterium, assembly GCA_029256485.1. The sequence continues at coordinate 47,085 of JAQSXU010000006.1, forward strand.
AACCAAGTTACTTTCTTATTGTAAACTTATACATAACTTTCTATCTATAAAAATTATTAATACTTAGTTAATAATTCTTGACACAAATTACTATGGTGTGTACAATAAAACAGGTGAATTTAATAAATGTAAATGTGGATGACGATTGTTGGAGATATTCTTTTATTAAGAATAACCGTAGAAGAAAGGAATAAATCCCGCTATAAATTTATTCTGAAACTTTCAGGTCTGTTACAATAATCTGACATACCCCTGGAGAGATCTCTTAGATGAGGCATCAAAGGAGCAACTTTTTTAAGGAAACTTTCAGATAAACGGACAGGGTGATGAAATGGCAATAGCTTTATTTTGCCATTCCATCACCCTGTCTATTTTTGTGGAGTTATTTAAATTTAAGGAGGAATCATAATGAATTTTTTACTTAGGAAAAAGGATGTCAGTTCAATCTTAGACGGCAGTAAGTCTGCTTCAATTCATAAACACTTAGGAGTATTTGATGTTACTTTAATGAGTATTGGAGCCACAATTGGAACAGGTGTTATGGTATTAACAGGACTTGTAGCCTCAAGAGATGCTGGACCTGCTGTGGTTTTATCCTTTATGGCTTCTGCAATTGTCTGCATGCTGGTAGGATTATGTTACGCAGAATTTGCATCTTCAATACCTACTTCCGGAAGTGCATATGCCTATACATATGTATCCTTAGGTGAAATAGTTGCACATTTGGTTGGATGGTCACTTATTATTGGCTACACACTAAGTACTGCAACTGTTGCAGGTGGATGGGCAGCATATTTTAATAGCCTTCTTAAAGAGATTGGAATACATTTGCCTAGTAAGTTTACAAGCATTCCTAGTAATGGAGGAATTATTAATATTCCTGCAGTCATTGTAGTTTTGCTTGTTACTTTCATGCTTTCAAGGGGAACGAAGGAAAGCAAAAAAATAAATAACCTTATGGTAATTATTAAACTGGCAATCATAGTTTTATTTGTTTGCGTTGGAGTGTTTTATATTAAACCTGAAAACTGGCATCCATTTATGCCATTTGGTACTAAAGGAGTTTTTGCTGGAGCAGCATCTGTATTCTTTGCTTATACAGGCTTTGATGCAGTTTCAACTTCTGCTGAAGAAGTTAAAAATCCTCAAAAAAATCTACCAATTGGAATCGTTGTCTCCCTAGTTGTATGTACATTAATTTATATTGTGGTCTGTTTAGTTTTGACTGGAATTACATATTACACTAAACTAAATGTTGGAGATGCAATGTCATATGCATTGCAAAGTGTTGGACAAGGCTTTGCAGCTTCTATAATTTCAGTTGGTGCCATAATAGGTATTTTAGCTGTAATGTTTGCTTATACATATGGCGGTTCTCGTATATTATTTTCAATGAGCCGTGACGGATTACTTCCTAAACCTTTTTCTAAGATAAATCACAAAACAGACGTTCCTGTTCTTTCTACTTGGGTAGTAGGAATTACAGGCGCCCTCATGACTGGTGTGGTTGACCTGAAACAGCTGGCAGATGTAGCAAATATAACTCTTATTGGAACCTTTTTACTTGTCGCACTTTCCGTAGTTGTCCTCAGAAAGTCACAGCCAGATTTAAAAAGAAACTTTAAAGTACCCTTGGTTCCATTTTTGCCAATACTAGCTGTTATTTGCTGTTTATTCTTAATGTTTAACCTTTCAAAAGCTACATGGCTTTATTTTGGAGTATGGTTAGCATTAGGTACAGCAGTATATTTTACATACTCAAGAAAACATAGTTTATTACAGAAGCAACACAATCAAAGTGTTGAAATAAAGAAAGCAGCATAGATTTAGAATTATTTGACATTTACAGTTGATTAAATGCATATAATGGTGTAAAATTACACTATTATATGCATTTTTTTGTTTACTTGTACAAATGAATTTTAAGGAAGGGATATTAAATGACTAGAGAAGATTTTATACAAATAGTGGATTCAAAGCTTAAACTTATAAGAAATGAAAATGATTATACTCAGGATAAAATGGCAGAAATCATAGGTATATCTAAAAAAACTTTAATTAACATAGAAAAAGAAAGGGGAACTTTAGGCTGGGCTGCTGCTATTGCAGTATGTATTATTTTTAAAGATAGTGAAATACTTCAGCTGGCTTTTGGCGGTCAAACACAAGATATTATATTATCCCTTTCATTTCACAACTATGAAGAAAAATATGATAAAACCATGGGCGGAAAAATATGGTGGAAGGATATTCAGGTAAAGGATAAATATAAAATTCAGCAAAATATAGTATCAAAGCACTATAGAATTTTAGATAACAGCAATAGGAGAATATGCTCTTCCTTCGAGTTTGACTATGTGCAAAAAAGACTTAGTGAACTGAATTCCTAATTTATATGTTAGGGGATGGTATTTTGAAAATAAAAGATTTTTTAAGTTTAAGTGCATTCGGAATAAAAACTATACTATTCAAAATGAAAAAGCCAATTTTAGGTACTATAATTCTTACAGATTACTGCAATTTAAGCTGTAAACATTGTGCAGTTAATAATATAAACAAAGTTATGTATCCATATGAAGATATACTGGAAGAAATGCACAAGTTTTATGCTGAAGGAATTAGAATACTTTTTTTCTGCGGCGGTGAAACATTAACCTGGAACAATGGTAACAAAACATTAAGAAATCTTATATGTGAGGCAAAGAAGATTGGTTTTATTTTAGTTAATATTGTAACTAATGGCACTATAGACTTGGATATTCCCCAAGCTGATGTAATATTTCTAAGTCTTGATGGAATGGAAAAGAATCATAACTTAATAAGAGGAAATACCTTCCACACAATTCTCAGCAATGTTTCTAAAGCAAATTCTTCTAACATTTGCGTATACATGGCCATTAACAATATAAATTATAAGGATATTAAAGGTTTATGTAAGCTAGTAAAAGAAACAAAAAATTTACACTCTATATCCTTTAATTTTCACACTCCTTATGAAGGTACAGAATATCTAGCTTTAACGCAGGAACAAAATCTGCAGGCAGTAAATTCTATTAAATCTATGATAAAAAGTGGTTACCCAGTGTTTAATTTATACTCAGCACTGGATTATTATGTTCAAAACAATTGGGAAAGGCCATGTAATCAATGCATTGTATCTGAAAACAAGAAAAGGTATATATGCGGCAGATGCATAGAAATTGAAGACCTTTGTGAAAAATGTGGTTACCTTTTTGCAGTTGAGTTTTCACTTCTCTGCAAAGGAAATATTAAAGTTATTTTTGATATGATAAAAACTTATTTAAAATATGTATAGGAGTGTGAAATTGTGATTACTAATTTATTAAGGTTGCTTTTTACAAGGTCTTTTAAGCCCTTTATTTTTACAAATGATAAAAATTATGATTTAAATACAGATGGTCTTGAATTTGGTATATATGTTCATATCCCCTTTTGCACCACTTTATGCACGTTCTGTCCATATAATAAGATAAAGTTCACTAAAGACATGGCAAAAAAATACAAGATTGCTTTAATTAAAGAAATAAATATGGCAGGCAGCCTTATTAATAATAAAATAATAACCAGTGTATATTTTGGAGGCGGCTCCCCTGCACTTATGCTTGAGGAACTTCCTGATATTATAAAAGCTTTGAGAGACAACTTTCATATAAACTGCAATATAGGTATAGAGCTTCATCCAAGAGATGTAAATGAAAGTGCTCTTTTAAAATTAAAAAACATGGGCTTTGATATGGTAAGCATAGGTATACAGTCATTTCAGGAGAAATCCTTGAAGATTCTAGGCAGAGAAAATATTAATGGTGCTGAAAAAGTTGAAATTGCATACAAAGCAGGTTTTAAAACAATTGATGTAGACCTTATTTTTGGCATAGAAAATCAATGTGAAGAAGATTTAAAAAAAGACTTTAAAACAGCGTTTCAATCAGGAGCAACACAGGTATCAACCTATCCATTTATTGATTTTTCTTACGCAAATAATAAAAGTAAACCTTTGTGTAAGAGAGATAAGAAAAAGCTTCTTAAATATCTTGAAAAAGTAAGTGAAGAACTTCAATGTACCAGAACGGCTGTATGGACTTTTGGTAAAAAACACATTCCTAAGTATTCATCCATTACAAGAGATAATTTCATTGGCTTTGGTCCAAGCGCAACTACCCTTTTAAAGAACTTCTTTAAAATTAATACATTTTCAGTAGAAGAATATATAAATTGTATAAATAATGAACAGCTTCCCACTGCTCTTACTTTAAAATTTACCCAAAGAACCCGGGCTCTTTATTGGCTTTTTTGGAATTCCTATACATTAAAAATTAACAGTGAAAATTTTAAAAAACTTTTTAATAAAGATTTAGAACAAATATTTAAATTTGAGTTACGCCTTGGAAGACTTTTAGGGTTAATAAGTAAAACTAATGAAGGTTACTCACTGACAGAAAAAGGTATTTACAAATATCACCTAGTTGAACAAAGCTATACTCATCAATACATTGATAAAACTTGGAGAATAGCACAACAAGAACCTTGGCCTGAAAGAATAAAATTGTATTAAAAAGTGCCAGTTAAGGTATTTCTACCTGAGCTGGCATTATACTTTCTTGTTCCATTTTTGTATTATTTTCAATTGGCTTTGGATCATAAACCTCTGGAACTGCCTTAATAATAAAGTATATGGTTATGGCTGATGACAGTATAGTTATAACAAGCATTATATTAAAGTAATGAAATTTGTCCAAAAGAATACCATATATAATTGCTCCAAGAGGAACGGCACCTTGTGAAAAAACTCCAAGCAGTGAGAAAAACCTTGACCTCATATCATTGGATACCATTTTTTGAAGGTTTGTATTAAGTGGAGTATTAACTGCTGCATTGAAAATTCCTGTAGATAAACATATAAATGAAAGAATTATAAATAATGTCCAACTGTGACCGCCTAATTTATTAACTATTTTAGGGAACACTGTTATAGTAAGGGCCAAAAACATTATCATTTCTAAAATAAATCCGCTGTTCATTAAGAATTTAGTTTTAAATTTACCTGCGAAAAATCCTAAAGCTAAATTTCCGATAAGAATTCCCACCATAAAAGCTGTTATAATATAACCATATTGCTGAGAACTAAAGCCTATTCCCTTTTTCATAACATAAGGAATTACTATATCAAATAAAGGTGACATAAGCAGATTTGTTATCATTGCAAATGCAAATAATTGCATAAGCCCTTTGCTTTTTTTAATGAGTGATAGTACTTCTTTGTTTTCAGTAAAAAATGATCTTAATGTAATTTTTCCCTTGTCATATACTTTGGCTTCATACATTATTGCCAAAGAACATATTCCCGATATAAAGAATGAAATTCCATTTAAATAGAAAACTACTTTAATTCCAAAGAATCCATAAATTATACCCCCCAGCGCAGGTCCAATAATCATTGAAACAGCATCCAGGGCTCCTCTTATGGACATAGCTTTCATAAGTTCATCTTCAGATAGTAATTCTGGAAGAAGTGCCACTGAAGCTCCTCCAAAAATGCTGTCCATGATTGAAATTAATATTTGACTTATAAATAATATATAAATATTAAGGCTTCCTGACATGGCCAGGAGTCCCAAAATGCAAATTAAAGTACCTCTGCCAAAATCCGTTACAACCATTAAATTTCTTCTATTTTTCCTATCGCCAAGTATACCTGCAAAAGGTGAAGTCACCAGATTTGGCACTAAGCACAGCATTGAAAAAACTCCCATCATAATACCCGAGTGAGTTAAGTCTAGAATGAAAAGCGGCAGAGCTATTTGTTGTATTCCCGTACCAATTAAAGATATAAACCTGCCAATTAAATATAATGATAAATTTCTTTTACCTGTCATAATATTCCCTTTCTATATTGTTATGGTTACTTCTGTACCGTCTTTATCCCTTACGTCTACTATTCTCAACCCTTTATATTGTTTAAGAATACCAATACATTTGCTAAGCTCATTTGTATCTATACAGTTTATATATACTCTGTATTTTTCTGGGGTATGTCTTATAACAAGAGGGGATTTAGCCATAAATATGCCCAGCTTAACAAGTCCAAAAGGTACAGGAATGAAAAACCTTTTTCCATCAGTTCTAACAGAAACTTTCATAAATTCACTCCCTTATTCAATTGAAATCTCAACAATATCGCCATCAGAAGAGTTTACATCCACAATTTTTCCTGTAAGTCCGTTGTCAATGGCATCTGCTATAAGGGTTATATCAACATTTTCCATATATTTATTATCGCTGTACATTGGGATTTTACCGAATGTTTTTATCATGGTTTTAATAAATTTAACTGGCAGAGTTACATTTACTTTGTCCCCATCATGGGAATTAACTCTAATTTTAAGCATCTTATTCATAATATCATCATAACTAGTAACTTGAACATCTTTAGGTTTTTCAGTAAGTGCCTCTATAAGGTCCTGTGCCTTATCCGCTGATATTTTACCCTCTTCCACCATTTTTAAAATTTTTGATACTTCTTCATTCATATTAATACCCTCCATTTATTCATTTAACATTTTAATTGCTTGATCGGGTGTTATTTCACCATTTTCAAGCATATCAACAATCTTCTTTTTGTCCACAGCAACCTGAGAGGCTACATTGTATCCAAGTGCATTTAATACCTCATCCAGCTTTGCTCTAACAGTGGGATATGATATACCAAGTTCTTTTTCTACGTCTTTTATATTTCCTCTATTTTTAAGAAAGGTTTCCACAAATGACAACTGATCGCTGGTTAAATACTCAAATCTTGATGTCATTTCAAATTCATTTTCAATTACAGTTTTACATTTACTGCATTTTAATCTTGTTATGTACAGTTTTGAACCACAAACTGGACATTTGTTAATAATTTTGTATGACAAAATTTCATCTCCTTTAATAAATTATATAAATCCAATTTATGAATAATTTTACGGTGGTTATGTATATAATATACTACTTCTATTGAAATAAATCAATACTATAATTAAAAATATTTAATAAATAAGCGAAATAATATTAATATTATTAATTATAATATTAATTATTTTAATTATATGCCTTTTAATTTTAATGTTTATATATATAAGAGGGAATTTTTCACATAAATATAACTTAAAATTGTAATAAAAATGCCACATTCATACTTTATCATATAAATATAAACTAAAAGTAATTAAGGTTCCCCCAACTTTAATTAAAAATAAAAGCCGTGAAATATCACAGCTTTTATTTTGTAAATTTAACTTTCAGCCTTTTTTGCTTAACCGTCCCCTATTTCTTCGCTATATTTCGGATGCTACCTGGTAGCATTCGACAAAAGCAACTACTTGATTATATGGATAAATGTGCTAATGTTAAAATATATAATATATATAAAAAATTATTGGAGGGTATAACATGGATTATTTTGAATTAATAAAAAAGCGTCATAGTGTAAGATCTTATAAATCGACTCCAGTTGAAAAGGAAAAGCTAAATAAGATATTAGAAACAGCTAGATTAGCCCCTACTGCCGCTAATCGTCAGGGTTTTAAAATTATTGTAATCAGCACTGAAGGAAAAAAAGATGAGCTTAAAAAAATATATAATAGCCATTGGTTTGTAGAGGCCCCCTATGTAATTTGCGTTTGTTCAATTCCAGAAAAGTGCTGGGTTCGCCGTGACAAAAAGATTTACAGTGATGTAGATGCTGCTATAGTTATGGACCATATTATTTATGCGGCTACTGACCTTGGGCTTGGAACCTGCTGGATAGGCGCCTTTGATGCGGATGCTGCTAAGAATATATTAGAGCTTGATGATTCACTTCATCCTATTGCTTTTACCCCTATAGGATATGAGCAGGAGGCACCATATAGAAGAATGAGACGTCCATTAGAAGATCTTGTTATTTACAAATAGATTTTACTGCACTTTTTAAACTTAATAAAAGAACTCCAGACGGAGTTCTTTTATTAGGTCTTTACAATTTTTTATTATAATTTTCTTTTATTATAATTTTTTTCTGATTGCTTAATAGACGTATCTAGAGACTTCTCAACCATACTAAAATACTTTCCGCTGAATACAACCACTATAATTACAATTGTAGTACCAATAATAGAAGCAACTGTCACAAAAAAACACCTCACTTTTATTTTAATAACTGATTTATAAAATATATATAGCTTATCTTACATATTATACGAAGTAAGTTAATATTTTCTATCAAGTGATAGATGTTACCCTGTGAATTCGTATTATAAGTAAAAAATAAAGGAGAAAAATCATGGGTGTAGATGACATAATTAATGGTATAAAAGATCAAAGCATTGATTGTCTAAACTTATTAATTGATGATTATGGCAGATTAATTTATGCAGTTTTAAATTCTATTTTAAACACCAGTTATGACAAGGAATCAATTAGTGAATGTTTTGATGATGTTTTGCTAAATATCTGGAACAACATAGATTGTTTTGATGAAAAAAGAGGTAATTTTAAGAATTGGATTATTTCTATCTCAAAGTTCAAGGCAATTGATTACAAAAGAAAAAATAATAAATTTCTTAAAAAAAATAATGTTATTTCTGATGATCTTCATGATAATCAAAATATTGAAGAAGACTTTATTATCAGTGAAGAAAGATCTGAAGTTGCTGAACTTTTTAAAAATCTCAGTGAACAAGACAGAAATATATTTATAAAAAGATATCTTTATGAAGAAAGTATTGATGAAATTGCAAAAGCTATGAATTTATCAAAGGATTATATTTATAACAGAATATCTAGGGGTAAGAAAAAGCTTAAAGCTTTAAAGGAGGCAGGTTTATATGAATAAGGAAATATTGCAATCATTAAACTATATATCATATAGTGCTAGTGAACTGGATGAATATAAGCAGGCCGAAAAAAATATTGAAGTTAACTTTGAAGGAAGGAAAAAATCTTTAAAAGGAAAGATTATATTGGCTAATATTATTAATAATGATGAATATGTGTCAAAAGGATTAAGTGAAGGAGAAACCCTGATAGATATGTTTAAGGCAACAAGCACGCCTGCATCCTTCTTTGCAAATATGGGATCCTTTGATTATAAATATATTCCATATATTTTTAGAGACATAGGACAGTACTATACAGTTTATTTAACTAATAAAAATTTAATAATCATTGAAACAAATAGATTACAAAAATTTAAAAAGGGAACTTTCTTTAATTTAAAAGACATACTGAGTTTTAGGTATAAGAAAAAGCCCTATGGATACAAATTTGTATTTAGGTTTAAGCATACGGATAAATATGAATTCAGGGACACTTATTTTATGAACACATCTTATTTTAAATATTATTACAGAATGAAGGTTTCAGGGAAAAATGCTTTATATGTTGCTGAAGAATTAGATGCTGCTATAAATCAATAAAAAAAATAAGAAACAGTTATCACAATATAAATAAATCCGCAATATTGTAATAGTGAAATGAAATATCAGGGGGTATCAAACTTTGTATTACAATATGGGCATGGATTATTTTAACGCCTACAGATTAGAATCATTAGAGAGTATGATAGTTGAAGCAATGAAATCTGAGAGACATGACAGGGTAAAATATAAAATGAGAGATACGGTTTATGAAATCATTACTGACGAACAAGAACACTTTGGAAGATTTATTTATATTCAATGCTGAAATAACATTTTATTTATAAAGCTGTGATTTTCAATAATTTCACAGCTTTTTCCATGCTGTATCTACTGAAGATATTGTTTTCCTGTAAATTTAATCATTAAAATAATCATTTCATAACATGTATAAATATGTTAATCTATAATTGTATATTAGAAATTTGCTGGAGGACTATATTTTGAAAAAAAGAGTGTTAATATTAAGCTTTTTAACTGTATTTATTTTGCTTACATTCACTGGATGCATACCTGGAGATGGCACCTATACAGCTTCAAAACCTGCTGGGTTCTTTTGGGGAATTTGGCACGGATGGATTGCACCTTTATCACTAATACTTAGTTTATTTAGAAACAATATTAGAGTTTATGAATCTGTAAACACAGGCTGGTGGTATGACTTTGGCTTTTACATTGCTGTTATCAGCGGGTTTGGCAGTATATCCCTAATTCGTAAAAAAGGAAAAGACAAGAAAAAATAGTTGCTTATATTATAATTAATATTTAAAATTTCAGGAGGTGAATCTTTCTGTGAGGTTTTCACTTATAAGGAATTCTCTCACTAAAGATCTATATGAGTAAATGTAGTTTTATTGTAAATCTCACTCCAGCACAAGTTATAGCTAAAGTTAAAGAGGAGGAAAATGGAAGTCTTGTACATGAAGAACTTCATAATATTGATGGCAGTAAATACTATGGAATTTTAATATTTGAAAAATATTTTATGAGAGTAAGCAGCAGGGTTGCTTTGGTAGTATTAGTTGATAATTTGGCAGAAGAAACCACTGTAACATCAGTTGCTACTGGCAGCTCACAAGGTATGGTTTTTAATTTTGACTGGGGAGCAGCAGATGACTTTGCATACAGTGTTAAAGAAATGCTGGACGATTATATTACCAGGGAAATATATGAAGAATAATGAATTTACCTAAAAAGGCCGCCAGTAGGCAGCCTTTTTATAATTGATATTATTATAAATTTAACATTATGCCTATGAAACATACAAAAATTGACCCAAGTACAGGCACCAATATTCCCCCTTTAAACCAGGAATACAATATTGCAAAAGCAATGCCTAATAGTGCAATTTCAGGTTTATTAGGTATGGATGAAAAAACACCAGGCACTATCATAGCCCCTAATGCAGTGCAGGGTATGAATTGTAAAAATCTTCGTGCCCTTACGGGCAGTTTGTCCTTTGATATTATTACAAATGGCAAAAGTCTTGGTATATAAGTCACCAGCATCATTCCAATAATCAACATCCAAAGTTTATTCACAATCCTCATCCCCTTTGTCAAATATAAATGTTCCTGCAGCAGAAACTAAAATTATTGTTATAATAAAGCTCCAGCCCTGCGGTAACAAATTTATATGTGATATTGCTGTATTTAAAATTGCTGAAAAACATACTAATATTGAAACTTGTTTTGACTTCCTAATTTGCGGCATTAATATTGCTGCAAACATAGCATATAGAGCAATTCCCATACTGTTTTGAAGCACACTGGGGAGAAGTTGTCCAACTAAATATCCTAATATTGTCCCTAGCAGCCATGACAAATAGGCCATAATTTCTAATGGTAACAAAAATTCAGTTGTAATTTCTTTTCCTGAAAATGACGCCACAGAAAATACTTCATCAGTGATACCAAATGCAATAATTGGTTTATACTTTTTCTTATGTTCTGTCAACTTAGCAGCCATTGATGCACTCATTAGAAAATGTCTAAAGTTTACTAGCAGTGTGGTTATTATTATACCAATATAACCTGTACCTGAACTTAGTAAATTAAGAGCCATAAATTGACTTGCCCCCGCATATACAAATGCAGAAAGCAAAAAACTATACGTTAAGTGAATTCCATTGGTTTTTGATAGAATACCAAAAGCCATAGCTATTGGCACATACCCTGCAACTATAGGCAGTGCGGCAACTATTCCCTCTTTTAAACATGATTTCTGTAAATAACTATCTTTCATTTTCAGCCCCACCTTTTAACTCATAAATAGCCCCCAAAATCTCAAAAAAATGTGTATAGCTTTTACTATAGTATTAGCCAAAATATATGTCAATACCACCTTACTGTAAACTATAAAAACTCTTCATAAATATCTATTACTTCAATGATTATTTATGAAGAGTTTCATTTTACAAAATTAATTTAAATTTTTTCTTTTGAGCACCCCATTACTTACAGTAATTAAAGTTTTATCAGCAATTCCTAATATGCTTCCTTCATAGCTGGTGGTTTTATTAGTCAGTTTATCTGTAATGTAACCTTTTGTGCTATCGACTATATATATTTTACCGCTGCTCGTTATGAATATATTATTTTTATCTACAGGTTCATTAAGATCTATAGACTTCCATTGTCTAATATTTTTTTTAATAGATCCATATTGAATTTTAACTACTTTATTATTTTTAACTATACCTATATATAAATTGTCGGAATCATCCACATTAAGGAAATAAACATTTTTACTTAAAGAATCCCAACTGTTATTTTTTACATATACATTATCATCAATTCTGCTTTCATAGATTAAATTGGTCATGCGCTTAAATACTCCTATTTTTCCAATCATTTTTGATGTTAATAATGACATCACATTTCCATTTACATCAATATTGAATATATCTGTTCTTCCATTAGCTTTGGCAATCCTAATGTACCATAAATTCATACCAGTTGAAATTGCAATATCCGAAACCTTGTCACTGCAGTTATTTAATTTCAATTTTATATTTTTTCCATTACTATTTGTTGGAGTAAATTTACTATCATTTTCTGCATTATATCTATAGATGTTTATATTTCTCCCTTGATATAAGTCCTTTTCGCATATAACCATTGAATTCATATCAGGAAACCACTTACAGTAAACTTGTTTAAAGCCTTTTTCTGCATTTACAACATGTTTTGTTCCATCGTAGGTATTAATTATATTTAATTTATCCTGTTCATAATAAGATATATATTTGCCATCATAGGAAACTTCAGTTTGTTTAGCATCTGAAGGCACATTAATAGTTATATCTTTAAGTAATTGCTTGTTTTTGTCTACCCTTACTTCAGTTACATTAGTATTTAATACAGTTTTCTCATAGTACTTATCTGCAGCAAAGAATACACCAGTTTGAAATAGTACAGCAATTAAACTCCACATTAATATTCTTTTTATTTTGATCATATTACTAACTCTCCTTTATGGTTCGACATATAATACAGTTGCCACATATCTTTCACCATTTAATCCATGTGGATTATTTATTACACTGCCATCATAATACATAGTAGAAGAGTATCCTCCATCTAAATTTGTTGCATTATATGCACCAAACTTTAACAGTTCATCCTGTGCATCTTTCATAGTAGCCCCAGATTTTATAAGATTTTTTCTGCCATCCATTACTAAGAATAAAACAGTGCCATCTCTTTTCTGGCCTATGGCTGTTACTGGCTGTAAACCGCTGCTTGCTGCATTTTTATCAGATATTTGACCCTTTCCATTAGCTATTAGCACTGGACCTCTAAAGCAAATAGCCTCAGAAACATTTTTTTGCCTTAACTCATTTAAACTATAATTTCCTACTATAAGCTGTCCAATCTTTGTAAAAGCTGTAACACTATATTTGGTGTCTGCATTAGAGTTATCCTTAGGATATATGACTTGTCCATTTGATATTACAAAACCACCTGGAAATGCTGCATCTCCGCCAAATGCAGTTTTATTGGCATCATAAAATCCTCCTCCATTAATTGCTGCCACTGCATTATGATCTTTTGCCATTTCACTGGTTTTTTGTCCCTCTACGCCTAGATTATTAGTAACAGCCACCTTTACCTTTGTAGGTACAGGGATCTCTAATAAATACCCGTCATACCTTCCTGAGTCAGGATGTAAATCATATCTCACAATTTCATTACTGCGGTTATTATTAACTTTTATATTCGAAACATCAACTGCTTCAGTATCATTAGCTGTATCCTGTTTATTTAATATATTATTGATTTGGTCAACAGACAGAAACGTTGTCGCAATGTATGTATGTCTTGTGCCCATAATTGTAGCAACCACAATCCTCTTTAAGTTGTTAAAGGGCCCTTTGAATATATAGAACGGCGCTGTTATTATGGTAAATACTATCTCATATACTAAAAAAATTATGAAAATTTTTGCTTTAAATTTCTTTTTCTTAACCAAAATAACCCTCCTTTGCTGGCAAATTAAACCTATGCTTAACGTAATACCTAGTATAGTATTTAATAGTCAAAAAAAGGTTACTAATTAGTTAAAATTTAGAGTCAAAATTTTAACTTAACTGCTACAGCCATTATTTAAAATAGGGCAAAAAAACAGGCTGATTTTCAGCATCAGCTGAAAATCTAACCATAATGCTATTGCAAATTATGCTGAAAAGTAGTTCTCAATAATATTAACTATTTCTAATGCAATCCTTCCCTGGGCCTCATTTGTAGATCCGCCAATATGAGGGGTCACACTTACTTTATCATTGTTTATAAGATCCAAATTTGGATTTGGCTCATTTTCAAATACATCAATGCCTGCTCCGGCTACTTTGCCTTCATTTAAGGCATTTAAAAGAGCTTTCTCGTCAACAACGCCACCTCTTGCACAATTAATAATATATACACCATCTTTCATCATTTCAAATTCTTCTTCACCGATCACAGCTCCATCTTCTTTAATAAATGGTATGTGCAGTGATATAACATCTGAAACCTTAAGCAAATTTTCTAAACTGCAGAACTTCCACTTATGAAAGCCTTCTGCTTTTCCTAATTTATCTGTGTACACTATTTTCATTCCAAGTCCATCTGCTCTTTTTGCTACTTCTTTAGCTATTCTTCCAAATCCTATAAGTCCTAAAGTTTTTCCATAAAGCTCTGTTCCCTTATATTTTTTCTTCTCCCACTTTCCTTCCCTAAGAGAAACATTTGCATCATATATTTTTCTAGTCAATGAAAACATATGTGCAATTGCAAGTTCTGCCACAGAAGCACTGCTGGCATTAGGAGTATTTCTAACTTCTACTCCATTTTTATTAGCATAATCCACATCAATATTATCTACCCCAACACCACCGCGTATTACAAGCTTTAATTTTCCCTGCTTACCATGATCAATAATTTCCTTATTTATCTTTGTAGCTGACCTTACAATAGCCACATCAAAATCTTTAATATTTTCCTTTAAGCCCTCCTTTTCGTAATGTTTGTCAACCACATCGAAGCCTTCCAATGTAAGCTTATCCATAGCCTCTTTTTCCATTCCATCACATACAAGTATTCTTGTCATAAAATAACCCCCTAAAAATTTATTTTTGTTTAATTTGCTGATGCAATCATTTAATGTACAGTGATAAATTGATAAAGTAAAATGTATAAAAAAAGAGACAATCACACCCCTTAGGGACGATTGTCTCGCGTTGCCACCCTTATTGATCATTATTAGAATGATCCTCTCAATTCATGTAACGGTTTCTACCGTATTACTCATCGTAATAATCCTCCAAGGCGGATTCACTAAATATCAGCTGTCAGTTTGCACCATCCACTGACTCTCTTTAACTTACTTTAGCTACTATTCTCTTCACTGGATACATATAATCTTTTAATTTTCCATATTGTAGGTATGTCACAATGTTTTAAAATTCTACATTATATCTATTTAAATTTACAAAAAAAAGAGACAGCCATCCCACCAGGGACGATTGTCTCGCGTTGCCACCCTTATTAATCATTGTAAAATGATTCTCTCAATTCATATAACGGATTCTACCGTATTACTCATCGTAATAATCCTCCAAGGCGGATTCACCAAAGATCAGCTATCGGTTTACACCACCACCGACTCTCTTTAACTTACTTTAGTTACTATTCTCTTCATAGGAAATATATAATATTTTAAATTCTTATATTGTGGCTAAGTCACAATATTTTAGAATTTTTGCATTAAATCTGTTTAATTATTGTTACCTATTATATATTTCAAAAGAGGATCTGTCAACAATAAATTTTTACCAGTTGAATATTTTTATAATTTTTTATCATCCACCTGATCAAGCCACTTTTTTACAGGTATAATAACACTTTCAATGGTGCCGTCTTTAAATGGATTTTCCAAATTTGCGACATTTACTAGCTGTAAGAAGGATTTACTGCCCCCTTGTCTGCATAATGTTAAATAATCCTGAAAGGCTTTTTCTCTGTTTTCATTTGCCTTAACCCAAAATTCCAGTGCACAAACTTGAGCCAAAGTATAATCAATATAGTAAAATGGAACCTGGAAAATATGTCCCTGTCTAAACCAGAATCCCCCTCTATTTAATAAGTCACTATCCTCATAATCTGTGCTTGGTAAGTATTTCTTTTCGATTTTTCTCCAAGCTTCCTTTCTTTCATTTGGAGTAATTTCAGGGTTTTCATACACAAAATGCTGAAACTCATCTACTGTAACTCCATATGGAATAAATGTTATTGCACTGCTTAAATGTGAGAATTTATATTTCAATTCATCTTCTTTAAAAAACAGCTTCATCCATGGCCATGTGAGAAACTCCATGCTCATAGAATGTATTTCTGCAGCTTCATAAGTTGGAAATGAATACTCAGGTACTTCATAACCTCTGCTTAAATATGCCTGAAAAGCATGCCCTGCTTCATGAGTTAGAACATCCACATCTCCTGAAGTGCCATTAAAGTTGGAGAATATAAATGGTGACTTATATTTTGGTATATAAGTACAGTATCCACCTCCTGCTTTGCCCTTCTTGCTTACTAAATCCAAAAGTTCATGGTCCACCATAAATGTAAAGAATTCATCTGTTTCCTTAGACAACTCTCTGTACATTTGCTTTCCATTATTTAATATCCAATTTGAATCTCCCTTTGGTATGGCATTGCCTGTTAAAAACTTTAGCGGTTCATCATAGTATTTAGGTTCATCTATTCCAAGTCTTTCTCCCTGTCTCTTTTTAAGCTGCTCTGCCAGCGGTACAATATATTCCAGCACTTGATTTCTGTAGCTGGCAACCATATCTGCATTATAGTCTGACCTTCTCATTCTTAAATATGCAAGTTCAACGAAATTCTTATAGCCCAGTTTTTTGGCTATTCTTGTTCTTATTTTAACTAATTTATCATAGAGTTCATCAAACTTTTCTTCATTTTCAGCATAAAAATTTGTAGAAGCTTCATAAGCTCTTTTTCTCATTGCTCTATCTTTGGATTCAGTGAAAGGTGCCAGCTGTGCTAGATTTCTTTCCTCACCTTCAAACATTATTTTGGCAGAAGCTTTAAGTTTATCATATTCTGTAACTAGTTTGTTTTCCTCCTGCAAATCTTCTATAATCTCCGGTTTGAAAGTTTTAAGCTGCATTTCTGCCAGTGTAAATAGTTGTTTGCCCCATTTTTCTTCTAATTTTCTCCTAAACTTGGAATTTACTAAAGCTGCATAATAATCTGATATTATTCCCTCATACACAGGACTGTTCTCATCCATAAAAAGCTGCTCTTTTTCATAAAATTCATCTACAGTGTTAATGGTGTTTCTGATATTTACTAATTCCATCATAGATTCAACTTCAATTCTTATTTCATTGATTTTTTTCATTATCATATCTTGTTCATTAAAGGAATCAGCATTTTTAAACTTTTTAATCAGCCCGTTAAAATCTTCTTTTACCTGATCCATATCAGGTCTTTTGTATTCATAATCTTTAAATTTCAGCAAGTTAAAACCCCCTATATTTTTATTGTTTATATGTTTCTATAATAACAATATTACCCTAATAAGTAAAATAAATTCTGGTTTTTAAAATTTTCTTAAATTATTAAATTAAGTATATATTTAGTGTTTTTGTCAATAATTCCTAGATGGAAATAATTTATATGAAGAGGTGAAATTAAATGGAAAATAAAAAGATAACTGATAAAACTAAAGATAAAATACAAGAGTATCTTGATAAAGGTAAATCCTTATATTACAAGGAAAATAAAATCAGAGAAGCGTTTAAGTATTTTGATAAAGCTCTTCAATTAGACAAAAATTATGCTGAAACTTATCTGGTAAAGGCTAAAGCACATATGGGTATGTTTGAAGTAGACGAGGCAGAGGATTGCTTAAAAAAATATATTAAACTTGTACCAAATAGTGTGGAAGCCTATTTAGATTTAATAGAAGTTTATGATGAAATGGCAGAGTTTCAAAAAGCTCTAAGATACTGCAATAAGCTGATTAAAAGTGATAGTAAAAATCCAGATTTATATTTCAAAAAAGCAAGTTTTTATATCTATTTAGGAGAAATTAACAGAGCCTTAGCCTGTTATAACACTTGCTTAAAGCTAAAACCTGATTTTTATGAAGCTCTTTGTGAAAAAGCAGATCTGCTAAGAAATTTAGGTGAAATTAAAGAATCTCTTAGAATATATTCAAATGCTATTAAGGTAGATGGCATCAAAAGTGATGCTTATTTAGGAAAAGCATTTATATATAAGGAAATGGGTGACTGCGAAAATGCTCTTAATTTTGCAAAGAAAGCTTATGAGCTTACTCCTGATGATGAATGGTATAAAAGTCAGTATTTGATTATGAAGGATATGGTAAAAATTTCATAAAAAATGGGATGATTTAAAATAATCATCCCTCAAAACTTAAAAGAAACATCGAAAGCTTTTTTCCAAAGTAATAAATTAAATAAAACCAATACAGTCATATAAATATACACTCCGTATGATGTAGAAGCACACTGATAATGAATAAATACTAAGCCTCCTAGCATCATCATAAGAGGTATAAATATGAGTCCGCTGTCTTTATTGGCCGTGCCTGCCATTTCTGAAAAAGGCAGTGATTTGTTCATAGCTTTAAAACACAATACAGTAAATAACAGCATATTTAAAAGCACTAAAATTAGATGCGGGAATATCGTCAGTCCAAAGATCATGAAAAATATAACCGCTTCAAACATATACACTGGGACAAGCAGTCTTATAATAAAGGCCTTTATACTTCCTTTATAAATTGAGGAATTTTTTTTAACTGGCAGTGCTTTGTATAGCCATGCAGCTTTGTATTTAGGAGAATATTTTAACATCATAACAGCTGTTGGCAGCATAAGAGCGCAAAAATATATATTAAAATATTGTTTTGTTTTAGCAATTGTTGAAAAACTGCTTCCTCTTAAATTATTAAAAATGAATATAAAAGGAAATATTATTGCAAATCCAATTGAAGGATAAACTGATAATTTGAATTCCCTTTCATTTTTTATCATGTAAGATGTAAATTTGAAAAATGTTCTTTCTTCTAGATCATGACAAAATACTATGGACAGCTTATTAATAAAGTAATTTTTGTTTCTACTTCCTTTTTCACTATTATTGCTTAACTTTTGTAAATTATTTTCGAATGTGGCCATTAGCTTAATATATATAATTATTGATACTATTGGAATAATTAAGGCTAATATTGAAAATGTTATAAAGTATATATTGTTGGATTCTCTTATTATTAACTCAAAAGGTGCGCCAAACCACATTGGAACTATAAAATACTGCCACCATCTAGGTGCGAATACAACAGAGGATGTTATTTTAGAAATATCAAAAAGTCTTCCAATTAGCTGATACCCTATTGTAAGTGTAATTGATAGTGCAATTTGGACATAGTTTATTATATCCTTTAGCATCTCCCCATCAAAAAATTTCAAGATTATCATATATAAAAGTACAGTTAATACCACAATAAACATGTCAACAAGTATTATTTCAATTACATATAAAATAAAAAATAAAAATCCCTGTGCTGCTAAAGATGCTATAAGTGAAGGAACTGTTAGTGCTGCTGTCAGCATTAACATATATATTAATACATGAATGGTTTTCGCCATATTTAGTGTTTTACTGTTAACCGGCTTTGTTCCTATTATGCTTGTATCCCTTATGTCCAGCAGTACAGAGGAAAAATCAGATATTAAAGATGTCATTACCATAAAAATTAATATTCCGAATACAAAGCTCATTTGAAATATAAAGCTGCTTTTCATTATTACAAAGGGTATCATAATTAATCCCATCAGCAAATACATCCATAATGATCTAATAAAGTTGTTTCTATCATTTGAGTCATTACTATGATCTCTTTTGCCTTTTGAATTATTTAACACTGTGGGCACCCTTCTGCCATCCATAACCAGCTTTATCTGAAGTATTTTTCTCATTACATCATAATCAATACCTATTGAAATAAACAACTTCTTAAATTTATCTAGAAATTTCAATACCTTAAAGTCCTTCATGAAACATTCACCTCTCTTCTACTAAAGAAACGAATTCTTCCGCAATTGCCTTATGCTCATTAAATCCTGTCAGCTGGTTAAATATTTCCTCTAAAGAACCTTCCTTTGACCTTTCTTTTAAATCCTGAAAGCTGCCATCTGCTGCAATTTGACCTTCATTTAACAATATTATTCTGCTGCTTATTTTCTCTACAACGTCCATTATATGAGATGAATAAAAAATAGTTTTTCCATGTGCCGCAAGAGAAGCTAAAATCTCTTTAACAACCAGCACACTATTAGCATCCAATCCACTCAATGGCTCATCTAAAAATAAAATATCCGGATTGTGCAGTAAACTTGCTATAATTAAAACCTTTTGTTTCATTCCCTTTGAATATGAGGATATTCTTGAATTATAGACCTGTTCAATACCTAAAAGTTTCATAAGGTTTTTAGCTTTTTTATCAGCCGCGTCATACTTTAATCCGTAAAGTTCTCCTATAAAAGTTAAATATTCAGATGCTGTAAGACTATCATATATATCGGCAATTTCAGGCACATAGCCTATGCTTCTCTTGTATTCCACATTCCCAGAGACAATGTCCTGTCCTAGTATATTAACCTGTCCGGTATACCCAGTGACAATACCCAGCATAATTTTCACCGTTGTACTTTTTCCCGCTCCATTAGGACCGATATACCCAATGATCTGACCTCTGTTTACATCTAAATCTATACCTCTTAATACTTCTTTTGATCCATAATTCATTCTCAAATTTCTTATGGTAATTATAACTTCATTCTTATTCTCTGCATTCTCCATAATTTAACCCCCCAACATAGATATTTTAATTATAGCAGAAATTGGTTAAATCGGGGACGGTTAATTTGTTTTTTACATATTTATAAATAAAAAACAGAGCCGCAGCCCTGTGAATTTTGTATGTTTAATTAAATTAGTTTATATTTGTATGTTAAAGTCTCCAAAGTTAAAAGTACCGCTGCCCTGTGATAATAATTTAATCTCTTCTAAATGCTGAAACGCACACTTCACTCTTTGAATAATGTCATTTGAGATTTCCAGCTCATTATGTCCCGGAAATATTTTAACTACTTTTTTTAAATTAGAAATTTTATCTACAGAATTTTTAAAATCTAACGGATTCGTGCTGGGATAAAATGCATAAAGAGTACCTAAATATATTAAATCTCCCGTAAATAAATATCCAGTTTTCTCTTCAAAAAGGCAAATATGACCTGGCGAATGCCCTGGCGTGTGTATAACTTTTATTTCTCTTGAACCAATATTTATTATATCTTTATCTCTTAATATATTAAGTGAATCACTAGTAAATATGGTATATTTACTAACATCAAAGTTTTCAGGTGGTTCTATAGTAAATGGTTCCTTTAATATATTTTTTCTAATTACACTTATTGGTATTGGAAGTCCTTTTCTTAACCATTGTGCATCATTTTCATGAACATATATATCATTGAACAGCTTGTGTCCACCTATATGATCCCAGTGAGCATGTGTAGTTACAACCTTTACTGGCAGGTTAGTTAATTTGTTTACTTCCTTTTTTATATTCCCAATTCCTAATCCGGTGTCTATTAATAAAGCATATTTTCTACCTAATAAAAGATATGAATGGGTTTTCTCCCAGTGTCCATATTCACTAATAGCAAATGTATTATCATCAATATATTCAACATTAAACCAATTTTCCATTTTAGCACTCCTAATTTTTATCAGTTTAGATTATTATTTTTAAAAAATGAACCCTTTTATAAGGATAACTCTTTTTATATGGTACGTTTAACGCCTCATAGGAATGGTGGCTAATTAAGGGCATCTTGGTCCCATTTGAACCAGCAAATGATGTTATTATGGCAGAATGAAAAATTACACCTTTATAATCTTCATAAAAAATAACATCCCCAAGCTCAAGTTGATTTGTATAATTAACTTCTATCCCCTTAACAGCGCCATTGGTATTTTTACTTCCATTTATTTTTAAATACCAATATAATGAATGTGCTACTGTCCATGATAAGGACCAGGTATCATCCTTTACATTTTTTAAAGTTCCCTGATTATTATACCACCATTCATTGCCATATTTATAGCTCATTGGAGCACCCCCTGCTTTTAAGCACTGGGACAGAAAATTAGCACAATCTCCACTGCTATCATGAATTAAAGGAAAATATCTATATTGGTCATTGGGTCTTAATGCATATTCAACAGCATAATTCACAGCACTTTGCCTATTGTATAAATTTCTTCTAAATAAATTTGCATCAAAATACATTTATTTAAACTCCCCCGAAAAACTTAATTACTACATTATATGCTGTAAATTAAAATTTTTGCTTTATGTTTTATATCTTAGTTTCTATAGTTATTTAAAATTAAGTGCATAAAAGAGCTTCAATATTATTTATTTCTTAATAATTATTATTTACATATCCATATAAGTATTGTATAATAAAATAAACCAATTAACTTTTATTAATGAAATATAATTTGGAGATGATTATTATGGTTAAAAATAATAAAGAAAAAATTAAAAGTAATAAATTTAGAATTTTTAATTCGGATAATATTTGTAAAGATGAAGATGGAAAAGAAAACAGCATCTGTAAGATTAGCATAGCAAGAAAATTTACTTACTGATATTAAAGTAAAAGAGAAAAGAGTGATTAGACCAATGTATCTAATTATTAGCTTTTAAAATAATAAATAATAAGCACTAAAATTTTCAATTATTGATTATTTTAGTGCTTATCTATCTTTTGTTTTTTTGGGGACGGTTAATTACTTTTTCTTATCAATAATAGTTTTAAAAACCCTAATGAAATTTATTTCAATTTAAATGTTTAATTAACCGTCCCCGATTTTATCCAATTTTATTGTGCTTTACCTTGATTTGCTACTGCCTGCTGAGCTTTTGCAATTTCAGTTTGATTGCCAAGGTAATAATGCCTAATTGGCTTCAGATTATCATCTAACTCATATACCAAAGGTGTGCCTGTTGGAATATTTAAATTTGACACCTCTTCATTAGAAAGATTGTCAAGGTATTTAACAAGAGCCCTTAAACTGTTTCCGTGAGCAGCTATTATAACTTTTTTGTTTAGTTTAATTGTTGGTGCAATTATTTCATTCCAATATGGGATTACTCTTTTAATTGTATCATTTAAATTTTCTGTAAGTGGAATTTCCTCTTCATTTAAATCCTTGTACCTTATATCAAATCCAGGATATCTTTTATCGTTTTTATCTAAAGCTGGTGGAAACACATTGGAATCTCTTCTCCATTTTTGTACCTGATCTTGTCCATATTTTGCTGCTGTTTCAGCTTTATTAAGGCCCTGAAGAGCACCATAGTGTCTTTCATTTAATCGCCATGATCTTTCAACTGGAATCCATAACAACTCTAATTCATCTAAAACATACCATAAAGTTTTTATTGACCTTCTCAATACAGACGTAAAACCTACATCAAATGTATATCCTTCTTCTTTTAATATTTGACCAGCTCTTTTTGCTTCTTCAATTCCCTTTTGAGACAATTCAACATCTGCCCAGCCAGTAAATTTATTTTCCTTGTTCCATAAACTTTCTCCATGTCTTAAAAATACTACTTTTTTCATATTAATACCTCCTAAAGGCAATATTCATTATTTTTATCTAATTAATATATTTATTACATATATATTTTATCACACAATTTAGATTAATGGAAATCAATTATTAATTAATAATATTAATTCACTATCAATTTTACTTATTTACATATTATATAAATGAATGAAATTGAAATACAATATAAAGAAAACCCACTTCAATATGAGCTCTCCTATTTATAAAACCATCAAGTATTTTATTTTCTCGATTCAGTCTCTATTTCTTTAAATAATTTATACATAACTTATACAGTTTTCTGACTTTTTAAATAGCAAATGACTTTCATTATATCTTGAAAACTAATTATTAATAAAAATACTAACTAATAATTAGTGATGTTATTCATATACATCATATTTGATTTATATATCTTTTTGTCTATATGTCCATATAAATGTAACAAAATATTTTTTAAATAATACTATATTATTGTGTATATAAATTATTGGAGGAAAAAAAGAAAAATGTATGAAAACCCTATGTACCCAAGAATAAAATGCAAACCAATGGGAATGTGTATTCCTCAAGAAACTGTGATTAGAGATGTTAAATTGGC